>JBEBFV010000219.1:0-9735 GCA_040081795.1 Limisphaerales bacterium | reverse complement strand
GAGGTGATGGCGTCGCTGCGGTGATGCCAGGCGTCGCCTTTCACGGCGGTGCTCTCGATGGAGGTCGCCTCGCTGAACACATGGCGGAAGAGAGTTTCCTTCACGACCACGACGACGATGAGGACGACGAGCGTCCACGGGGCGGGAGTTCCGTGCGGGTGAAAGATTTCGCGCACGGAGTTGGCGGCTATCCACAACGCCGCGAGCAGGAGCATGGTGGCGACCATCGCAGACGCGAGCGCCTCGGCCTTGCCGTGGCCGTAGGGATGGTCCTCGTCCGCCGGGGCGTCGGCGATGACCAGTCCGCGCCAGACGATCAGCGAGCTGAACAAGTCTGCCAGCGACTCG
This sequence comes from Limisphaerales bacterium, assembly GCA_040081795.1. Lineage (GTDB taxonomy): Bacteria > Verrucomicrobiota > Verrucomicrobiia > Limisphaerales > SXTU01 > SXTU01. Next base: position 9,387 of record JBEBFV010000219.1, on the reverse strand, counting down.
ACGCCGTCCGCCACCAGCGCGTGCGACTGCCCGAGGAAGCCCGCGACGGTCTTGCCCACGGCGAGCACGGTGTTGACCACCATGCCGAGGAAGGTCGCGCGCAGGCTGCGTTGCAGACGCTGGTCGGGCATGGCGCAAGCGAAGCGTGTCGGCGTGCGAATGACAACCCGTTAGCAACGGATGACGAGGGATTGCCAGCCCGCGTGTGGTTGCGGGCCGGCCTCGTCCCATGCTCGCGGCAACAAGACATTCATCATGGTGCGCGATCTCTCTGAAATACACGGCCTGGCGGGCGGCACGTTCTCTTTCCCGCAGGCCCGCGACGACTGGCGGCGCTTCGAGCTCACGCCGGACCAGGTGGCGCATTACCACCGGGACGGCTACGTCTCCGGCGTCCGCATCCTCACCGACGAGCAGGTCGAGACCCTCCGCACGGAGCTTGTCCGCCTCTTCGATCCTCATCATCCGAGACACGACCTTTTCCACGAGTTTCACAGCAACCAGTCAGCGGACCCGGACAAGGTGTTGTTCCACGCGCTGGGAGGCTGGCGCATCGAGCCGGGCTTTCACGACGCGCTGTGGAACCCGGCGTTCACGGTGGCGGCGAGCCAGTTGCTAGGCGGCGCGGTTCGATTCTGGCACGACCAGCTCTTCTGCAAGCCGCCCAAGCACGGTGGAGTCGTGGCGTGGCATCAGGACTACTCGTATTGGACCCGCACAAAGCCGGTCCAGCACCTGACCTGCTGGATCGGCCTCGACGACTCGGACGAGAGCAACGGCTGCCTGATGTATGTGCCGGGCAGCCACCGCTGGGAGCTGCTGCCGATAACAGGACTCGCGGGCGACATGGACGCGATCCGCAAAGTGCTGAATGACGAGCAGTGGGCCGCTTTGCAGAAACCTGTCCCTGTTCGGATGAAGAAGGGCGAAGGCACTTTCCACCACCCGCTGCTCGTCCACGGCTCGCGTGAGAACTTCTCTGAGCGGCCGAGGCGTGCGCTCGTGCTGAACACCTTCAAGGATGGAACGTGTAGCGACTCAGACTTGCCGCCGTTGCAAGGCGTGCCGCCGGTGCCAAAAGACCAGCCGATGCGAGGCCAGTTCTTCCCGCTGCTGCTGGATCCGGCGAGATTGTGACCAGGGGCTTGTGTGGACGTGGGCATCCGCGCTCCGCCTTCAGCCTGCGATCATCCGCTCGCCGGGCTGGAGCTTCATGCGCTCGGGGTCGAGGCCGTTCGCGCGGCACCAGTCGCAGTAGGCGTTGGGGGAGATTTCGCTGGGCTTGATCTCGCTGCGCCCGCCCCAGAAGACGTTCGTGTAGCTCACGGTGATGCCGATGCTGGCGAGGTGCGCGTCAATCGCCGCCTTGTGCGCGAGCACGAGCGACTTGTCCGTGCCGTGCGCGACGCCCATGACGTTCACGTTGCGGAACTCGGGGCCACCCTCGCGCCAGTAGGCGTGCGTCATGATGTGATGCCGGCCCACCTCGCGGCCCGCCTCGATCTCGCGACCCGGCGGCACGGCCCAGTGGAAGAGGGCGTTGAACTTCGTGACCTTCTCGCCGGTGGCGAGGGTCTTGACGTGTTCGAGGAAGGTGGAAAAGCGGCCGATGATCTTGCGGCGGTCAAAGTCTGCGGCGACTTCGAGAAAGGTCTTCAACGGCACGCCCGCTTCGGCGGCGCGCGCGGCCCAGAGGTCAGGGATGAGTTCCTCCGCCTTGAACTCGCGCTTCACGGCTTCAAGGATGCGCCATTCGAGTTCGTTGAGCGTGACCATCGCGACGTCCGTCGCCTCGGCGGGGACTTCAGCCTTGCTGCCAGGCTCCATGCCGCGACGCCGAGTGTGGCCGACACCGAGGGCGAAGAGCTTCTTCGCGGGCATGAGCCGGAAGTGGCCCGCGCCGATGCGTTTCGCGAGATACTCGCAATGGCGTGGCATCGAGTAGCCGGCTGGAATCTTCAGCGTGGTCCAGAGCTTGTAGGTCGAGCCGGGCGTGGCGGCGTCGGTCGAGCGTGTGACGACGTGGCCGGAGAAGGGGTCGTTGGCGAACAGGTCGTCGAATGCGGCGTCGAGCCGGTCCTGCGGGACTTCCCACGCGACGAGCGCGCCCTGGGCGAGGTTCGTGGCGAGCAACGTCTGGCGAACGCGGCGAATGACGCCCGCGCGCAGCATCGCCTGGATGCGCTCGATGACGGTGTCCAGCGGCAGCCCGGACTGGCGGGCGATGGCTCCGAGCGGGTCCGCTTGGAAGCCCTGCAACTGGTCCTCGGAGATCGCGAGAATGCGTTCGTTGACGGGGTCGGAGATTTCAACAGGGACGGTGGCGAGGCTCATGGTTCAGGTGTCGGACGCAACAACGGGGCGCATCATCCCCGACGCGGCAAAGTGCTGCCAGACACAATTTTGCCCAAGGCCAGCCGGATTCTGGCGGCGCGCGTCAGTTCTGCTTCGCGGTCCACTGCTCGGCGAAACTGCGGAGGTCGGTCTGGTTCGCGAGGCCGAGCTTGAGGACGATGCTCTGGCAAACCATCGGGAACGGGAGCGGCTGGTGCGCGATGCGGCGGGAGATTTCCTCCGGCGCGCTGCCGGAGCCGAGCAGTTTCAAGACGAGCCGCTCGTCCTCGGTCAGCAGATCCTGGCGGTTCCATGGCTGATTTCGGAAACGCGCTTCGATCTCGGCCAGCGCCTCCCCGGAAACGGGCGGTGTGCAAAAGAAGCGGCCGGCCATCGCGTCGCGGATGGCGGTGACGAGAAAGGTGGGCGCGGACTGCTTGAGCACGTAGGCGGCGGCCCCTGCCTCTGTGGCCTCCTGCACGTAACGTGGGTCGTCGAAGAGCGAGAGGACAATGAGCAATGGACGCGGCGTCTGTTTGACCAGCTCACGCAGGAGGTCGAGGCCGCCGACCATCGGCATGACGATGTCGGTGATGACCACTTCGGGCGTGGTCTGCTCGATGAGGTGGAGCGCTTCGAGTCCGTTGGCTGCCTCGCCGACGACGCGGAAGTCCGGCTGCGACTGGAGCAGCCCCCGGATGCCGCGCCGCACGAGCGGGTGGTCCTCCACGATGAGGATGCTGGTCGTCTTCATGCGGTGGCGGGTGAGCTGGCTTTGGCAAAGTCAGCGGGCCGTAGCATCCGTGTGTCCAACGTCGTGAAGTCCGGCGGCTCGACGGGCTTGACCTCGGCCAGCGGAAACTCCGCGCTCACGCGGACGCCCGCGCCGGGCCGCGTGGTGAAAGCAAGAGCACCGCGCAACTGGCGCACGCGCTCCTGCATGCCCACCAGTCCGCAACTTCCGTTGCGGCTCAGGCCGCCGCTGGCGTCGAAGCCGCAGCCTTCGTCGGTGATCTGCACTTGCAACATGTCGGGACCGGCCCGGAGCAGCACGCGGACGTTTTGCGCGCCGGAGTGGCGGGCGACGTTCGTGAGGCATTCCTGGACCGTCCGATACACGGCCGTTTCCAGCGCGCGGTCAAACCGCCGGCCATCCGCGCCCTCGTGCTGGAAGTCCACCCTGACTCGCGTGCTGGGGGTGAAGCGGTCGAAATACCAGACAAGCGCCGGCACGAGGCCGAAGTCCTCAAGCATCGCCGGGCGCAGTTCCTGCCAGAGATTCCGGATGAGCTGCGTCAGCCGCGTGAGCGCGGCCCGCCCGTCTGCAACCGCCTCGGGCGCCAGCGCACGGGCGGCCTCCTCGATGTTGTCGAAGGAATACTTCAGCACGGTCAACGCCTGGCCAGCCTCGTCGTGCAGCTCGTGTGCAAGGCGGCGGCGCTCGCGCTCCTGGGTTTCGATCAGGCGGCTGGTGAGCGCGCGCAATTCCTCCGCGGCCTGGTGCAGCTCGCCGTTGGCCAGGCGCAGCTCCTCGGTGCGCTCGAGCACACGCTCCTCAAGCTGCTCGTTCGATTTGCGGAGCGCCTCGGAGGCATCGCGGATGCGCAGGAACGAGCGAAGCCGGGCGATGAGCTCCTGCGGCTGGATGGGCTTGGTCAGGTATTCATCCGCGCCCAGGTTCAGGCCGGAGACACGGCTCTGGACGCCGATCTCCAGCCCGGAAATCAGGATGACGAACGATTGCTTCAGCCGTTCCTCCGACTTCAGCCAGTGGCACAAGTCCCGCCCGTCCTCATCTGGCAGCTTCACATCCAGCAACAGGAGTTCAGGCTGCCGCTTGGCGAGCACAGCCCGCGCCTGCTGTGCGGTGAATGCCTTCCAAACATCGAAGTCCTCGGCCTCCAGAATCTCCGCCAGCACTCCCACCGTCTCCGAATCATCGTCCACGATCAGGACGCTGTGCCGGGGCGCACCGGGGCGCGGTGCAGTCGCTTGAAGTTGGCTCACGCGCTGAGTCTTACCACGACCGGTGACGGGAGGAAAGTCTCAACCCGCTCACCGCTCGTAAATCTGCGCCGCCTCGCTGAAGCCCTTCACCTCCGCGCCCGCGCGGCCGGGGATGACCTCCAAACGCACCCTCCCCTCGGCCAATACTTGCGCGAGCACGACGCCTTGGACCACGTCGGCGTCGTGGCGCACCTGCCGCTGCCCGGAGCTGCCGAGCTGGCCCCAGAGCAACTCGTATTTTACGAGACCGTCCGCCGCGCTGACCTTCGCCGGGTCCGTCCCGTTGCCCTTGACCCAGAATTGCCGGGGCCTGCCCTCGTAGCTGCCGAGCGAGACGACGAGGGTCGTCGGCTCGACGTGGTGATACACGAACGAGACGTGTCCATCCCAGTAGTCGAGCCGTCGGTTCAAGCCCGCGTAACCGCCGCTGTCCTGCCGATACCAGTTGCCGATGAGCCGGCCCGGAACATCGTAGCCGATCTGCCCGCCGAGCGGCTTCGACTTGCGCGGGTTCAGCGCGAGCAGCTTCCCGCGCAACGGCTCGTCCACATAGTCGAACGGGTCCACCGTGTGCGGCTTCCACGGGTCGCGATGGAGGAACTGCTCCAGCCGCGCGAAGCCCGTGCGCGTCACCGTCGTGTCCACGAGAGCGAAGTCGAACATCCGCTCGACATGGCCGATGACCTGCCCGGCCTTCACCGGGATACGCACGTTGAACGGCGGGCCGGGCCGCAGCGGCTCGCCGACTTCCTTGAGCAGCGACGACTCAAGCTCGGTGACGTGGTCGTAGTAGCTCCAGCACGTCGCCGAGTGCTCCAGCGTGAGCTTCAAGTCCACTGCGCGGTCGAAGACTGTCGGGTCCGGGTTGCCATTTGGCCGCCACTGGATGACGACGAGAAAACCATCCGCGACCGCAACGACGTCAGTGCGACGCGCCCGGTCCGGCGACGACTTCGGCAGGATGTAGAGATGGTCGCTGGGCGTGACGTGTCCGCTCGCGGTCAGGCCCATCGGGATGATCGTCGCGATGTCCTCCAGCCGCAGGGAAAGATTCTGCAACCGCACCGGCCCCTTGCCCGTGGCCTGTCCCCGGCTCCACATCTGGTTCAGCATTTCAGCCGTGGTCTTCGGCGTGAGGGGGCGCGGGCCGTTGAAGTTGCCGGGCGGCGCGAAAGCGCCCTGGCCTTGCTGCTGGCGGTTCCGCGCGCTGGCAGTGCCTTCGCGAGGCGGGCCGGTCACGGCGACGAGCCACGAGCCGTCTCTGAGCTTCACCGTGCCGGGGTCGGCTCCGGGAACGCGTGTGGGACTCGTGCCGGTCTGCCAAGTCACTCCGTCCACGCTCGTCGCCGGCCAGGGACCTGGACCCGTGCCGAAGAACGCCAGCCGCCTGCCCTCGCTCTGCATGTTGCCCAGCCAGCGGCCTTGCGTCGGCATCGTCACATCCGCGATCCGCTCGAAGTTCAGCCCGTCCTTGCTGACCGCGTGATAACCCTTCTCCCCGCGCGGTGGCTCGCGGCGCTGCTCATTCGCCCGCATCTCCTCCGGCGTCCCGTTGTCCGGCACGATGAGATGGAACACGCCGTCGTGCAGAGCGGCCGCGCAGTCAATGACGACGCGCCCCTCGACGTCGAAGCGGACGCCCGGCTCGAACTCGTAGCACAACCCGTCGCGTGAGACGGCCGAGTAAATCGCCGGCGTGCTGCGGCGGAAGTCCGGGCTGCGGTTCGACGTGAAGTAGAGTCGCACGCCACCGTCCGGCAACGGCACGAGCGTCGGGTCGAACGGCCGCGCCAGGCCCGCATCCATTCCATCCATCGCGATTGGCTCCGGCTTGGTCCACGTCTGGCCTTCGTCGCGCGAGAAGCTCACGGCCACGCGGTCGAAGTTGCGGTTGTCATCCGCCGGGAAATGCTGGAACGCCGTGATGAGCCGCCCGTCCTTGAGCCGGGCGAGCGTCGGCACGCCCGCGCGCCCGAACGTCGCGAGCTTCTCCGGCTGACCTTCACCGAGACGATAAACCAACACGTCCTGATCCCACGGGCCGCGCTCATCGCGGCGCTGCGTCCCGCCCGGCTGCTGGGCCTGGGTCGTCAGGTTGAGAAGTGCGGCGAGGACGACGATGGACGGGAGAAGGCCCGGCAGCGGCAAGGCGGAGGTCATACGAGGATTCAACGTCCGGTCCCGCGTTTGGGTCGAGGAATTCTTGCGTGTAAGCGGGACACTCCTGTCCCGCAGTTCTTCCCGCCGTGGCTTCTCTCTGCGGACAGAAGTGTCCGCCTCACGCGAGCTTGTTCGGCCGCGTCCAGCGGATGCGCGCGAGCAGGAGGTCGCCCCTGATGCCGTTCTTGGGCTGCCACTCGCCGACCGTCACCCACGACTCGTCGGGGCCGACATTCGTTGTGTGGAAGTTGCCCATGATCGCGACGCGGTCGGGGTCTTTCACGCCGTCACCCACGAGCGGCAGGACGACGCGCTCGGTCTCGCGGCGTAGGCGCAGCGTGCGCGGGTCCACCTGCGCGACCCACAATGGCGAGCGCCAGCGGATGACGTTCGAGTTGCTCGCGTCCTTGCGCGTATAGACGAGAAAGAGCGCGTCGGAGTGCGTGAGCCAGTGTTGTTGCGTGGTGGACATGTCGAGCGGCGTGCCGTCGGTCCAGGCCCACGGCTCCTTCGCCGTCCACTTCAAGCCGTCGTCGCTCACGCAGACGTAGCCGCGACTGTCCTCGGCGCGGATGGTCAGGAAGAAGCGGCCGTAGAACTGCGTCACCGACGGCTCCAGCAGGCCGCGGCCTTTGTCGTGTGGAATCTCCTCGCCGACTTGTTTCACCGCGAGCGTCTCGCCATCAAAGGAGCAAATCCCGCCGGCGACGGAGCGGGGCTTGGTCTTCGTGGGGCCGAAGGTGAAGGACATTTGGATGTCGCCGTTGGGCAGCACGACGCGCTGGCCGCAGTTGTTCGAGTAGATGTGAGCCCCGCGCGGGTCGGCCCACTCCAGCTTGCGACGCGGCCCCCACTTCCCGTCGCGCCAGACGGCGTAGATGGGCCAGCGCGACGGCTGGTCGGCGGAAAACTTTGGGCCGGAGTAGAAAACATTGTGGCCCATCGCGAGGACGGACCTGGTCTGCGGATGCCACTCGGGCACCACGTCGCAGACGCCTTCCTCGGCGGGGCCAGCGCCTTGCTTCACGCGGCCCAACGCGGGGACGGGCTGCGGCTCGGTCCAGGTCTTGCCGAGGTCGCGCGAGGTCATCCAATGCACCGGGCCGAAGTAGTCCGAGCCGGCGATCGTTTGCAGTGTCATGAACACCGTCGCGCCGCTCGCGCCCGGCACCATGCAGCAGCGCGGGTGGAACCACGTCGGCCCACCGCCGTCGCGCCCCCGGCGGAGCGTGACCTTCTCGATGGAGGCGATGAACTCCGTGCGCTTGCTGATGGCGGCTTGCGGCAAGGCGGACGTGGCGGAGGCGGCGAGGACGGCTCCTGACTGAAGAAAGGCGCGGCGGTTCATGGATTTACTTCTTGGTTGTGGCCGGTGCGGCCCCGAGCAAGCCGATGCTTTGCATCCACTCGCCGCAGCGCGCCGGCCATTCGCCGATGGGGTCTTTGCTCTTCCTCATGCCGAAGCCGTGGCCGCCCTTGGCGCAGATGTGCAGCTCGGCGGAGAGGTTTTGCCGCTTGTATTCCAAGTAGAGCATCGCGGCTTCGATGGGGTTGGACTTGTCGTCGTGGGCGACGAGGAAGAACGCGGGCGGGGCATCTGCGGGCACGCTGAAGCCGGGGCGGAACTTCGTCTTGTCCGTCGCGTCGAGGAAGCCGCCGCCGTAGATGAACACGAGGAAGTCCGGCCCGCGCGGGTCGTCGAGGTCGGGCTTCTGCGGGTAGGTGCGCGGCGTGCGGTCCCACGCGGCGTGGCCGGCCAGGTTGCCCCCGGCGGAGAAGCCCAGCAGGCCAACGCGCTTGGGGTCGAGCTTCCATTCCGCCGCACGGTGCCGCACAAGACCAAGCGCGCGCTGGGCGTCCTGCACGGGTAGTGCGAACATCTCCGCCTCGTCGCGCGTGGGCGTGCGATACTTGAGCAGCACGGCGGTGACACCGAGGGAGTTCAGCCATTCGCAGACCTGCGTGCCCTCGCTCGCGTAGGACATGAACATGAACCCGCCGCCTGGCGCGACGATGACGGACGCGCCGTTGGGCCGCTCAGGACGGAACACGGCGATGGTCGGATCGGTCACGTCGCTGATGCGCGTGGCGTTGGTGCCGCCGTAGGACTGGATGAGCTTCACCGTGGCCTCGGACTTGGGCTTCATTGCGGTGGGCGGGCCGTCGGGCCAGAGCTTGAGCGTGAGCGGTTCCGGCGCGGCGAGAGCGGGGCTGGCAAACCAGAGCAGTGAGGCGAGCAGGCTGAGGGGAATGAGTTTCATGGCGCGTCGAGCGCTGCGTTGGACGCGATCTGTTGCGGCGCGTTTCAAACCCGCTGCGTCGTTAGTCTTGCCCCGCTCTTCGCCAGCGGGCATCAACTCCGCATGAACTATCTTCTGGCGGGTTTGGTGGGGATTGTCGGCGGTATCACGAGCGGCCTGTTCGGCGTGGGCGGCGGCGTGGTGATGGTGCCGGCCATGCTGCTCCTGCTCGGGACGCAGGTCGGCGACATCAAGTCCGCCATCGGCACGTCGCTGGCGGTCATCGTGCCCACGGCGCTGGTCGGCTCGTGGAAGCATCACTCGCAGGGAAACGTGAAGTGGGACGTGGTTGCCGCGCTGGTGCCCACGGCGCTGGCCGGCGGCTACATCGGCGCGTGGCTCACGACGAAGATTCACGCGGATGACTTGAAGCGGACATTCGGCGGCTTCCTCGTGCTGGTGGGGTGCAAGCTGCTGTTCTTCAAGTGAAGCGGTCCTGCCCCGGCTGCCTTGTCAAAGCCCGCGCGCCAGAACACATTTCCTGCCAATGAAACTTTCTCCGATGGTCATCGGCATGGCACTGGGCGCGGTGCTGGTCGCGCTGGTGCTCGGGCTTTTCGTTGCACGGACCTCGGTGGGCGTGCAC
>JBEBFV010000218.1:0-9769 GCA_040081795.1 Limisphaerales bacterium | reverse complement strand
CAACAGCCCCTTCCCCCGCGCTATAAACCTCTGAAGGCAAGCCTCGCTGCGCCTTCCCCGCCACGGCCGTGATCTCCTGCCGCTGGCGGGAGCGGCCATTCCACGGGTCCACGTTGGTTCACCAGGAGATCCCGAATGAGTTCGCATGTTGATAATGTCCTCACCGATGAAATTGTCCCCCGCCTCCGCCACCTGATCCCGCACCACGTTTCCTTCGTGGGTGCCGAGGACGCCGAGGAATTGTTGCAAGACGCGACCCTGATGGCCGCTCGTCTGCTCGCCAGTGCCCGGGCCAAGGGCAAGCAAGTGACGCCCGGCAACGTCGCCTTCTACACGATGCTGCATATCCGCTGTGGTCGCCGCAGCCACAGCGCGGGGCGCAGCGACGCCATGGGGTCGCGCACGCAGATCATGGGCCTGAGCCGCGTCACGTCGCTCGCCTCGCCGATGCCCGCCCCGGACGACGCGCCGGATGAATCCCTCACGCTCGGCGACATGCTCGCCAGTGAGGCCGAGGATCCCGCGGAGACCGCCGCTCGCAACCTGGACTGGCAGGCGCTGGTCGCCACCTTGGACGAACGCGCCTTGGCCGTCCTGCACTGCATGGCCGACGAAGCCCGGCTCCAGGAGGTGGCCACGCGCAAGGGCGTTTCACGCAGCACCGTGCAGAGCTGGCGCAACCAGCTCACGGAACTCGTGCGCTCGTTCATGGGCGCTGACGTGCTGCACCTGATTCAGCGGACGCCTCAGTGGCGCGAGAACCTGACCGTCCTGCGCGAACAGATGGCGTGCCGGATGGATCGCCGCACGGCGTAAGCACCGCGAAACGAGCCGTCCCGCGAGGGGCGGCTCCTTTTTAGATGCCCGGTCCCAGCAACCCTGCTGTCGTTCCCTGTCAGGCCCGCAGCGCGACGCACCCGAAGGAAACAACGAGAACAAGCAACGAGAACCAGCGCCGGGGGCGAGGTCACGGCTTCGGCTTGAGGAACATGACTTCTGCGCGGTCGATCCAGCCTTTGCGCAAATCGAGGCGGAACCAGCCGTCGCTGTTCTTCCGGTGGATCCGGCAGCCGGAGCGCGGGCCGAATTCCCGGAGATCGTATTGCGCCCAGGTCCTGCCCAGGTCGGGCGAGTAGATGATGCCGTTGGCGTAGGTGGAGGCGGGTGACCGACGAGGAGCAACGCGACCTGCAACGGTGCGAGCGGGTCATCGCCGAGACCAAGGAATCGTTCTACGAGTTTGCCCGCGCGCTGGAGGAGATCAAGCGCCGCAAGCTCTACCGCGACCGCTTCAAGTCCTTTCCGGAATACTGCAAGACGGTCCACGGGCTGGGCCAGTCGTATGCCTACCGGCAGGCGGCCGTGGGGAAGTTCGTCCGCGAGAATTCGCCCATGGGCGAAAACGCGCCCAAGACCGAACGCGAGATTCGCAAGCTCATCGCCGAGGACAAGGCCAGGAAGCAGCCGGCCAAGCCCAGGGAAGTAGTCGTAGAAGTCGCTGACGACGCTGCACCGGTCGTTGAGGAACTGGAGGTGCCGGAAGTCGAGGTGGTGGAGCCGGCCAGTCCTATCACGCCGATACCCGTCCTGCCAGCGAACGGCCCGACTCCCTTGCACGAACTGCACGCGATGGCCGTCAAGGCGAACCACATTTATTCCGACAGCACCCGCCGCAAGGAGCTGGGCAACCTGCTCTTCAAGCTCGCTCGTGAGCTGGGCCGGTGGGGCGAGTTGGAAAAGCAACAGCAGCAGGAGGCAGCGTAATCAATCAAGACGCGGGCTGTGGGCGGAGCCAGGTGGTTTCCGCCCCGCCTCCGAAACATCAACCAGGATAATCCTATGATTAAGTTCAAACATAAATCGCGCTGGAAACCAGCGCCGGAAGGCATTCACAACGCTGTCGTCGTCGATGTCATCGGCGACAGCAGCGCCGTGGGAGCCAGTGCCACAGGATGTGACAGCATCCGCGTGGTGTGGGAAATTGAAGCGACTCAGACCAACGGCCGCCGCTTCACGGTCACGAAGATCTATCCGGGTGCCAACGCGTTCACGCAGGATTTCGAGGCCGTGCTGCCCGCCGAACATCCGCTCGTGACCGGGGACACCGAGAACGTGGAAAGCATCATCGGCACCTCAAACTTCCACAATGACGATGACGAGCACCACAACCGTTCAGTTGAAACGAGGCGACATCCCGTTTGGGTTCAGAGACGTCAACATCCCCGCCCAGCCGCCAGCCACACCGTCAGAATGGTTTGCACGCAGATTTCCAGATGAGGTCCGGCGGTGGGGCTGTCCGTTCTTGGAGGAAGTTGCCGTGGATCGCGTGACGGGCAGGCAGCGCATCACCGCCACCGCGCTTAACGACAACTTCTTCGCGTCCACACTCAGCGACAGCCAGCTCGGACACCGCGTCATCTTCTACGAACCCGAGCGGCAGTGGTATTTCTTGGAGCCCCGGGACGACCGCTTCCACCCCACCAGCGAAGCCAAGCTGATGACCCTGCTCTCGGCACTCTTGGTTAGGTGTGCCGAGGAAATGCCTTCAACGGTCGACAAGGTAAACTTGTTCGTGGAATTCCGAGACGAGGAGTGTTTGAAAGCGGTGGTCAAGAAGGCGCGCTCAATCTTGGAGGCAGACGCGACCTTCTTCTCCCGCACCAGTCCGAATCGTCGAGTTGAAGGTGAGGAGCAGCCCAACCAAGCAGCCCGCCGGTTCATCCAGTCAGCCGTCAAATCTCAGCCCGGCCAACTTCTATCAATAAGCGACTGCTACGCTGGGTTTGCAGGGTTTTGCCGCAACAATGGGATAGAGCCTGTTCAGCGACGATTCTTCAGGCAACTCATCGTGGACGTCAGCAAAGAGGAGTTCGGAGTCGGCTTCCGTAGCGATCTCCAAAACGCCGAGGGTCGTTATCTGCGTGGATGGAAGGGACTGGCGGTGGAAGGGGCCGGACGCGGGTGACGGGCAAATCCGACCTGCCTGTGCGGTCTGTGCCTCAGAAACCACCTGCCCGTGAATTTGCCTGCGACCCTCAGCACAGGCGATTGGCCGCCGGTCACCGGTCTGTTCGCCGGTGCAGGCATGCATCTACACCTTGAGCCGTCGCAGCAGTTCCGCCGGCTTGATGATCTCGATCCCGAACGGCTTGCCCATGTCGAGGAGGTCTTTGTCGTAAGCCGTCACGATCTTCGCTCCCGCGCCCAGCGCACACGCCAGAATCGGATCATCGTTGCGGTCTCGCGAGCGCTGCTTGCGCAAGGGTGCTGGTTCGATGGTCCGCACGTTGGCGAGATACCAGTCCAGCATCGGCTTGGGGTCATGGGGAAACCTGCCAGCAGCCGTCAGCTCTCCCGCCTTGACCCGCGCCTCAGCGATGGTCGCGGTCATGGCGCAAGCGATCAACCGCCGTCGGGCCACCATGACGAGGCACTGGTAGGCTTCACCACGCCAGCCGATGCCGGCCAGAACCACGCTGGTATCGAAGACGATTTTCACTTTGACCGCCGTGAGGAGCGGCGCAGTCGGGACAGTTCGCGCATCATCTCCGCCGGCGGCTCACCCACGGGCGCTTCCTTCATCGTTTCACGGACAACCGCCAAGTCTTCCTCGATCCGCTGCTGGCGGCGATGGCGGAGGAGATCGCGGACGTATTCGCTGAAGTTGCCGAACCCGCCCGTCGCCATGTCGCTGCGGGCGAAGGCATCGAGTTCATCGGTGAGGGCGATGTTGGCAGTCTTGGTAGACATGCCGGCAAAGTAGCCGCCCACCATTAGTTGTCAAACTTTGCCATGAGGTGAAATGCACCTTCCTGAGCACCCCTCCCGGCCTGCTGTAGTGCTCGATTCGGTGGGATAATGTAATGACAGGAACCGGCGTTTAGTTGTTGAACGCCGCCCCCTCCCGTCAACGATCAGCCCTGTCTTCCACAAAGACGGGGCGCTCGTTCTCCACAAACCCCAAGCTCGAAAGGCAATCGCATGTCCCCCAAAGCAGGTCAGATGTTGGTTGATCAAATTGTCCCGCGTCTCCGTGTGTTGATCCCGCACTCGGTTAGCCAGGTCGGCCATGAAGATCACGAGGAGCTGGTGCAGGACTCCACCGTGATGGCTGCCCGGATGTTGAACAGTGCCGAACTGAGAGGGAAGAAGGTCACACCAGGCAACATCGCCTACTACACGGTTTTGCACGCCCGCACTGGCCGGCGTTCATATGCGGCTGGCAGTCCGGACGTCCTCCACCCGAAAAACAGGATGCGCAATGGTGAGCCTGAGTCGTTCGATGAAACGGTGAAAGAGGATGAGTTCGGTGGTGAGCCGATGTTGCTGGCTGATGTGTTCAGCAACGAACAGGAAGACCCGGCGACCAAAGCAGCGAGGAAGATCGATTGGGAACAGTTCACCGCAACGCTCAACGAACGGTGCCGGGCTGTCGTGCTCGCTCTGGCTGATGGTGGGCAGTTGAAGGAGGTGGCTCGGCGGTTCCGGGTTAGCACCAGCACCATCAACACCTGCCGGAACCAGCTCGCAATGAAAACCCGCGAGTTCTTCGGTTCCGACATCCTCAAAGACGTGGTGAGGTTGCCGCAGTGGAAATCCGGCCTGCTCGCCCAACGTGAAATGCTGGCCTGTCGGGTGGAGCGCCAGCCCTGCTGATGAATCCAAAGACGGCCGCGAGTTCGATCCTCCCGGCCGTCCACTTCCCAACAACCTCCATGCCGCAGAAATCCGCCGACGAGCAGATCTGGAATGCGGTCTTCGCGCTATTCGTCATCGTCCTCTTCTGGAACCTGATTCCGTGGCTGATTATGCCGGTGTAAAACTGCTTCTGTAATTTGTCTTTCTTCCTTCCAGCTTCACCCCATTGGGGTGAGGCGGAGCGAAGGCGAGCGTAGCGAGCCGAGCGCAGCCGAACCCCAATGGGGTGAAGCTGCTCCGCACGCGGAAAACTGGTCGAGGGCGGGCCACGTTGGTTCCCTGTTGGGGTGTCGACAAACACATCCAGCATCCAGAACCACATGGCCCACCACACCGATCCTGAACTCTTGAACAACGTCCTTCAACTTCTGACTGAACAAGGCCACGACGGCTTCGCCGAAGGCCTCCGCCTGCTCGTCAACGAAGCCATGCGCGTCGAACGCCATCACGTCCTCCAAGCCCAACCCTACGAGCGCACTGACACCCGCCAAGGTTACGCCAACGGCTACAAACCCAAAACCCTCGTCAGCCGCGTGGGCCCCATCACCTTCAGCGTGCCGCAAGTCCGGGGCGAGACCGCCTTCTATCCCAGTGCCCTGGAAAAGGGCCTCCGCTCCGAGCAGGCCCTCAAACTCGCCATGGCCGAAATGTATGTCCAAGGCGTCTCCACCCGCAAAGTCTCCGCCATCGTCGAGGAACTCTGCGGCACCACCGTCAGTTCCACCCAGGTGAGCGACTGCGCCAAACTCCTGGACGCCGAACTCCAAAAATGGCGCGACCGCCCGCTCGGTCAGTTCCCCTATCTGGTCTTCGACGCCCGCTACGAAAAAGTCCGGCACGACGGCCAGCTCCGTGACTGCGCCGTCCTCATCGCCCTGGGCATCACCCCCGCCGGCCAGCGCGTCATCCTGGGCGTCAGCGTCGCCCTCAGTGAAGCCGAAGTCCATTGGCGGGCCTTCTTCCAAAGCCTCGTCCAGCGCGGCCTCTGCGGCGTCACCTTCATCGTCAGCGACGATCATCCCGGCATGGCCGCAGCACGCCAGGCCGTCTTTGGAGCCGTCCCCTGGCAACGCTGCCAGTTCCACCTCCAGCAAAACGCCCAGGCTCACGTCCCGCGCCTGGATCAGCGCGCCGAGGTCGCCCGCGCCATCCGCGGCGTATTCGAATGTCCCAGTCGCCTCGCCGCAGAACAACGGCTCAAGGAGACCGTCGCCTACTACGCCAAAACCGCGCCCAAACTCGCGGCCTGGATGGAGGAAAATCTGCCGCAAGGGTTCACGGTGTTCACGCTCGCCGCCACCCACCAGCAACGGATGCGCACCTCCAATGCGCTGGAACGCGTCAACCAGGAACTCAAACGCCGCACCCGCGTGGCCCGCGTCTTCCCCAATGAAAAATCCCTCCTCCGCCTGATCTCCGCCCTCCTGGCCGAGACCAGCGACGAATGGGAAACCGGAAAAATCTACCTCAACATGGAAAACCAAAACCTGCCCTCAGCTTGATGCTCAATCAATTTACAGAAAAGATATTGCCCGGCCCTGATTATAGCGCTCATCATTTATGGCGGCTTCCAGCTGAACGCATGGCTGAACCGTGGAAACGATCAACGCCCACCCTGCCACGTTCGCAAGAAGCCGAGATGCCGACGCCGATGACCGCTCCACCTGCCTGCCCGCCACCCTGCCTTTCCTCGATTTCTCTTCGGAGAGATCGGGAGAGGCAGGGTGGCCGTTCGCCGACCGCGCGATTTTTTCGTTTAGCCATCACTCGCCGAATGACGAGAGTCCCCGTTTGCATCGCCAGCCGCGAATTCGGACTGACCCTGAAGGGCGGAATTTCAAAACGCCGGGCAGAGGGGCTGAGACCGGGCACAGCGGAAATCAGCTTCTGTCCTGAACCACCGCGAATCGCGGATTGCCTCCCGCCACACTCTGGGATTGAGTCGGCTCAGCCGTGCCGCGCTGACGAAATGCTCTTGCTGCGAAAACTCCGGTCGTTCCGCTCGCTCCCGGTGAGCGAGCAACGCTGCTATCTCAGCGCGCTGCTGTTGCTACCGTTCGTGGACATTGGGCTGAGGTTGTTCTCATGGCAGCGCTGCCAGCGGTGGACAGAGCGGTGGGCCAGGAAAAAGGAGGCGGGGGACAAAACTTTTC
This sequence comes from Limisphaerales bacterium, assembly GCA_040081795.1. Taxonomy (GTDB): domain Bacteria; phylum Verrucomicrobiota; class Verrucomicrobiia; order Limisphaerales; family SXTU01; genus SXTU01. Next base: position 2,918 of record JBEBFV010000218.1, on the reverse strand, counting down.
CCGCACCGCGCCGAATCGCCTGGCTCGTCGAGCGGGCGGCACGGCACTGCCCGTGGCCGGCGACGTGCCTGCGGCGCTCGCTGCTGCTGTGGGCCTTCCTGCTGCGGAGCGGCGTCGCTAGCGAACTGCGCCTTGGCTTCCGGAATCCCGACGGACGCTTCGAGGCGCACGCGTGGGTCGAATTGAACGGCGTGCCGTTGAACGACACGCCCGACGTGCGCAGCCGTTACTCGTCGCCGGAGCAAGCCTTGACCGCTTCGGGCACCAGCCCATCTGCGACACCGAAACGTGGTTGAAAAGCAGTCCGCTTTCCCCATACTGGCCGCCGCTGACAGCCAAGCTGTTTACCATGCCCGACGCAGTCCAAACCGAAATTCACGACGACTCAACGATCGCTGTCACGCCGCGCCAAATCTCCTGTGGCCTCGGAGCGGAAGCGGCTATCCTGCAAATGGAGTCCGGGAAATACTACAGCCTCAACCCGGTGGGCGCGCGCGTGTGGCAGTTGCTCGCCAGTCCGAAGAAAGTCAGTGAATTGCTCGCCGCCATTCTGGCCGAGTATGAGGTGCCCGCCGATCGTTGCCACGCCGACATGCTCGCCCTCCTTCAGAAGCTTCAGGCGGCGGGCTTGGTCGAAGTGCGGCAGGAGTGACCTCTGCGCGTCGCATGAGTTCGTTCTTCACGTATGGGCTTTATGGCCTTTGCATCCGGTCAGAACTACCACTGACTGCTCCGCCTGCCTTGGAAACATCCGACCCCGACCTGACCGTCCACTGCGGCGAGGAACTTCCCCCCGATGCCACGCCGCCGGTCGGCGAGGTGTGGGCCAAGGCAGACTTTGGGAATGGCTTCGGCGTTCAATTGACCAAAACCGAAAGCGGCTGGTCGCTGTTTTACCCGCAGACCGGCGAAATCCGCCTTACCTCCGATCTCTGCACCGCTACCGCCCACGCGCTACCGGGCAAAACTGCGATTCTCCCGCTCCTGCTCCACGGCAGTGTCCCTTCTTGGCTGCTGAGCCTGCGCGGCGAGCCGGTGCTGCACGCCAGCGCCGTGGCCGTGGACGGAGAAGCGCTGGCCTTCATCGGTGCCTCGGGCATGGGCAAATCCACCCTCGCCACGCTGCTGTGCTCGGCCGGGGCCAGCCTCGTGACGGACGATGTGTTGCGGCTCCAGCAGGCGGGCAAGAACTTCCTTTGCCATTGGGGCACCGGTGAATTGCGCCTCCGCCCAAACGCAGCCGCTCTCGCGGACTTGTTCCCCCCCGCCAACATCAACCGCTCGGTGGATGGGCGCTCCACGCTGCTGCTCGCTCCAAGAGAAAAGGCATTGCCGCGACTGCGCGCGATCCTCATCCCGCAGCCCGCGCGCGAACAGCGGGAACTGGACACAGAACGGCTGTCGCTGGTGCAAGCCTCTTTCTACCTGAACGGCTACCCACGCGTCTATGGCTGGCAAGTGGACGAGCCGAAACGCCGCCAGTTTGCCCTGTTCGCTAGACTGGCCGAAGCCGTGCCCGTCTTCCGTGTGAAAGTCCCTTGGGGTCCGCCTTTCGCCGCTGACTTGCCGGACCGCTTGTTCGCTGCCGTCGGAATGACGCTTGGAGAAACTGCCCCGCTGCGGTAAGGAACGCCTTGCCGGGTCGTGGCCGACCACTTGTCCACCGCCGGCGACCCAGAGCACGATGCCGTCAACGCCGACCATCTCCGCCGCCAGCCGGCTGCTAGAGCTGCTGTGGACCGGAAAACCACCGGGGCCTGCTGCCGGCCTTCCGACCTCCGAAGCGGACTGGCAGCGGGTGCTGGCGCTGGCGGCACGACACAGTCTGGCCCCGCTGCTCGCCGCCGAGGTGTTGGGTCGTAGCGACCTCACTATCCCCGCCGCCGTCACGGTGCAACTGACCGCCATGCGCGAGCGTGCCGCGCGCCGCGCACTCGCGCAGATTGCGGAACTCCTCCGCGTGCAGGCCGCGCTCCAACGCGAGGAAATCCCAGTCCTGAAGTTTAAGGGGCAACTGCTTGCCGAGCAGGCCTACGGGGACGTTTCCCTGCGCTCCTGTTTCGACCTCGACCTGTTTGTCCACGAAGCCGATGTGCTGCGCGCCAAGCAGGTTCTGCTAATGCTGGGCTACCGAGCGGAATTTACATTACTGGCACATGAGGAGGCAGACCTCCTGCGCATCGAGTGTGAATACCCTTTCAAACACGCCACCAACGGCATCCAGATTGACCTCCAATGGCGACCGCGAGCCCGCTATTTCTCCTTTCCCCTGCCCGCCGAGGAACTCTGGCAACGCAGCATCAAGACCACGCTGGCGGGGCATCCGGTGATGACGTTCGCCCCGGAAGACTTGACCCTCCTGCTGCTTGTGCATGGGGCCAAGCACACTTGGAACAAACTTGAACAGCTCTGTGCGCTCGCCGCGTGGCTTGAAAGGAATCCGGGGCTGGACTGGGCGGCCATCGAACGCCGCGCTGAAGCCACCGGTGCCCGCCGCATCTTGCTGCTCGGAGTCCATTTGCTGGCGACCTGGTTCGCCCCGCCTGTTCCCGAAACGCTCGCCAGTGCTGCGGCCAACGACTCGCGGGTTCTTGAGCTTGCCCAAGAACTTTCCCGCATATGGTTCACTCCTGAGCCTGCCCACCTTGGCGTGCTGCCCACCTTGCGCCTTCACTTGCGAATGCGGGAAAGGCTGGCTGACCGGGTGCGCCACTGCTTCTGGCTGGCCGTCACCCCGGGCGTCAACGACTGGCAGGCGTTTAGCCTGCCACCGGCACTGCACGCGTTGCACTACTGCCTCCGTCCGCTGCGGCTCGTGAGTAAGCGTCACGCGGAGCACCACTATGCGTTGAGAGCGTAGGCGTCATAGCATAGCGGCTATGACATCTACGAAGGACGGTGCGATTCTCAAGACCGAC
>JBEBFV010000627.1:0-2545 GCA_040081795.1 Limisphaerales bacterium | reverse complement strand
GTCTATCCCGGCCTCGGCCACGTGTATCTGCCGGAGATGTGGGAGAAGATGGTGGGGTGGATGGACAAGCATGTGCGGGATGGGAGGTGAAGGCGTGATTCGTGATTCGTGATGCGTGAGAAGGCCGGTTGCGCTCGACCGAGATCACGCATCACGCATCACGCCCCTGCCTGCCTCCGCTTCCGCCACTCGCGCAGGATTTCCACGGCCATCGGCAGCGCCGAGACGAAAATGATTCCCAGCACAACCAGTTCGAAGTTCTTCTTCACCCACGGCAGGTTTCCGAAGAACCAGCCCGCCGGCACAAGGGTCACCACCCACGCGACCGCGCCGACGACGTTGAACATCATGAAGCGCCGGTAGTCCATCGCGCCGCTGCCCGCCACGAACGGCGCGAAGGTCCGCACGATGGGCACGAAGCGCGCGAGGATGATGGTCTTGCCGCCGTAGCGCTCGAAGAACTCGTGCGTCTTAGCGAGATACTCGGGTCGTATCAGCCGGGGATAGCGCCTCGACAGCGCAGCGCCGGCGAACTTGCCGACGGAGTAGTTCACCGTGTCGCCGATGACCGCCGCGACGAAGATGACCGCTCCGGCGACAAAGACGTTCAGCCCACTGTCCGCGTTGGCCGCGATCGCGCCGACCGCGAACAGCAGCGAATCACCCGGCAGGAACGGCGTCACCACCAGCCCCGTCTCCGCGAAGATGATGGCGAAGAGAATGCCATACACCCACGCCCCATGCTCGCGCGTGAGGTGGTGCAAGTGGTCCTGCAAGTGCAGGAACAAATCGAGGACTTGCTTGATGGTGTCCATGAGCGGGCGCGACGCTGTGGGAAAATGGCATTGCGAGGCAAGCGCGTTGTTGCAGACTTGGGGCGTGAAGAGTGATGCGTGATGCGTGCTCTGGCACGAGCGCAACCGGCAATTCTCACGCATCACGCATCAGCCAACCATGAAAGCCGCAGTCCTCCACGGAAAAGAAGATGTCCGCCTAGAAGAAGTCGCCGAGCGACCGCTCGCGCCGGGCGAGGTGCGCATCCGAATCGGCGCGGCGCTGACGTGTGGCACGGACCTCAAGGTCTTCAAGCGCGGCTACCACGCGAAGATGATCGTGCCGCCCGCCGTCTTCGGCCACGAGCTGGCGGGTGAGATCTCGGAAACGCGGAATGAAGGCTGGCGCATGGGCGACCGCGTCGTAGTGGCGAACTCAGCGCCGTGCGATGACTGCGACTCGTGCGCGCGTGACCAGCATGGCCTCTGCGACGACTTGCTTTTCCTCAATGGCGCTTACGCCCAGTCCATCGTCGTGCCGGCGCGGCTGGTGGAGAAGAACCTGTTGCGACTGAAGCCCGGCACCGCGTTCCGTGATGCCGCGCTCACCGAGCCGCTCGCGTGCGTCGTGCAAGGCGTCGAGGAGTCGCAGCTCACCGCCGGGCAGCGCGTGCTGGTCATCGGTGCGGGGCCGATTGGGCTGATGTTCGTTGCGCTGGCGAAACAGCTTGGCTGCGAAGTCACGGTGGCTGGACGCGGCGAGGCGAGGCTGGCTGCGGCGCTTCGGCTCGGAGCCAGCGCGGTCATTGATGTGGGACCGGAGGGCGACATCGTGACGGCGGTCACCGCGCGTTTACCGAAGCCGAACTTCGACGCCGTCATCGAGGCGGTCGGCAAGCCGGAGGCATGGGAGGCGGCGGTGCAGCTCGTGCGCAAGGGCGGGTCGGTGAACTTTTTCGGCGGCTGTCCGGCGGGCACGAGCGTCTCGTTGGACACGGGGCTGATCCACTATTCCAACCTCACGCTGCGGGCCAGCTTCCACCACACGCCGCGCACCATCCGCCGCGCGCTTGAGTTCATCGAGGCCGGCGTCATCCGCGCCACTGACTTCGTGGATGGGGAATGCGCCTTGAGCGAGCTGCCCGCGCTCTTCGCCCGCATGACGGCGGGGAACCGCGTGGTGAAGACCTTCGTGGATGTGACGCGCTGAACTAGCCGCCGCCGCGATACACCGCCTGCGCGGTGCAAGTCTCAGCCACGACCACCTCCGTGAGCATCGGCAACGCGGGCTTCAGCCGCTCCCAAATCCAGACGGCCACGTTCTCGCTCGTCGGGTTGTCGAGTCCAGAGACTTCGTTGAGGTAACGGTGGTCGAGCTGTTCCCAGAGCGGCTTGAACGCGGCTTTGATGTCCGCGTAGTCCATCAGCCATCCCAGCTTCGGATCGCACTCGCCAGCGATGACGATCTCCACCTTGAAGCTGTGGCCGTGCAAGCGGCGGCACTTGTGCGCCTCAGGCAGGAGCGGGAGGAGGTGGGCGGCCTCGAATTGAAACGACTTTCTGAGTTCGATCTTCATGGGTTTGAAAGGTGATTAGTAATTAGTGAGAAGTGCTTCGTATGGAGGTGAGGTGCTATTGGCTGGGACAAATTACTAAGGACTAATTACTCCGGTTCATTAGACTCTATGCGTAATAGGTGAAAAGGCGTATGAATGAATTGGCGTTATTTTCAGGTGGTCGCCCGTGCCGTCGTGCGGAGGTTGTGCAAGCCG
>JBEBFV010000217.1:0-9780 GCA_040081795.1 Limisphaerales bacterium | reverse complement strand
CCGCTGACCGTTGTGTGCGACCGGGCCCCCGCGCACGGACTCGCATTCAATATTCGCAATTTGAACTTCGCCGTTCATTCGATGCAATACCCCTGCCCGCGCCGGGTGGCGATGAGGTCGTGGCCGAGCTTCTTGCGGATGCTGAAGATGTGAACGTCCACGAGGTTGGAGAGCGTGTCGTCGTTCTCGTCGAAAAGGTGCTCGTAAAGCGTCGTGCGCGAGATGACCTCGCCGCGATGCAGCGCGAGATATTCCAATATGGCAAACTCGCGCGCGGTGAGCGTGACCGCCGTGCCCGCGCGCGAGACCGTGCGCGTGCGGGGATTGATGACGATGTCGCCCAGCACCAGTTCCGGCTTCGCCTGCCCCTTCGAGCGGCGGATGAGCGCGCGCACGCGGGCGAGCAGTTCAGGCAGGTCGAAGGGCTTGACGAGGTAATCATCGGCGCCGGTGTCGAGGCCGCGCACGCGGTCGCTGGTGGCGTCGCGCGCGGTGAGCAGGAGCACGGGGGTCTTCTTCGTCTCGCGCAGGCGGGCGAGGACTTCCCAGCCGTCCATCTTGGGCAGCATCACGTCGAGCACGATGGCGTCGTAGTCGTAATCGCCCGCCTTGAACGCGCCTTCCACGCCGTCGCCGGCGGTGTCCACGGCGTAGCCCGCCTCGCGCAACGCCTTGGCGAGGTTGCGCTGCAAGCGCGGTTCGTCTTCGACGACGAGGATTCTCATGTGCGGTTCGGGCTGGCGCAGTGTCGGCCTTCCGGTCGCGACAAGCGAGCGCGGAGCCATTGGTCAACTGGCGCAGGATAGCGCGCGCGGATTAAGGGAAGATTAAGACGGCCGCGCGAATTTTTGCCGCGAAGGGGCGCAGCGAGCACAAAGGAAAACGGAGAACATGTTTTTCCCTCTCCGCTCTTTGTGGCCTTTCGTGGCAAATCAGTGGATGACAGCACGCAACTTCATCCCCGCTTAACGCCCGCTTAATCGGCAGCCTGCGAAAGTGGCGGCATGAAGAACACAGCCTGTCACCTGCCGGCAAACGAAGCGGACGACCACGAGCGCCGCCAGCTCGCCACCATGCAAACCATCAGCCTCCTCAGCTCGCTCGGCGCGCTCCGAGTCGCCAGTGCGTTGTTCCTCAGCGCCCGGCAGCGCGACGCGGCGGACGGCGCGCGCCCCGTCCGACCTCGCGCACCGCAGCGCGCGGCCGACCTCGCGCATCCAACACTTTTGCCCGCTTAACCCTGTCTTAATGTTCCACCCCGTATCCTGCCTCCCATGAAAACGAACTGCTCTGACTCCTCCTCCCGTCTCCGTCCCGCATGGACCGCGCGCCGCGCGCACCGGCTTGCGCCCGCGTTGAAGTTCACCTCGTTGCTCGGCGTCGCCGGCGGGCTGGCGGGTTTGTGGCTCGTCGCCGTGATGGCGTTCGCGCAGGAGCAACGCGCGCCGCAGCCGGGCGAACGGCCCTTCGGCGGCGGCGGACCTCCGGGCGGACAGCAGAAGGTCAAGCTCGTCGAGCAGTTCGACAAGGACGGCGACAAACGCCTCAACACCGCCGAGCGCAAAGCAGCGCGCGAGTTTCTCGCGGCCAACGGTGGCGCGCGCAAAGGCGGGCCGCGCGGCCCCGGCGGTCCCGGCGGACCGGGCGGCCAGCGAGAGCCAGGCAAGCCCGGCCGCGCGCTCACGCCCGCCGAGGCCAAAAACTTTCCCGACGCCGGCCTGTTCGACGAGACGGTGATGCGCACGTTCTTCCTCGAATTCGACAATCCCGACTGGGAAAAAGAACTCGCGGACTTCAAGAACACCGACGTCGAGGTGCCCGCCAAGCTCACCGTGGACGGCAAGGTCTATCGCGACGTGGGCGCGCACTTCCGCGGCATGTCGTCGTTCATGATGGTGCCCGAGGGCAGCAAGCGCTCGTTCGGCCTCTCGCTGGATTACGCGCACGAAAACCAGCGCCTCGCCGGCTACCGGAACCTTCATCTCCTCAACGCGCACGAGGACCCGAGCTTCCTGCGGCCCGTGCTCTACAATCACATCGCGCGCACCTACCTGCCCGCGCCCAAGGCCGGCTTCGCGCGCGTGGTCATCAACGGCGAGTGCTGGGGCGTGTATGTCTGCGCGCAGCAGTTCGACAAGGACTTCGTCACCGACGCCTTCAAGTCCACCAAGGGCACGCGCTGGAAAGTCCCCGGCAGCCCCGGCGGCCGCGGCAGCCTCGCCTACCTCGGCGACGACCCCGCGCCCTACAAGCGCATTTACGACATCAAGTCGAAGGACGATGGCAAGGCCTGGACTGCGCTCATCAAGCTCTGCAAGACGCTCACCGAGACGCCGCCCGACCAGCTCGAAGCCGCGCTCAAGCCGTTGCTCGACGTGGACGGCGCGCTCAAGTTCCTCGCGCTCGAAAACGTGTTCATCAACAACGACGGCTACTGGGTCCGCTCCAGCGACTACAGCCTTTACCTCGACGCCAAGGGCGTCATGCACATCGTCCCGCACGACACGAACGAGACCTTCTCCCAACCCGGCGGACCCGGCGGACCCGGCGGACCCGGCGGACCGGGCGGCGGTCGCGGCCCCGATGCAAAGGGCGGGCCGCAGTTCGGCGGACGGCCGGACTTCGATGGCAAGGGCGGGCAGAAGAGCGGGCCGGGTTTCGGCGGGCCGGGCGGTGGCCGTGGCTTCGGCGGGCCGCGCGTCAATGGCGTGGAGCTCGACCCGCTGCTCGGCGCGGACGACGCGACCAAGCCGCTCATCTCGAAACTGCTCGCCGTCCCCGCGTTTCGCGCGCGCTACCTCGCGCTCGTGCGCGACATGGCCGGGCAATGGCTGGACTGGGAACGCCTCGGCCCGCTGGCCCGGCAGTATCACGAACTCATCGCCGCCGAGGTGCGCCTGGACACGCGCAAGCTGGAATCCACCGAGGCCTTCGAGCGCAGCCTGACTGGCGGCGCGCGCGCGGCGGCGGAGCCGAGCCAGCGCGGCCCGCGCCCGAGCATCAGCCTGAAGGACTTCGCCGACCACCGCCGCGCCTACCTCACCAAGCGCCTCGCGGAACTTCAGCCGACGGCGAACTGAGCCTGCACAAGCGCCACACGTCCCGTCTTAATGCTGGCTTAATCTTCCGCCCGCTAACCTCCCCGCAACTATGAAACCCATCACGACCCTCGCCCTCACCCTCACCGCAATCGCCGCGTCCGCCGCTGAGGTGGACTTGGGCAAGCTCCCACCCGCGTCCGACAAGACCGGCCTCACCTACGCGAAGGACATCCGCCCGCTCTTCGAGGCGACTTGCTTCAACTGCCACGGCCCGCAGCGCTCGCGCGGCGGCCTGCGCCTCGACACGCTCGAAGCCGCGCTCAAGGGCGGCGAAAGCGGCAAGGCCATCGCCACCGGCGACAGCAAGAAGAGTCCGCTCGTCATCGCGGTGGCGCAGCTCGACCCGGACACCGCGATGCCGCCCAAGCGCGGCGGCGGGGCGGGTGGCAAAGGGCCGGGCGGCCAAGGCGGATTCGGTGGCGGGAAGGGGCCGGATGGGAAAAGTTTTGGCGACGGCAAGAACGCGCCGGGCGGCCAGGGAAAAAGTCCGGACGGAAAAAACTTTGGCGGCAAAGGCCCCGGCGGTCCCGGCGGCATGGCCAAGGCGCTCACGGCGGAGCAGGTCGGCCTGATTCGCGCGTGGATTGACCAGGGCGCGAAGTGAGGTATCCGGCCGGGCGAATTCGCGCGGAGGTGTAGCATGCGTTTCCTCACGGGGCCACCAGTCTGTCCAGCAAAACCCCAGCCCAACCAACCTCCATGCAAAAGCCAATTGCTCGCGTGCTCCTGGTCGAGAGTTATTTCGACCTCGGGAGCCTGATGCGCGCGACCCTGACGCGGTCGCACCTTGACACCACGCTCGTGAACAGCGGCGAGGACGCGCTCGAGTGTCTTGCAGAAGATGATTTCGACCTGCTGCTGGTGGACACTTCCCTGCCCGGCATGAGCGGGCTGGAACTATGCCGGCTGGTCAGGGAGGAGCGGCGGCTCAGAAGTCTGCCCATCATGCTTGTGTCCGGCGATGCCGACCCCGAACTCAAGGAGGAGACCCGCCGGTTGGGCGCGGTGGACATCATCGTGAAGCCGTTCCAGACGTTGCCCTTTCTCGCCTCTGTCTTGGGGCATCTTCGTCTGCAACCAAGAGTCGCGCCCACACCACCGCACCGGGTGCCGTTCCTGGCGGTTTGAACGCTGCCCATCGCTGCCCTTGATTCGGGCGGCGGCTCCTCGCCTCGGTGGGGTTCCCCACTCCTTCCAGCTCGGGTTCCCGAAACTCGAACCGCAGGCCCCCGACGCCCGAATCGCTGTTCCGCCTCGTCTGCTTCCCTACAGAGATTTCCTGAAGCTGGTTTCTGCCCCGCATAATCCTCGCTTAATCGGCCCGCGCGTAGGCTGCAGGCGTATGAAAAAACCGACCACGTCCGAGCACATCCTCGCCGAGCAGCAGCGGCATCTCACCCGCGTCAACGAACTGCCGCTCCGCCTGCAGCAGTGGCGACAGGTCAACGCCAGCCCGCCGCCCGCCGGCTGCAAGCCCGCCAGCGTGCCGGAGCTGGACTGGCAGATGCGGCGGCGCTCTGTGTGCAGCGAAGTGGGGCCGCGCGATTCTCTCTTCACCACGTTCGTCCTCCCGCCCATCACCGACCGGCACGGCCGATAATTTCGTTTCTCCCAGACACACCATGCACCTCATCACCACCAAGTCCCTCGACAACCGCCGCCGTTTCCTCCGCCAGCTTGCGGCCAGCGGAGCGTTCCTCACGACCACCGGCCTCTACGCCGAGGCGCTCGCGGCCACGCCCATCGTCACACAGGGGCCGTATTATCCGCTGGCCGCGAATCTCCCGCTCGACAAGGACAACGACCTCGTCCAGCTCAACGACAACCTCACCATCGCCAGCGGCGTCGTCACGTATCTCAGCGGGCGCGTGCTGGATGCCAGCGGCAATCCCGTGCGCGGCGCGTTGGTCGAGCTGTGGCACGCGGACGGCGAGGGCGATTACGTTTACTCGACCACGTCGGCGCGCAACGCGTCGTGCGACGCGAACTTCGCGGGCTTCGGCCAGTTCCTCACCGGGTCGAGCGGGCAGTTTCTCTTCCGCACCATCAAGGCCGGCCTCTACGTCGGGCGCACGCGGCACTACCACGTCGCCGTCACGCTGCCGGGCCGCACGGTGCGCGCCTGCACGCAGACGGGCTGGAACGAGACGGCGCGGGACTTGAACAACAACGTGTGGTCCATCCAGAACTCCAACGACAACGTCTTCAGCACCGTCGCCGACGCAACCGCGCGCGCGGCGATGCTGCTGACTTACACGGCGGTTGCCGGCACGACGACCGGCGAGGTGCAGGCGACCTGGGATTTCGTGAGCCAGTTCACGCCCGTGGAACCGACGTATCCCAACGGCGGCAGCCTCACGCTCGCGGCGAGCGCCCTCGTGGCCGGCCCGACCGGCGGCAACCCGCGCTACCAAATCACTGTGCCGGCCTACACCGGCTACACCTACGAAGTTTACGGCAACCCGACGATGGGCAGCCTCAAGTGGGGCGCGCTGCCCTTCTCGCTCTCGGCCGCGGGCACGATTGACCGCAGCAAGCAGACGGCCGCGAGCGACGGCACGCTGAACCTCTACGTCGAGGCCAAGTCCACGAAGGGCTTTTACTTCGTCTCCTTTCGCGTGCCCGGCGCGAACACGGGCACGCCATAACCTGCCGACATTTCACAACCAAATTGCGAGAAAGAAACCGAACCATGAACACAACCCTCCCTGAACTCAATCGCACCCGCCGCCCGCACTGGATGCTCGTGGACGACGACGAAGGCAACCTCAACCTGATGGGCCGGCTGCTCCGGCATTATTGCGAGGCGGAAGTCGAGTGCTTCCACGACAGCGAGGCTGCGCTCGCGGCATTCACATCCGCGCCGGAGACATTCGACCTCATCGTCACCGACCTGCAAATGCCCGGCATGGACGGCGTGGAGCTGTGCCGCCGCGTGCATGCCGTGTCGCCACCGGTGAAAATCCTGCTGGCCACCGGCAGCGGCGACATCACCTGCGAACATGCCACGCGCGCGGGCTTCTGCGGTCTGCTGCGCAAGCCCTTCCTCATCGGCGCGCTGCTTGGTGCGCTGGAGGCTACTGGTAAGGCCGGGCAGCCATAGGCGGCAGATTTTCCGTCGTGTGGCGACTGTCCCACTCAAAATGTCGAAAGCCGCCGGATGACTCCGGCGGCTTTCGTGCAAATGAATTTCGTCGCGGCCTACTTCTTCCCGAAGAGGCGCTTCAGGTTCGCCAAGCCCTTCACGGCGATGTCGTCGCGCTTGGGCTCGATCTTGCGCCAGATGGCGGCGGCGCGGGCGATGACCTTCACGTCGGTCGTGAAGCTCTCAATGACCACGTCGCCCTGATAACCAATCCTCTTCAGCGCCGCGACGATGGGCTTCCAGTCAATGTGATCACCACCCGGCGTGCCGCGGTCGCTGCCGCAGGCGTGGAAGTGGCCGAGCGTCTTGCCGGCTTTGATGATGGCGGCGGCCTGGTTCTTCTCCTCGATGTTCATGTGGAAGGTGTCGAGGTGGAGGACGACGTTCTTCGCGCCGACGGCTTTGATGAGCGCGAGGCCCTTGTCGCAGGTGTTGAGGAAGTCGGTCTCGAAACGGTTCAGCGGCTCGATGCACAGCGTGATGCCCTTCGCGGCGGCGTAGGCGGCGAGCTCCTTGAGGTTCTTTACGACGAGCGCGAACTCGACCTTCTGCTGCGCCGGCTCCACGGCGTCGGCCTTGCCGACCACGGAGTAGATGGGGCCGATGAGGCGCGGGCAGCCCATGATGGCGGCCTGGTCCACGAGCGCCTTGCAGTAGGCCATGCCGGTGGCCTGCTCCTCGGGCGTGCCACGGAAGTCGCGGCCCGGGCCCATGCAGGCACAGATGGAGCCGATGGCGAGGCCGGACTTGTCGGCGGCGGCCTTCACCTTCGCGGGGTCAATGTGCTCGGGTGCTTCGACCGGAATCTCGACGGTCTCGAAGCCCCACTTCTTGAACTTGGGGAAGAGCTTCACGCTGTCGGTGGTGAACGGGGAGGTGTAGAGGAATGTGTTGATGCCAAATCTCATAATGCGTGCGTTTGAATTGTGCGTCGGAGGCTAGTCAACAGCCCGGTCGTGTCAAAGTTTTCCTTCGCCAACAGCCCACCCGGAAGGCAAGTTCGCTGAAACATCGCGGCCCGCGCCGCCGTCAGATTTTGCGCCCGACATGAAGCCAGTTTTGCCCAAGCCTCTCCGCCACCTGTCGCTCGTCCTCGTGACGGGCGCGATCTTCACCACGCTGTCCGCTCACGCGGCGGAGGCGCCCGAGAGCATCGAGTTCTTCGAGAAGAAGATCCGCCCCCTGCTGGCCGAGCATTGCTACGAGTGCCACGCGGTCGGCAAGAAGCTCAAGGGCGGGCTGGCACTGGACACACGCGACGGCTGGATGAAGGGCGGCGATTCCGGCGCGGCGTTGGTGCCCGGCGACCTCGACGCCTCGCTTCTCATCAAGGCCGTCCGCTACAAGGACAAGGAATTCCGCATGCCGCCGAAGCGGAAGCTCACGGACGCGCAGATTGCCGACTTCGAGCAGTGGGTGAAGCTCGGCGCGCCGGACCCGCGCACCGGCGGCGCGACGCTCGCGAAGAAGGAAATCAACATCGCCGAGGGCCGCAAGCACTGGGCGTATCAGTTGCCGAAGAAGCAAACCCCGCCCGCCGTGAAGGACGCCGCTTGGCCGCGTGGCGACCTCGACCGCTTCCTCCTCGCCAAGCTCGAAGAGAAAAACCTTCGCCCTTCCCCCGACGCCGACCCGGTCACACTTGTGCGCAGGATTTACTTCGACCTCACAGGCCTTCCGCCGACGCCGGAGCAGATTGATGCGTTCGTGCGGGAGAGCCATGAGTCCCATAAGACGAATGCGTCGCATGGGACTTATGAAAAGCTCGTTGACCAGCTCCTCGCCTCTCCGCACTTCGGCGAGCGCTGGGGCCGGCACTGGCTGGACGTGGTGCGCTACGCCGAGTCGCTCACGCTGCGCGGCTTTGTGATGAAGGAGGCTTGGCGCTACCGCGACTACGTCATCGGCAGCTTCAACGCGGACAAGCCCTACGACCGTTTCCTCCGCGAGCAGGTCGCCGGCGATTTGCTCCCACACGACTCCATTTCGCAGCGTCAGCAGCAGCTCGTGGCCACGACCTTCCTCACGCTCGGCAACACGAACCTAGAGGAGCAGGAGAAGAAGCAGCTCGAGATGGATGTGGTGGACGAGCAGCTCGACACGATGGGCAAGGCATTCCTCGGCCAGACCATCGGTTGCGCGCGCTGCCACGACCACAAGTTCGACCCTATCCCCACGCGCGATTACTACGCGCTGGCCGGAATCTTCAAGAGCGCCAAGACGCTGGAGCATTCCAACGTCAGCAAGTGGCTGGAGTTTCCGCTGCCGCTGCCGCCGACGGAGGGCAAGCAATTCTCCGCGCACGAGCAAGCCGTCGCGAAGCTCGAAGCCAGCATCAAGGCCGCGAAGGAATCCTCGAACACGGCCGTCGCGAAGAAAGCCACGCTGCCCAGCGGCGCGCTCGACGCGAAGGTGCTGGCTGGCGTCGTGGTGGACGACGAGCAGGCGAAGAAGGTCGGCATGTGGTCTGGTTCGCGCTCGACGAAAACCTTCGTTGGCGAAGGCTACTTGCACGACTTGAACGAGGGCAAAGGCTCCAAGACAATCACGTTTCAGCCCGATGCCTTGCGCGCCGGCAAATACGAGGTGCGCCTCGCTTACAGCCCTGGCAAAGGTCGCTCGTCGAACACGCCCGTCACCATCTTTAGCGCGGACGGCGAGAAGACGGTGCGCGTGGACCAGCGGGACGAGCCGCCCATCGAAGGCCGCTTCGTGTCACTCGGCCAGTTCCGCTTCGAGCAGAACGGCGCGGGCTTCGTCATCGTCGGCACCGAGGGCACGAAGGGTCATGTGACCGCCGATGCCGTTCAGTTCGTTCCGGTGGAAAAGCTGGCTGAAGTCGCCGCCACCGCCACCACCGACGCGGTGAAGAAGGACAAGCCAGACGGTTCCGAGACCTTGAAGAAACTCGAAGCAGAGCTGAAGAAGCTGGAGGCGTCCGGCCCGAAGCGCCCGATGTTCATGTCGGTTAAGGACGAGAACGTGGGCGACACGCAAATCCACGTGCGCGGCAGTGTGAACAACCTCGGCGCGAAAGCCCCGCGCGGCTTCCTCCAAGTCGCCAGCCACGGCCCCACACCGACGATTCCTGCGAAGGAGAGCGGCCGTCGCGAACTCGGCGACTGGCTCGCCAGCCGAGACAACCCGCTCACCGCGCGCGTCTTCGTGAACCGCGCGTGGACGTGGCTCTTCGGCGCCGGCCTCGTGCGCAGCCCGGACAACTTCGGCACCACCGGCGACGCGCCGACGCACCCCGAGTTGCTCGACCACTTGGCCGTGCGCTTCATGGACGGCGGCTGGTCGGTGAAGAAACTGGTGCGGGAACTGGTGTTGAGCCGCGCCTACCGGCAAACTTCCGTCGGCTTGGCTGGTCCGCAGCTCGCTGCTGGTTTGGCGGCCGACCCGGAGAACAAACTTTTCTGGCATGCGAACCGCCGCAAGCTCGACGCTGAGTCCATCCGCGACACCGTCCTGCTAGTCAGCGGCCAGCTCGACCTCGCGCAGGGCGGCCCGCTCCTCAAGCCCGGCACCAGC
>JBEBFV010000626.1:0-2554 GCA_040081795.1 Limisphaerales bacterium | reverse complement strand
ATGACCTGGAGGGGAAGGACCCGATGGGCCGCCGCGTGGCGTTCCTGGAAATCGAGGCGCGGCTGCTGCGCTTCTCGCTGGCCCTGTCCCCGGAGCCGCAGCCGGCCGGGCACAGCCGACGGGCGGAGCCGGTGGTCATCGAGACCGGCGGCTTGCACCGCGTGGAGCAGATGGCGGGCTTCATCGCCCGGCACTACACCGAGCCGCTCACGGCGGAGCGCATCAGCCGGTCGGCGGGACTGCACCCGAATTACGCGATGACGCTGTTCAAGCGCACACTGGGCCTCTCGCTGATTGACTGCGTGACGCAGCATCGGGTGACGCACGCGCAGCGGTTGCTGGCGACCACGGACGAGAAAATCATCGAGATCGCGCTCAACTCCGGCTTCTCGTCCCTGAGCCGTTTCCATGAGGCGTTCAAGCGCGCCTGCGGCTGCTCGCCCCGGGAGTATCGGAAGTCGCACCGGCTCGGAGCGGCGTAACGCAAAGGGGCACTGCCGGCCTCCGTTTCCGGCGTAGGAAACCGGAGAAAATGGGCGGGAAAGCCGGAGGAAAAGATTCGCCCGCTTCACCAGACTGCCCGCACACCCGGTCCAGCATCGGCTCGCAGAACCAGTGGCGGGCGGCAGTCTCCCCAGGTTCGCGCAGTGACGTTGGCCGGCAACCCAGCGAACCAGAACCGGCCATTACCATGAACGCCATCCGCCCAAACGCACCACGCTTCGCGCGCGGCTTTACCCTGATTGAACTGCTCGTAGTCATTGCCATCATCGCGATCCTGGCGGGGATGCTGCTGCCGGCGCTCTCCAAGGCCAAGGCCAAGGCGCAGGGAGCGCAGTGTCTCAATGGCACGAAGCAGATGGCGCTGGCGTGGACCGTGTATCAGGGCGACCACGATGACCGGCTCGTCATTTCCACCAACTGGCCGCCGCTCTCATTCACGAACCAGACCTGGTGCACGGGCTGGATGAACATGAACGGGGCGCAGAATGGCTCGCTGGCGCAAGGGTCTGAGACGAACGCCGCCTTCTTCATGCAGGCGCTTCTGGGACGCTACCTCGGGTCTGAGAAGATCATGAGGTGCACCTCGGACAAGATTGGGCGTCCGCCCGCTGCGGGGCCCTATCCGCGCAACTTCAGCCTGAGCGCCTACATGAACGGGGGCGGCTACGGACAACCGTTGCGGACCCCGCCCGCACCGTTTAACGACGCGACGATTCCGATCTACACGCACGCCGGAAGTCTGGGAAAGCCCTCGAACCTCATCACGTTCATGCACGAGGATGCGAACACGATAGATGACGGAACCTTCAATCCGGGGATTGGCCCGCCCGGAACGGCTGGCAACAGCAACAATTTCGGCAACCGCCCGGCGGCGATGCATGGTGGGGCGACCAGCCTCTCCTTTGCGGACGGACATTCCGAGTTGCATCGCTGGGTGGCGCTTGAGCTCTCTGCGGGAGCGACTGAGTTCAAGGGAATTCCACGGCCGGTCAACAACTCCGTGCCCGACGTCCAGTGGTTCAAATCCCGCATCCACGACGGATGGGCACCTTGAGCTGACCTGCGATTCGTCACGCACGACGGGCTGAAGTCACGCGACTTCAGCCCGTTTTGCTTTGCGCAGCTCACCGCCAGCCGATGCCATCGAGCCGTTTGAACTCCGACTGCACGTCTGCGCCCTCGTAGAAGGACAGCCAGCCGCGCACGCGCTGCGTCTCGCCGGGTTTGCAGTCGGGGAACTTCGGGTCGGAGTGGATGCACGGGCACGGCGGGTTGGTCCACGGGCGGTGGTTCGGCTCCCACGCGGTGATGACCCAGCGCTGGCCGTCGTCTGAGCGCGCGGCGATGTAGGGCTTGGCGAGAACCTTGTTGTCGTTGCTCTGAGTGGTGAAACCCTTCGCGCCTCGTAGCATCACGCAATTCTGCACGCGCAGGTCGGAGAGCGTTTCCTTCGTGCCGTTGCGCAGCCACATCTCCATCCGCACGCCGCCGCGGCCTGGAACTACCTTCGTGCCGAAGGTGATTCCGTTCGGCAGGGTGCGTTCGAAATCGAGCGAGCCGTCCGTGCGACGGGTCCATTCCAGCTTGGGCAGTTCGATGTTCTGCTTCGACCACACGGTCGGAACGTGCGTGTGCGCGAGGTAGGTCAGGCCGAGGTTGGACCAGATGGCCTCCGGCACATCCACGACGACGTAGCTCGTCGGATCCCACGGGGTGAACACGCTCACCTTCGTCTCGCGCTGCGGGTTCACCGCGCCGTCGAGGAAGCCGATGCGCGGATGGCGTCCACCGGGGTAGGGCACGACGAGCAAGGGCGCGTGTGTCCCGCGCGCGGGAGGCGGGTCCAGCCGGACATCATAGCGTTGCAAGGCGCTGTCAATTTCCGCCGCCGTCATACCGGTCGCAGCCCGCACCTCGTCGCGGGAGAAGCGGTGGACCGTCATCATGTTCCACAACCAGAAGCGCAGCGACGGCTCGTCGGGCCGGCGGGCATTGCTCAAGTCCGACTGCTCGCCCGGCGCGCCGTCCGGCGTCACGCGCGCCTCGGTGG
>JBEBFV010000216.1:0-9826 GCA_040081795.1 Limisphaerales bacterium | reverse complement strand
CCACCCAACGCGTCTGCACGCCTTTTGCCGTCGGCAGCTTCCATGTCTCCGACTTGCCCACCACGCGCGACGCCGTGTGCGGGCCATTCGCGTCGGTCCAGTTGAATGTGACCTTCGTCGCGTCCTGCTTCGCCGACTCGTGGATTAGGTGCGCTTCGGCGCGAAGGTAGCGCTTGCCGCCGTCGTTGCGGAAGCGGACTTGCACGGTGTCGAATTTTCCGACGGGCAATTCCACCGAGCCGTGGCAGAAGCTTTGCGACCAGAAATCCTTCGGCTCGTCGCCGCGCCGGGGGATGTGCCAGTCCTTCACCACCGGCCGCCACGACTTGCCGCCGTCGGTCGAGAACTCGATGTGGCTTTTCAGTTCGGGACGCGGCGGGTTGCCCGTGGCCGTGTGCGCGGCGGCAAAGACCTGTCGCGGCACACGGCCCGCCGGCACGCGGAGCGCGAGCGCGACCGCGGGCGAGTCGAACGCGCCGGCCACGCTGTGCGTTTGCGCCTCGGGCTTCGTCGGCCCGGCGGAGACGACGCCCCGGCCCGACGCGGCGAAGATGACTTGCGTGCCGTCGTCGTGCAGGCGTGGGAGCATCGCGGGGTTGAGCTGGCAGACGGTGGTGATGACGAGGCCGGAGTTTGCCAGCGCCTTCGCCGCCGCGTGCAGACGGAGTTGGTAGCTCTGTCGGCCCTTCACGAAATCCGTTAGGTCGAGGCCGTCGCGGAAGTCGCCCGCGTCCTTCCAAGAGCCGCCATCGTCCACCGAGACGCTCACCTTCGCCGTCGCGGTCCCGCGCAGCACGAGGCCGTTGCGTCCGCCGTCCTTGTAAATGCCCCACGCGCTGTTGTCCGGCGGCGTCGCGCCGATGACGTAGGGCGTGCGGAAGGTGAACGTGACGTGGCCGGGGCCTTCGTCCGCGATGCCTTCACGGTAGTCGCCGCTGGCGAAGTTCGGGCGGTAGGTGGAGACCGCGTTCCCGTAGCGCGCCTGACCCGCCTTAAACGGCGTGCCCGTCTTCGATCCGTGCATCTGCTCCGGCTGATTCACCCACGTCTGCGAACGCTCGGGGCCGGAGATGCCGCCGGCGTTGTAGTTGCGGCCCCAGAAGACGAAGGTTTTCCCATCCTCCAAACCGGGCGCGAAGTAGCGGCGCACGGACTCGCCGCGCCGCACGCGCAGCATCGGCGGCGGGCCGGCGTAACCGGGCAGATACTCGGCGACGTTGTAGCTCGCGTAGGACGCGCCGTCGCCGGGATGCAGGCCGCACACGAGCCAGCCGCGCTGGCGGTCGGGCGCGAACTTCCGGTCGGTGAGCTGCTTCCAGTCGCGCTGCACATCCGCGAGGCCGAGCAGCGCCGCGCCGCCGGTGTCGAAGATAACGGTGGAGAGGTCGTGGTCGAGCAACGCCCACTTGCCCGGGCCGTAAGCACCGCCGGTGAGCCAGACTTCAAAGGCGTTGTGGCCCGCCGCGCCCACGCCGCGCCCGCGCCCGTGGCCGAGGAGGAATTCCATTTCCGCTGACCACTGCGAATGCGTCGTGCCGCACAGGCCAAAGCCATGCGCGAAAAGCCCGGTCCAATACTCGCGCCCGCGCAAGTCGCCGCCGGCCTGAAAGCCCTTGCCCCACCAATCCATCGCGCCCTCTTCGCCATGGGCGTAGTGCGTGTTGCGGAAAAACCACGAGGCGAGCGCACGCTCCTCGTCGGTGACCGGGACCTTGCCGGTCGCGCGCCGATACTGCTCGGCCTGAGTGGCGAAGAGTCGCTCGAAAGTCGAGAGCGCCAGCTCGCCGGGATACCACGGATGGTCGGTGCGGAGCTGCGGGTCGGGGACTTCGGCGGGGAGCGTGGCAGTGAAGGCGAGCGCGGCCGAGAGAAGGGTGATTCGCTTTAACGCAGCGACGCAGAGAATGCGAAGAGGCGCAGAGAAAGTGGCACGAGATGAATTCCCTTCTCCGCGATTCTTTGCGGCCTCTGCGCCTTGTTGAACACGCCGCACGTCAATCATGGCTTCGTTGCAGTTCACGTTGCTCATGGAACGCAAAGTTCAGCCCATCACAAACTCCACCGAACATTTGTTCCGGAGGCGCTTCACGGCGGAGCCGGGCTGCCGGTTGTGAAGCGGGAGCAGCTCCTCGGAGCGCTGAATCAACGCTTCCGCAGCGACAGGCGTGCGCCGCTGGACTTGGCCGCTCCAGTCAGGCAGTTCAAAGTCCAGATGCGGCGGCGGCGCTGACGACCGCTTCGCCTCAGCGTCCGTCCGCTTCGCAGGCGAGTAATACGCTTCGATGTAGTCGAGGAGTTCCATGTTTGGCAAAGACTTCGCGCAGCTCGGCCCCGACGGGGTCCAACCGCTGCGCTTGGATTATTTCCACCACATCCAAAAAGTCGCGCAAGTGCCGATGCTTTGGACCATGCACCAGGGCGTGGAGCTTCAGCGCCACGATGTGAGCGGGGGACGGGATCCGCCACTCCTGACCCCAAAGCGAGAACGGCCGACTGAGCGGCTCCAGCTTCGTGAACGTCTCGTCGTTCACAATCATCAGGTCCGTGGGCCAGGCACCTTCGTCGGGTGGTGCGAATTGAATGAAGTTCCCGCCATCGTGAAAGACCGTGTAGCCGCGTCCGAGGAACAGGTCGCGCCAACGCGCCAAGTCATCACGGCGAACGAGCAGGTCCAAGTCCGCCGTCTCGCGCTGCACACCGTAGGCAATGATGGCATTTCCGCCGATGAGCAGGAACTTCAGTCCCGCCTGCACGGCGGCGTCCCGGATGTTGTTCAGACCACTCACAGTCCAGCATCCCAATCCACGCTGTTTTCTTCCCGCCCAACGCGCCATAGCACGTTCTGCGTCGGCTCCAGCAGGCGCATGACCGCGGCTATCAGTTCATGCTCCACCGGTTCGTTCATCCACTGGAGTTGCTTGGCCATGTTGTCCGGGTTCGCAGTGCCCGGCACGGTCGTGGCGATGTCAGGATTCTGGAGACAGAACTGCAACGCCAGCTTCGCGATGTCCACCCCTTTTGCGTCGCAAAACTCCACCGCCTTGCGGCACTGAGCCTTGAGCGCCTCCGGCGCGTGGTGCCACGTCGGCAGCTCCTGCCGCGTCAGGAGCCGCTCACTGAACGGCGACGCGCTCATGATGCCCACGCCCTTGCTCTTCAGATACGGCAGCATCCCCGCCAGCGATGTGTTGTTCATCGCGTAGTGGCAGTAGCTCAACATGCAGTCCAGCTCCGTGCGGTCCAGGATGTAGCGGAAGATGTTCAGCGGAAAACCAGTCACACCGATGAAGCGGATTTTCCCCTGTTCACGCGCCTTGCGCAGCGCGGGCAACGCCTCGTCCACCACCTGCTGCATGTCCCCGAACTCGATGTCGTGGCACTGCATGATGTCAATGTGCTCCACGCCCATGCGCTGCAAGCTCTCGTCCACGCTGCGCAGGATGCGGTCGTAGCTGAAGTCGAAGCCCGCCACATCATAGCGCCCGCACTTCGTCCCGAGGATGAACCGGTCGCGCGCAATCTCCTTGAACGCCCGGCCGAGGACTTTCTCCGCCAACGTCCGGCCGTAATAAGGCGAGGTGTCGATGAAGTTCACTCCGCCGTCCAGCGCGACGTGCAGCGAGCGGATGGCGCGAGCCTCGTCAGTCGCGTTGCCATATTCGTTGCCGATGGACGCTGCGCCGTAGCTGATGACAGAGAGCTTGAGGCCGGTCTTGCCGAGTTCGCGGTGTTGCATGGCGGAGGAAAAGGAATTCGCTTCGAGGAAACCTTAGGCGGCGGCGCGCGGACGGTGCAACGGAAACTTCCCCAGTCCTCCAACCCCTCCCTCACTGAAAAATGGTGGAGCCGAAGGGATTCGAACCCCTGACCCCCACAATGCCATTGTGGTGCTCTACCAACTGAGCTACGACCCCGACCAGTCAGTGCGGCGCGCACGGTAGGTAATGCGCCGTGCCTTTGTCAAAAACTTTTCTGGCGCAGCCGCCGATTGCAAACTGGCCCCGCCTGCCGTATCCCCTCCCCATGCCGCTGCACCTCATCACCGACGAACGCTGCGTCAACTACCACGCGCCCGGACACCCTGAACGGCCCCAGCGCATCACGCGCAGCCTGGAGAAACTCCGCGCGCAGCAGGAAGTCAAACTCGAGTGGGGCAAACCCGCCGATGTCCCGGAGGAAACCATCCTGCGCGCCCACACGAAGGAACATCTAGGCCGCATCAAGGCCGCAGCCGACGCTTTCGACGCGGACACACCGGCGCATCCGGGCATCCATGACCATGCCCTCCGATCCATCGGCGGCGGACTCCGCGCGCTTGTGCTTGCGCGGAAAGGCGCAATGCCCTTCAGCCTCCTGCGCCCACCCGGCCACCACGCGATGGGCAATCGTGCGATGGGCTTCTGCTACTTGAACCAAGTCGCCATCACAGTCCTCGAAGCCCTCGCCACCGGAGCGAAACGCGTGGCCGTCTATGACTTCGATGTCCACCACGGCAACGGCACCGAGGCCATCCTGCTGGGCAGGCCCGGTGCATTCTTCCACTCCATCCACCAGCACCCGTGCTATCCCGGCACCGGCACTCAGAACGTCGGCGACAACTGCTTCAACTACCCCGTGGCCCCGCGCACCCCGCGTGACGACTACCGCAAGATCCTCACCCGCGCCCTCGACGCCCTAAAGGCACAAATGCCCGACGTGGTGGTCGTCAGCGCCGGCTTCGACGCCTACGCGCGCGACCCGCTCGCGCAGGAGACGCTGGAGGCCGAGGACTACCACTGGCTTGGGAAATCCTTTCAAGGTCTCGGTGTCCCAGTCGTCAGCGTGCTCGAAGGCGGTTACAGCAACGATCTTCCGGAACTCATCCTCGCCTACCTGCGCGGGCTGGATGGAAAGTGATCTCACGTCGCGCACCGCTGCGCTCTGCCGGGACGCCGCCAGCCTGACCATGCAATGACGCCTCTCCGACTCGCACGGCACGCGATGGCCACACGGTTTGAACTTGTCCTGCACGGCGGGGAGGAGGCCGCGTTGCGTGCGGCGGGCGAGGAGGCGCTGGATGAAATCGCCCGGCTGGAGGACGAGCTGAGTTACTTCCGCCCGATGAGCCAGATTTACCGGCTGAACCAGGAGGCCGCGCAGCGGCCCGTGCGCGTCACGCCGTGGCTCTTCCGCCTGTTGCAACACGCCCGACGGCTCACGCAGGAAACCGACGGCACGTTCGACATCACCGTCGCGCCGTTGATGCGCTGCTGGGGCTTCTACGCGCGCGAGGGTCGCGTGCCGGAGCCGGAAGAACTGGCAGAGGCGCGGGGCCGCGTGGGGATGAACTTGGTCGAATTGAACGAAGCCGACTCCACCGTGAGTTTTGCGCGCGCCGGCGTGGAACTCGACCTCGGCTCCATCGGCAAGGGCTACGCCGTCGAGCGCGCGGGCGAGCAGCTGCGCGAGGCCGGCGTCACCAGTGCGCTGCTGCACGGCGGCACGAGCACGGTGCTGGCCATCGGAGCACCGCCCGACACTTCCCACTGGAGAATCGCCCTCGACCACCCAGACCAACACGCAGCACGCAGCACGCAGCACGCCCCCTCCGCCTCAGCGCCCCCTTGGGCCACCGTCACCTTGCGTGACGAGTCGCTTTCCGTCTCCGCTGTCTGGGGCAAGTCCTTCACGGCGGCGGACAAGGGCTACGGCCACGTCATTGACCCGCGAACGGGCCAGCCGACAGAAGGCGCGTTGCTCGCCGCCATCGTGCTGCCTTCTGCCACGGAGAGCGACGCGCTCTCCACCATGCTGCTGACGCTCGGCCCTGACGGATTTGAGCAAACGGCCAGCCTGCGTCAGGGAATGCGTGCGCTGGTGGCGGGGAGCGGAACTGAACGGACGGCACTCCGGGTCGAATCGCGGGGCTTCGAATTGCCTGCACGTTGAGCTGAAGCGTGGACACCAAACGAAAAGCGCCAGCACAAGGCCGGCGCTTCGTGAATGGAATGAAGACAGGGGTTACGCCGCAACCACTGGCGCGGTCGGCGGACGCAAGCCGAGCTCCTCGGTGTCAATGAAGCCCTGCAACTGCCGCAGGCGCGTCGGGTGACGCATCTTGCGCAGCGCCTTGGCCTCGATCTGGCGGATGCGCTCGCGGGTGACCTTGAACTGCTTGCCGACCTCTTCGAGCGTGCGGCTGTAGCCGTCGGCCAAGCCGAAGCGGAGTTCGAGCACCTTGCGCTCGCGCTCGGTGAGCGAGTCGAGCACATCGGCCAGCTTGTCCTTGAGCAGGCTGTAGCTGGTCATCTCCGAGGGGTTTTCCGCGCTCTTGTCCTCGATGAAGTCGCCGAAGTTCGTGTCCTCGCTGTCGCCGACGGGGGACTGCAGGCTGATCGGCTGCTGCGCCATCTTCATGATGGCGCGCACGCGCTCGACGGGCATCTGCATCTCGTCGGCGATTTCCTCGGGCGTCGCCTCGCGGCCGAAGTCCTGCACGAGCTGCTTCTGCACGCGCATGAGCTTGTTGATCGTCTCGATCATGTGCACCGGGATGCGGATGGTGCGCGCCTGATCGGCGATGGAGCGGGTGATGGCCTGACGGATCCACCACGTCGCGTAGGTCGAAAACTTGTAGCCGCGGCGATACTCGAACTTCTCGACCGCTTTCATCAGGCCCATGTTGCCTTCCTGGATCAGGTCGAGGAACGACAGGCCGCGGTTCGTGTATTTCTTGGCGATGGAGATGACGAGGCGGAGGTTGGCCTCGACCATCTCGGTCTTGGCCTGAAGCGCCTTGGCGGAGAAGTGCAGGAGCTGCTTGTAGGCGGTGAGGTAGTCCGCGAAGGGCATGCGGACGAACTCCTCCAGCGCCTTGATCTTCTTGCGCTCGCCTTCGGCGATCAACTGAGTCTGCGTGGACTTCCGGTGCGACTCGACCTCCTCGATGGTGCGCAGGCTGGCCTGGATCTTGTCGTGGATGTTCTCCGCGACGAGCGCCATCTCCTCGATGACCTTCTGCTTGTAAAAGAACTTCGGGAAGGAGCGCTGGAGCTTTTCATCCGTCTTCTTGAACGCACTGTGCTCCTTGTCCTTCTTGGCCTTGTTGGGCGCGTGCTGCCAGCAGGCGTAATGCTCATCCACCGTCTGATCCTGCCCGCGGACTTCCTTCACGAGCTTGCGCAGCGCCTTGAGGTGGTTGTCCCGGCTCTCGATCTTCTTGTCGATGATGACGCGGTCGAAGCGCTCCTTGGGCGGCTCAGAAATCAGTTTCTCGGCCAGGGCGATGTGCTCCTTGCCCGCGAAGCCGAAGCTGTAAATGATGCGCTTGACCTCGTTCTCGGCATCTTCGATGCGCTTGGAGATCTCGACCTCCTGCTCGCGCGTGAGGAGCTGGACCTGGCCCATCTGCTTGAGATACATCCGGACCGGATCATCGAGGATGTCGAGGCGGCTTTTGTCCTCCTGCTCCTCCTCCGGTTCGGGCTGCTTGACGCGGTCCACCTCGGCCTGGTCCACGATCTCGATCTCAAGGTTGCGGAGCTTGCTGTAAATCTCGTCGAGATCCTCCGCCGTGACGATGCTGTCGGGCAGCGCGTCGTTGATGTCGCCGTAGGTGAGGTAGCCCTGCTCTTGCGCCAGGCGGACAAGCTCCTTGACCTTCTCCGTCAAATCCACGCCCGCCTGAGTCTTGATGGCTTCGGTGATCGCCGGCACACCAGGCACGATCCCGTCGCCCGGAACAACGGGTTGAGCCTTGGATGCGGGGGTTCCGTTGACCGGTGCCGGAGCGGGGGTCTTTGTGGCTTGCGTGGCGACGGTTGCGGGCTTGGCAGGTGTTTTTGAACCGTGCGAGGGCTTGGCTGCGGGTTTGCGGGTGCCGCTCTTGGCGGCGGTCTTAGGGGGCTTAATCTTTGCCATATGGTCGGTCGGGTGCGCTCCGGCTTTCCGCGCCGGAAAAGAGCCGCCGAATATGGTTACACCCCCTCATGGAGTCAAGGGAGAGATTGGGCGTTGGCAGGAATTCTTTCTGTCCTCAACGAAAAAGGGATGGCAGCGACGCCATCCCTTTCTAACTCGATAAAATCGTGTCCTAGGGGATCACCATGTCTGCCACAGTGCGGTTTGCCGGGATGAAGGGCAGCACGTGCTCGGTGTAGGGCGTGATGACGTCGAGGATGTAAGGCTCCTTGGAGTCGAGCATCCGCTGCATCGCGGCGCGGAGGTCTTTCTTGAACATCACGCGCTCGCAGGGGACGTGGAAGCCCTTGGCGAGCTGGACGTAGTCGGGGTAGATGGCCTTGCGGTTCTCCGGATCGCCGAGGTAGGTGTGGCCGCGGTTGCCCTCGTAGAACTTGTCCTCCCATTGCACCACCATGCCGAGGTGCTGGTTGTTCAGGATGATGGCCTTGGCGGCAATCTTCTCGATGTGCGCGGTGGCCAGCTCCTGGACGTTCATCAGGAAGGAGCCGTCGCCGTCAATGTCCACGACCTGCTTGTGCGGGCAGGCGACCTTCGCGCCCATCGCGGCGGGGTAGCCGTAGCCCATCGCGCCGAGGCCGGCGCTGGTGAGGAACTGGCGGGGGAAAGTGTATTTGAACCACTGGCCCGCCCACATCTGGTGCTGGCCCACGCCGGTGGTGATGATCGCGTCGCCGCCGGTGAGCTCGTAGAGCAGCTCAATGGCGTATTGTGGAAGGATGATCTCCTTCTCATGGCCGGTGAGGTGATCCTTCATGTGCTGCGAGGTCAGCACCTCCTCATTGACCTGGTAGCGGAAGGGCGCGCGGGCCTTCCACTCGGCGCACTGGGCGACCCACGGGGAATACTTCTTGGACAACGCGCGCTTGCGCAGCATCTCGTTGAGCTTGCTCAAAGCGAATTTCACATCGCTGACGATCGGGAGGTTCGCAGGCTTGTTCTTGTTGATCTCGGACGGGTCAATGTCGATGTGAACAATCGTCCCGCGTTCGCAGAACTTGTCCACCTTGCCAGTGACGCGGTCGTCGAAGCGCACGCCGAGGGCGAGCAGGAGGTCCGCGCCGGGGGCCACGGGGACCATCGGGTCGTTGAAGGTCGCGCGCTTATGATATTCGCCGCTGACGGCCCAGTTCGCAGCGGCGGAGCCGTGCATGCCCAGCCAGCGCAGCGAGAGAGCGTGCGTCTCGGGGAACGCGCCGCAGCCCATGATCGTGGTGGTGACAGGGATCTGCGTCAGCTCTGCGAACTCGCGGAGTTCCACGGAGGCATTGCCGGTGATGATGCCGCCGCCGGCGTAGATGACGGGGCGCTCGGACTTCTCCAGCAGCCCGATGATCTCGTTGAGGGCGATGTCGCTGGCGCGTTTGTCGGGGTTGTAGCCGCGGAGGTTGATCTCCTTCGGGAAGATCGGCTGCGTCTCCGCCTGCTGGATGTTCTTCGGCACGTCCACGATCACAGGACCGGGGCGACCCGACTGCGCGATGAAGAACGCCTCCTTGATGATGCGGGGAATGTCGGCGATGTCCGTGACGAGGTAGGAGTGCTTCACGATCGGCAGCGTCATGCCGAAGAAGTCGGTCTCCTGGAACGCGCCCTTGCCGATCATCGCCTGCGGCACCTGACCAGTGATGGCGACGAGCGGGATGGAATCCATGTAGGCATCCGCGATGCCCGAGATGAGGTTTGTCGCGCCGGGGCCGGAGGTGGCCATGCAAACGCCGGCGCGGCCCGTGGCGCGCGCGTAGCCCTCGGCCATGAAGACGCCGCCCTGCTCGTGGCGTGGGAGTATGGTGCGAATCTTCGAGCGCGTGAGCGATTGATGGAATTCCATGCTCGCGCCGCCGGGATAGGCGAAGATCGTGTCCAC
>JBEBFV010000215.1:0-9868 GCA_040081795.1 Limisphaerales bacterium | reverse complement strand
TCCCTTGAAGCCGCGCCACTTGCCGGCCTTTTTCCGCACCTGATCGACCATGGCCTGACGATCCTCTTGGAGTGTGCCAGAGCGGGCCTGCAACAGCCCTTGGACCACCTTGGGGACCCCGGCGCGCAAAGCCTGTCGTGTCAGTTCAGACTGGTCGAGCTGGGTGGCCGAGACCCCCGCACTGAGCAGCCGGATCAGATCCTCATCCATCCGCACCAAAACATTCGTCATTGGCATAGTGTCCACAGATTATGCGAACCATATCGGTTGTCAAACCTCCGGAGATCGCCAGAGCGTAGGAAAGTGAGAGGTGTGGTGCCGATGAAGAGGTTGATGGCGGCGACACGTTGAACCGCTGATTGCAGCTTGGCTTTCAAGCTGTTCTCGGACTCTGGAAACAGGTCGGCCATCAACCCTGTTCTACCAGCGACTCGTTCCTGCTGCCATCGGGATTTGCTCAAGGATGAACGGAAGGATTGTCCACTTCGGGTTCCACCCCATTACGTTCACAGCAAAGCCTGACGAGAATGCGGTTCCTCGATTTCCCATCGGACTTCCCAAATTTTGACCACAGGGAGGTGCATTGTTTTGGAGGAGGGGTTGAACGAGGATGTTGACGTGCAGGAGGAGGATTTCACCGAGGAGCAGGGAGCGAGGGTCGGAGTTGAACGAAGCGGTGGACGGAGCAGAGGCGGGAGCAGACCCAAGAATTGTCCTCTGTCGGGTGAAAAATCTTGCTGGCGCTGATGTTTCCCGAGGACGTTTTCGCTGACGTTGAGAGGCGAACTTCTCCCGGATTTTGACTCCGCTTCGATTTCCAAAATCTGATACTGCAATCTGATACTGTTTGCCCAAAAATGGGTCCGCATGGGGGAACGAGCGTCCCGCCGGATTCAGTCACAACTCATTGAAAGCACGGAAGTTGTCCTCGATAGTCCACATGGGGGAGAATGAGGGGAAAACCACGTTTCTCGATTAAGAGTCAACTGCTCTACCAACTGAGCTACCGAGGCGACCAAGGGCGGGAACAATTAAGATTTCACCCCGCTTTGTCAACACCCTCACCCAGATTTTCAGGCTGGAAAAACAGCGTTGCAATTCCCAGGCGTGCCCGCCATTTTCCGTGCCCTTTGGTTCGGGGCGTAGCGTAGCTTGGTAGCGCGCTTGGTTCGGGTCCAAGAGGTCGTGAGTTCAAATCTCACCGCCCCGACCACTTGGAAAAAGGACTCGGATTGCCGGTTGATGTCTAAGATTCCGCGCGTGTCTCACGGTGTTTCCAGCCCGGCGGTGTCGCCCCTGCTGCTCCTGCTGCGGGTGAATCTCCTCCAGTCCTGGCGGCGGCTCTGCTCCGTGCGCGACCAGTCCAGCCTGCTAACGGCCATCATCGTCCTCTTCATTGGCGGCTACATCGTGATGGCGTTCGGTCTGTTCTATCGGGGGCTGAAGTTCATCGGCGTTTTTCCCGGCATCGGCGAGCTGCTGATCGAGCGGCTGCTGTTCCTGCTCTTCGCATTCCTGTTCGTGCTGCTGCTGTTCAGCAACCTCGTCATCGGCTACTCGAACTTTTTCCGCAACCGCGAGACGGCCTTCCTCCTCACGCTGCCCGTGCCGGCGCAGACGGTCTTCCGCTGGAAGTTCGTCGAGTCCGCGCTGCTCGCGTCGTGGGCGTTCCTCTTCCTGATCGCGCCGCTGCTCGGGGCCTACGGGATGTGGCGCAATGTCCCGTGGCATTTCTACGGCCTCACCGTTTTGCTCGTCGGGTTGTTCATCGTGCTGCCGGCAGTCTTCGGCGCGTGGGCGGCGGTGAACCTCGCGCGGTTCCTCGACCGTCGCGCCTTTCAAATCACCACGCTCGTCATCGCCGGCATCCTGTTCTTCGCCATCAAATACTACCTGCGCCCGGAGCAGGTGGACGAGGAATCCCTCGAGACTCGCGTGCTCGCGGTGCTGGACCGCCTCCTGGCCAAGACCCGCTTCGCGCAATTCCCCTTCCTCCCCAGCTACTGGCTTTCCGCCAGCGTGCAGCACTGGGCCGAGGGCGCGCGCGACGCGGCGGGCTTCTTCCTCCTCGTGCTCGTGAGCCATGTGCTGTTCTTCGGCGTGCTGGCTTTCACGCGCATGGGCAGCCTGTTCTACGACGCCACATCCGTCGTGCACAGCCGCGCGAGCGTCTTCGGGCAATGGGAATGGTTCCGCACATGGCAGGACCGGCGGCGACAGTTCCACTACCGCGCGGGCCTGCTGGAGCTGCTATTCCGGATCTTCGCCTGGCTGCCGGGCGACATCCGCGCGCTCATGGTCAAGGACGTGCGCATGTTCTGGCGTGACACCACGCAATGGGGCCAGTCCCTCATGCTCTTCGGCCTGCTGGGCGTTTACATCCTGAACCTCCGGCACTTCACCTCGCAGATCACCAGCCCGTTCTGGCTGCACCTCGTCTCATACCTTAACCTCGCGGCCTGCTCGCTCAACCTCGCCACGCTCACCACGCGCTTCGTCTTCCCGCAATTCTCGCTCGAAGGCAAACGCCTCTGGATCGTGGGCCGCGCGCCGCTGGGCCTGCCGCGCGTGGTGCAGACCAAGTTCATCCTCGTCACCAGCGCCTCGCTCGTCGTGACCCTGGGCATGATTGCGCTTTCCTGCCACATGCTGCAAATGCCTTGGGAGCGCACCGCCTACTTCGCCGGGGCCATCACTGTGATGACCGTCACGCTCAACGCCCTCGCGCTCGGCCTGGGCGTGCTCTACCCAAACCTCCGCGAGGACAATCCCAGCAAGATCGTCAGCGGCTTCGGCGGCACTTTCGCGCTCGTCATGAGCTTCCTCTACATCGTCGCCAGCGTGCTGCTGCTGGCGTGGGGATCGCCGTGGAGGTGGAACTCCGAGCTGCGCGACCCGCCAGTCCTGACTTGTTTTGCCGGGTTCGTCGTGCTTTCCATCTCGCTGGGCTACGTGCCCTTGAAGCTCGCGCTCCGCCGGCTGCGGAACTACGAGCACTGATCTAGCCGCAGCGGACGGCGCGGCTGTGGGCGTGCGAAGGCGAAGTAAATCGCCGGCATCAGAAACAAGTTCAAGGCCGTCGAAGTGACCAAGCCACCGAGGATGACCCACGCCATCGGATACTCGATTTCGTGGCCGGGGATGTTGCCGGCGATGATGAGCGGCAGCAGCGCGAGGCCGGCGCAGGCGGCGGTCATCAGGATGGGCGAGAGGCGTTCCTCCGCGCCGCGCAGGATGAGGTTGAGGCCGAACGGCTCGCCTTCGTGTTCCTCCAAATGCCGGTAGTGGCTCACGAGCATGATGCCGTTGCGCGCGGCGATGCCGAGCACGGTGACGAAGCCCACGAGCGACCCGAGCGACAGCACGCCGCCGCTGAAGAACGCCGCCGCCACGCCGCCAATCAGCGCGAAAGGCAGCGTCATCGCCACGATGAGCGTCGGGCGCAGCGCGCCGAAGTCCGCGTGGAGCAACACGAGGATGCCGAAAAGCGCGAGGCCGGACAGTGCGAGCAAACGGTTTTGCGCGGCCTGGCGCGCGGCGTATTCGCCGAGGAATTCCGGGTGATAGCCGCGCTCGAAGCTCAACTTCTTCACCCGCTCCTCGACTTCACGCGCCACGGTGCCGAGGTCGCGACCGGAGACGTTGCATGTCACGTCAATGCGCCGGGATGCGCCTTCGCGTTTGATTTCGTTTGGCGCGGGGACGATTTGCACATCGGCCACGTCTGCGAGAGGCACGAGCGCGCCGCCGGGCGTTTCGATGCGCAGCTCGCGCACGGCCTGCACGTCGCCGCGCAACTTCTCCACGCCCCACACGGTAACGTCGTGGATTTTTTGCGCGTCGTAGATTTCCCCGACCTTGCGCCCCTTGAGCAAGGTCAGCGCAGCCTGCCGCACTTGGCCAGGCGTGAGCCCGAGCCTCGCGGCGGCTTCCGCGCGCAGGCGGACCTGCACCTGCGGCACGAGCGATTGCGGCTCGACCTTGAGCGCGGTGACGCCGGCCACGTCCTTGATGGCGGCGCTGACTTCTTGCGCCTTGGCACGAAGCTGGTCGAGGTCCGGCCCGTAAATTCGCACGACCACGCTCGCGCTCGCGCCGGTGAGGACTTCCTTGATGCGCTCCTTCAAGTAGGTCTGCACGTCGCGGTAGAGGCCGGGGTAGCCGTTCACGACATCCTCAATCTTCGCGTGCGTCGTGTCGTAGTCCACGTCGGGCGAGACGCTAATCCACAGCTCGGTAAAGTTCGGCCCCACGACCTCGTCGGCCACCTCCGCGCGCCCGATGTGCGAGCCAAGGTTCCGCACGCCGGGGATAGCACGCAGTTCCTTGCTCACCGCGACGGTGATGCGGTTCATCGCTTCCAGCGACGTGCCGGGCTTCTCAACCCAGTGCATGAGGAAGTCGCGCTCCTTGAAGTTGGGCAGAAACTCCTCGCCCAACTTCCGCCACGCAAAGCCGGTGGCGATGAACGCGACGAGCAGGAAAACCACTGCCGCCGTGGGCCGCGACACGATGGCCGGAAGCAATCGCCGGTAAAGTCCTTTGAGCCACATGGCCAGCGGCGACTCGGCAAAGCGCGGGTGTTCGTTCGGCAGCAGCATCAAACACAGCGCGGGCGTGACCGTCAGCGCCACGAGCAGCGACGCGCTGATGGCCGTGATGTAAGCCAGCGCGAGTGGCCGGAAGAACACGCCGGACAAACCCGGCAGGAAGAACACCGGCAGGAACACCAGCACGACGATGAGGCTCGCGAAGACCACCGAACTGCGGACTTCGAGCGAGGCATTGAGCACGACTTGGAACGGCGAAAGCGGCGCGGCGGCGGCGCGGTTGAGTTGCAGGCGTCGCCGGATGTTCTCCACATCAATGATGGCGTCGTCCACGACCTCGCCCACCGCGATGACCAGGCCGGCGAGCACCATCACGTTGAGCGTGCCGCCCTGCCAGTAGAGCGCCAGCCCGGCGGCCACGATGGACAGCGGAATCGCCGTCAGGCTGATGCACGCCGCGCGCCAGTCGAAGAGGAACGCCCCGAGCACCAGCACGACCATCGCGCAGCCCAGCAGCATCGCGTGCGCGAGGTTCTTGATGGACAGCTCGATGAACGTCGCGGGCCGGAAGATGGTCGAGTCCATCTCCACGCCTTTGAGGCCGGGGCGCAGCGCGTCGAGCGCCTTCTCGACTTCGCGCGTCACGTCGAGCGTGTTGCCCCACGGCTGCTTCTCAACGATGAGCAGCAGGCCGGGGCCGTCGTTGATGATGGCGTCGCCAATCATCGGCGGCGAACCGACGACCACGTCCGCCACATCACCCAGCCGCAGCGGAAAACCATCGCGGAAGGCCACGACCGTGCGCGCCAAATCCTCCGGCGTCTGCACGGGCGAAAGGTGCCGCACCGCCATGCGCTGATTCGGCGTGTCCACGAAGCCGCCCGCGCCGACCACCACGGAATCCCCGGCGGCGCGGACTACGGCGTCGAGCGAAACGCCGTGGGCATTGAGCCGGTCGGGGTCCACGAGCACCTGAAGCT
Organism: Limisphaerales bacterium; assembly: GCA_040081795.1. Classification (GTDB taxonomy): domain Bacteria; phylum Verrucomicrobiota; class Verrucomicrobiia; order Limisphaerales; family SXTU01; genus SXTU01. The sequence continues at coordinate 4,338 of JBEBFV010000215.1, read as the reverse complement.
GCCGGTCGCGCTGGCCCCAGATGGCGACGTTCGCCACGCCAGGCACGGCCATCAGGCGCGGGCGCACGGTCCACAGCGCGAGGTCCGTCAGCTCCATTTGGTTGAGCGTCTTCGAGCTGACGCCAATCTTCAGCGCCCGGCTGAGGGAGGAGAGCGGCGGCAAAATGTGCGGCACTTTGGCGACCGCCGGCAGGTTCGGCGCGACGGCCAGCAAGCGCTCCTGCACAAGCTGCCGCGCCTGCATCAGGTCCGTGTTCTCCTCGAACAACAGCGCGACAGATGAAAGCCCGAGCACGGATTTCGACCGAATGTTTTGGAGCCACGACGTGCCATTGAGCGCCTGCTCCAGCGGCAGCGTGATGAGGCTCTCGACCTCCTCGGTGGAGAGGCCCGGAGCTTCGGTCTGAATCTCGACGCGCGGCGGTGCGAACTCGGGGAAGACGTCGAGCGGCGCACGCCGCACTTGCCGGTAGCCCACAGCCAGCAGCACCAGCGCGAGCGCGATGACGAACACGCGCGCGCGGAGGGAAGATTCGACCAGCCAGCGAAGCATGTGTGTCTCCTATTTGCCCGTGCCCAGTTCGGTGCCGAACAACTCCACCGCGCCGTCGGTGACGACCTTCGCGCCCACGCTTGGCCCACTCGCGAGCACCGCGTCCTTGCCAGCGATGCGCTCCACGGTCACGCGGCGGCGGCCAAAGGTCTGCGGCGCGGTCTGCTCATAAACCCACTGACCTCCGTGAATGTCGTGCAACACCGCCGTCCACGGCACGACGAGGTTGTTCTCCGCCGTGGTCAGCGGGAGCGAGACGGACACGCGCTCGCCGGGGCGGAAGCGACCGTCAGCGTTCGCCAGCTCGAAGTAAAAATCCACCGTGTTCGCAAGCGCGGTAGCGGAAGGCGGCGCGGCGGCGGGCTTGGCTTGAACGCCGGCTTCGCCAGCCTTCGCGCCAAGGCGCGTGACGTGGGCGGTGGCATTGGGCTGAAGCGTGTTCGCTTCGCCAGCATATACCGGCACGCGCACCCAGAGCGGGTCGAGCGCGGTGATTTCCAACAGCACCGCACCGCCCGCGACCTGTTGCCCGCCGCTCGTGCGGACTGCCATCACGAGGCCATCCAACGGCGCGGTCACGGGCAGCGCAGTCACGCTGCCGGCTTCAAAGTCCTTCAGCACGGACGCGAGTGTCGTCACGCGCGTCTCAGCGGCTTTCATGTTCGCTTCGCCGACGGCGACGGCGGCGCGCGCGTCGTCCACAGCGCGCTGGCTGCCGGCTTCGGATTTCACCAACCGTTCGGCACGGGCGAGCGTGACGCGCGCGGCTTCGAGCAACGCCTTGGTTCCGGCGACGCTGCTCTGCGCGTCGGAGAGCGCAGTGGCGACGGTGGCGCGTTCGGTTGGGGAGAGAATGGGGAGGAGCTTGCAGAGCGTTTGGCCGCGCTTTACTTGGACGCCGGGCTGCGGGAGCGAGCCAGAGACGGTGGCGGCAATGGGAGCGCTGACATTGAGGGCGCTGCCCGCGCGGACCATCACATCTCCGCCGAAGTTCCGTGTGCGTGGCACAGCTTTCCGCTCCACCGCGACGGTCAAGATACCGAGCCGTTTCTCCGCCTGCGGCGTGAGCTTGATGGTGTTGAGGTCGGTTTCCTTGACGAGCGTCCCGACCTTCGCGGGGCTGGCGGCGTTCGGCGACTCAGCGGCGGGCAGCGATGCCGTAGCCAAGGCGAATAGCACAACGGGGAGTGGCTTCATGGCTTGGAGGAAGTGGCGTTGGCGGGGAGCAAACTGTCCGGCGGCGCGGGCGCGGTTACGCCTGCGCGTTGGGCCAATGGCTGCTGCAAGGCGTCTTCGAGCGCGTTCACGGCAAGCCAGTGACGGTGCGAGACATCGGCGGAAAGGCGCTGTGCATCGAGCCGCTCAAGCTGCGCGCGCAGCAGGTCGAGGCGCGTGCCCTCGCCGTCCCTGAGCAGCGCACGGGCGGCGGCCTCGTTCTTCGCCACGGCTTCAAACATCGCCTTCTCCGCGAAGATGCGGACGCGCGCGGACTGGAAGCTGCCGATGGCGGCGTTAATGTCCGCCGCCGCCTTGGCCTGGAGCGCGTTGAACTTCGCCGCCGCCTCTTCGCGCCGCGCGCGGGCTTCGGCGATGGGGCCTTGGTTCCGGTTGAACACCGGCAGCTCGACCGCGAGGCTGAAGAGCTGCCACTTGTTCGCGCCTTGGTCCCACTCGTAACCGGTGCCGAGCCGCACGTCGGGGTATTGCTTCGCGACTTCTAGCTGAAGTGCGAGCTGCGCGGCCTCGTAGTTTGCGAGCGCCGCGCGGAGATCGGGGCGGCCCAGCAGGGCGTTCTCGCGGAGCTTTGCCAGCTCTGCGGCAGACATCTGCGGCGACCACGGGCCATAAGCCATCGGCAGCTCCGTGAACTCCCGTGCTGGCACGCCAACGGCTTCGGCAAGCCGGGCCTTCGCGGTCACATTGCGCTCGCGGGCGAGGTCGTGCTCGATCTTTGCCTTCTCATAGGCAAGCCGGTCAACGGTGACTTCGGACGGCGGAGCCTCTCCTGCTTGTTGGCGTTGCACAATGAGGTCGAGTTGCTGCTTGAGCATTGTGACGCGCTGCTCGGCATTGCCGGAAAGCAGGCCGGAGAAAAACAGCTCCTCCAACGCCGCGCCGACACCAGAGCGCACCCGCCAGGCGGCGACGAAGAACTCATGGCGTGCGGCCTCGGTCTGCTGTTTGGCACGCGCGAGACGCAGGCCGCGCTTGCCGACAGTCTCGATGGGAAGTTCGAGGTTCGCGACTGGTTTCCAAGGCGAAACGGCGGACGCGGCATCGAAGTTGAAGGTGGGCGAGGCGCTGAGAGTGGGATTCGGGCGCGCTCCGGCAGTGAGCTCGGCGGCTTGCGTGGTCTGCCAGCGCGCGCGGGCGACAGCGAGTTCCGGGTTATGAAAATATGCGGTGAGCGTGAGCTTCTCCAGTGACCACGCCTCGGGATGCTTGAGCGGCCACTCTTTCAATTCGCGGCCAAGCTGCTGTTCAAGGAATAGGCGTAGCTCCGGTGCGTCGAGCCGGCGCGCGTCAAAGGCGGCGGCGGTCTTCTCGGGCGCGAGCGGCTTCGGCTCGTAGGTCGCGCAGCCCGTGAAGCCGACGACGAGCAGCAGGCCAAGCAACCGCCGCAGATGGCGGAGTGGCTGGGAAGGCGGCTCGGGTTGCACGGAGCGAGAGTGTTTCAGACGCCAGCCGGACTAACAAGAGTCTGGCTGTTAGCCGGTGGGGGATTGGTGATGGCGCGCTGCGGGCGCTGAAAGTTTCCTGCGATTTCAATTTTCCCTTTCCACCCCGCGCGCCGCGACTACAGTTCGCCATGCCTTCGGACTTCGACCAATCCGAGTTTGTGGACAGCGACGTTCTCACCACTGCCCGACCCGCCGCCCGCACCACCATCATGAGCGAACCCACCTCCGGCTCCGCCAGCCGTCCGCCGACGCGTGAAGAACTCGATCACCGCGTCACCGACGCGCAGCAGCAGCTCGCCGAGCTGAAGCGCAAGCAGGACGAGCTTGAGCGCGAGCGTTCCGCGCTTGAGGAAGCCCGCCGCCGCCGCGTCGAGCTTCAGACCGGCCGCGAGGAAATGCTCCACCACCTCGCGCGCGGCCTCGTGCTCCTCGAAGAGGCAGAACTCAAGTCCCGCCGCGACGCCGAGCAGATGGACAAGTCCCTCACCGGCCTCCGCGAATCACTCGACAAGGTCCGCGCCATCAACGAGGAGAGCTGGAACGCCGACGGTTACAACGTCGAGCTTACCCGCGCCCTCACCGCCATCGAGAACGCCCGCATGGAATGGAACGGCGCGCGCCTCAAGTGGCCCGTCCTCGACGGTGCCCTGTCAGCGCAATCGCCCGGGAGCGCCGCGCCGGGTGCCGCCAAGATTCAAGGCCACTTCCTCGGCGCTCAAAGTTTTGGCGAGCTGTGCCGCCTCGGCTTCGCGCTGACCTGGCCCGTGGCGGTCGCGGTGCTGCTCGGCAGCGTGCTCCTTCTGTTCTTCCGCCGCTGACGGTCCCCGCCCATGTCCCTGTTCCGAAAAAAGTCCGACCCGCTTTCGGAACGCTCACGCGCGCTCGAAGCCGAGATCGCCGCGCTCCAAGTCCAGATCAAGCAGGCCGAGTCCGGCCAGCCGCTCTGGCCCGGCACGCCCCGGCTCCGTTCCACTGCCTTGCCCGGCGGCGTGAAAGTCGAGTCCGTCTCCGCCGCCCCCGCCGCGCCGGTCTTCGAGGACGTTGACCAGCAGCGCCTCAAGGCCACCGCCGCGCCCGCGCCCTCCGCAGGCCCACACCCCGAGC
>JBEBFV010000214.1:0-9881 GCA_040081795.1 Limisphaerales bacterium | reverse complement strand
TTGCCATCCCCGAGCATGCACCGCCGCCTTGGCTTTGACCAGCATTATACACCGATTATCATAGGGACTTGGTATTAATCAGGATCAGCATGACAAGTTCCCCGCAAGAAACCCGGTTGCCTGACGAAGCAGTCCGCATGGTTTGTCACCGCAAGAGATCGGAAGCGTGCCCTTTTGGCTCCGAACTGCACCGGCTCCTAGCGCTCATCGGGCTGAAGCGCTCCGCCTTTGGCGACCGGGGCTACACCTACTCGCTGCACAAGCAGATCTGCCGCGGCGAGCGGCCACCCAGCCAGCGTGCGCTCGCATCCCTTGAAAAGCTGCTGAACCACCGGCTGGGCGTGGTTCTCGCCGCCGCGCGCCGCGACCCCGCCAAATTGGAGCGGCTCCAACGGCAGCTTGAGACCTTCACCTGGCTCCGCCGAAACAGCCGAGCCGGGCATTGGGTGGCGGACGCGTCCGCACTGGGATGCCTTTGGGAAGGCCGGCGGCCACCCGGCGGCGAAGAGGGGCTGCCCATCCTGATCGAAGGCACGGTCATCGAACCCAAGCTCGCGCGGCCGGCGGCCGCCCTGCGCCGCTTCCGGCTAAAGCGCAAGCGGCTCACCCTGACGACCACCGAGAGCGGGGAAACGTGCCTGACCGCCATTCTGTCCCCGGCGGCGGCGGAACGGCTGCGGCGGGCGTTGGCGGGCGGATGAGACAGGACAGGCTCCGGCCCGCACACGGTTTCGGGGCCAGAGCCTGCCTTCCTCCGCACGCGCGGAGAAAATTGATGCCAATGGAGAAGGGTTCGGAGGCGCGTCGCGGTTCTTGCAGGGAATTCGAGCGGGGCGCGCTGGTCTCGACATTGGAATGTCGAGCTGCTGACCGGTCACCTCGGCGGGGCATCGCCCACCGGGGCGCGCACCACGCGGAAGCCGGCGTAGATGGTGGACTCGTGCAGGCCGGTGACACGGCGGTTCCGCACTTCGAAGACCTTGGGCTGGTAACTTTCCCACGAAGCCCCCCGCCGCACGAAGGGCGTCTTCGCCTCGGGGTCCGGCGGCCAATCCTCGCACAGCTCGGAGACGTTCCCGGCGAGGTCAAACAGCCCGTGCTGTTCCGGCCCGAAAGAGCCGACCGGCGCCGCCGTGCTGAAGTCGTCCGTGTATCCCTCGATGCGCAGCCGCTGGGCGAAGGGCGACTCGAAGCCTGCGAAGTTGCCGTAGCCGACCGGCGGCGGCCAGTTGGTGCCCCAGTAAAACTGGCCCGAACCGGAAAGCATCCGCTCGGTGAAACTCGCGCCCGCTTCGTTGGCCAGGCCCGCCGCCCAGCCCCACTCGGCGTCGCGCGGGAGCCGGTAGTGCTGGGTCGCCGAGAGCCGCCCGGCCGCGCGCTCCTGGGCGGTGAGCCACGCGCAAAACGCCCGCGCGTCCGCGCCGGACACCGCGCGCACCGGGAACGTCGGGTCCGAGGAAACGGGCGGGTCGTTCCAGCGGCGCGGCAGTTTCTTCGGGCTGCCCCGTTCAAAGAAAAACGCCGCGTCCGCCGCGTGCCCGGTCGCGTCCACGAACGCGCGGAAGTCCTGCACGCGCGTCTCCCAGATGGAAAAGTCCACGGTCAGGCCGGGAACCGGGACGAAGACCATGCCCAGCGAGTTGGTCCAGCTTCCGGGCATGGCGCTGGCAAAAGTCACCGCCGGTTCGGTCGTAGTGGGCGGCGGGAAGAACTGCTTGACCAGCACCCAGCCGAGCGCCGCCACTGCCACACACGCCGCCACCGCCAGTTGCCGCCGCTGCGCGCGGCCACGGCGCAGCGAGCGCCCGGCCTCGATGCGCTTCAAGTCTGCCAGCACTTCCGCGCCCGAGGCGTAGCGCTCACGTGGGTCGAGATGGCAGCACTTGAGGATGATTTCGTTGACCTCCAGCAACTGCTCGCGGTCGGTGAGCTGCCCGAGGTCGTCGGGCAGCATCGGAAATTCCTGGCGGTCGTGGCCGGTGACCACCTCGTAAAGCACCTTGCCGAAGCTGAACAAATCCGCCGCTGCCGTGCCCGGCCCTTCCGGCGGAATGTAGCCGGTCGTGCCCACCAAGGTGTCCGCCTCGGCCGCGCTCGTGACCAGGCCGATGTCCGCCAGCTTCGGCCGGCCGTCCACGAAGATGATGTTCGCCGGCTTGATGTCGCGATGGACGAGGCCGTGCCCATGCAACCGGTCGAGCGCCGAGGCGAGCGACCGCGCCAGAGGCAGCGCCTCCGCGCAAGGCAGCCGCCCGCGCTGCTTGAGCAGGACGCCGAGCGTGGCTGGCTCGTAGGCCGAGGGAATGGCCGGCGGCTCCGATGTGGGAAGAGGCGAAAACGGTTTCGCCAAGGTGGCCGCGTCATCGGCCAGCTCCATCACGTAGTAAAAGTAACCCGCCTCGTCGTTCTTCCCGACGTGGAACACGCTCACCTGGCTCTCGTGCGAGGAAATCGGCTCGAAGGCCCGGATGCCCGCGAACTCGCGCAGATAAGGCCGCTCGCTGTCGAAGCTGTCGCGATACACCACTTTCACCGCGCGCCGCGTGCCCAAGGCATTGCGGGCCAGCCACACTTCGCCGTAGCTGCCGCGCCCGATGAGCCGGTCCATCTGATAATCCGGCACCACCGGCGCGGGGCGCGGCGGGCGGTTCAGGTCCGGATTGGATGGCGGCGTTGAACTCATGTTGGCGACGACGACGCGCCGCCGCTTTTAAGCCGCTGCCCCAGCGCGCGCAACAGCTTCCGCCGCGTTGGATAATCCATGTGGGAAGCTGACGACGGACGAATCACCGCATTCGTCTCCCCTTCACGCAATCGCTCCACCAGCCAGAGCAGGAATCGGCAGAGCAGCTCTTTCACAACCAGCGGTTAGAGAAAGGTTTTCTCGAGCCGGCGGGCTTCCTTCTTGATTTGAGACTGAACGCGATGCTTGGCCAGATGCACCTGCGCCGTGCTGATGTCCAGGCTCGCCGCCACCTGGCTCGCCGGCCATTGCCGCAGCACGTAGAGGTCGAAGATTTGATACTGCCGCGGGCTGACCTGCGTGCGGACGAGTTCCACCGCGCGGTCCAAGAGGCTCTGCTGCCAGTCCGCCTCCCAGGCCGCATCCGCCGTGTCTCCGGCCGCGTCCGGCAGCCGGTCCATCGCCCGCGTCCCGCCGCCCGCCGTGTCCGCGTCCACCAGCCCGACCTCCTGCGGCTTGCGCTTGCGATACTGGTCCGCGATGCGTCGCCGGGTGATGAGCTTGAGCCAGCCTTTGAAGGAACCGATTGCCGGGTCGTATTTGAACTCCTTCATCTGCTTGGCGACGGAAATGACCGTCTCCTGCACCACCTCCTGCGCCTCCGCGTCCGAGAGCCCGCCCTTGCGCGCCGTGCTGTAAATCAGCCGCCAGTAGGTCTCGAAGAAATCGCGCCAGCTCCGCTCGTCCTCCCAGTCCTTGAGCCGGCCCAGCAGGCTCTGGCGGGTGTTCAGCGGATTGTCGTCGTGCGGTGTCATTGGAAGCAACGATGCCATCACGGAAATGTTCGGGCCAAGCGCGTGATTCTTGCAGACGATCTGCCGTTCTCATCCAAGCCGAATCAGGCTGCCGGGCCAAGGAAAAGCCCGATGCGGCTGCGTCCCCCCGGGGGAGGATCGTGTCAAATCACGGTATCCAGTTTCGATTTCAGGGTTCAGGCCCAGCGATCCGGCTGCCGAGGCGGGCAAGATTCTCTTCCCTGTTGGAGACTCTCCCAAGAAAAGCGGGCCATCGGGAAACGCCAGCAAATGCTGGCGGGAGCGACGGGACTCGAACCCGCAACCTCTGCCGTGACAGGGCAGCGCTCTAACCAATTGAGCTACGCCCCCGTTAAGGGGGGCGGCAACGTAGAAAACCCCCTCGCGTGCGTCAACAGTGGATTTGAGAACAGCCGACTTGAAAACACCCGGTCTTGAAAACACGCCGCGAGTTATCCCTTGAGGGCGGTAGCCCGAAAAATCCCATCGCGCCTATTGCAATCACGGGGCGCATTTCTATAGTGCGCGCCAATTGAACCGCGAGAAATGAGCGACCCCGCCCCCGACAACGCAAACTGGACCACTCAGGACGCCCGCACCCTCTACAACATTGACCGCTGGGGTGCGCGCTACTTCGACATCAACGACGCCGGACACGTCGTGGCCCGCCCGCTTCAGGAGGCGGGCGTGGGCGTGGATCTTACCGACATCGTGGAGGAGGCGCGCGGGCGCGGGCTGAAGTTCCCGTTGCTCATCCGCTTTCAGGACATTCTCCGGCATCGCGTCGAAGCCATCAACAAGGCCTTCCGCAACGCCATCACGGAGTTTAACTTCAACGGCCAGTATCGCGGCGTCTTTCCCATCAAGGTCAACCAGCTTCGCGAAGTGGTGGAGGAAATCCTCGACGCGGGCAAGCCGTTCAACTTCGGTCTCGAGGTGGGCAGCAAGCCGGAGCTTTTCGCCGGCCTCGCGATGCAGAACCAGCCGGGCAGCCTAATCATTTGCAACGGCTACAAGGACGTGCAGTTCATCCGCATGGCGCTGATGGGCATCAAGCTCGGCAAGCAGGTCATCATGGTTGTGGAGAAGCTCGAGGAGCTGAAACAAATCATCGCGGTGTCGCGACAGGTCGGGGTGGAGCCGCTGATTGGCGTCCGCGCGCGGCTGGCCAGCAAGGGCGCGGGCAAGTGGGCGGAGAGCGGCGGCGAGAACGCGAAGTTCGGGTTGAGCACGGCGGAGTTGCTCGCAGCGACGGAGCTGTTGCGCGCGGAGAAGTTGGAGCATTGCTTCAAGCTGCTGCACTTCCACATCGGCTCGCAGGTGCCGGACATTCTGACGGTGAAGAAGGCCGTGCAGGAGGCGTCGCGCTTCTACGCCAAGCTGCACAAGATGGGTTTCCCGGTGGAATACATGGACGTGGGCGGCGGCCTCGGCGTGGACTACGACGGCTCGCGCAGCGCGTTCGACTCCTCGACGAACTACTCGCTCCAGGAATACGCCAACGACATCGTTTACTACATCGCCGACGTGTGCAACGCGGAGAAGGTGCCGCACCCGAACATCGTCAGCGAGAGCGGGCGCGGCATCGTGGCCTACCATTCCGTGCTGCTCGTCGAGGTGTTCGGCTCCATCGCGAAGACGAAGGGCGGCGACGCGTTGACCTTCGGCGAGAACGAGCACGCGCTCGTCCGCGAGCTGCTCGACATCAAGAAGAACATCGCGAAGCTCAACAAGCTCGAGGCCTACCACGACGCCGAGGAGCGCAAGGAGGACGCGCATCAGATGTTCACGCTGGGATTGCTGGAGCTGCCGGACAAGGCGAAGATTGAGACGCTCTACTGGGAAATCAGCCAGGCCGTCGTTGCCAGCTTCAAGGGCCAGGCATACATCCCGGCGGAAATCCGAAAGCTGGAGGATCTGCTCGGCGACCAATACCTCTGCAACTTCTCCGTCTTCCAGTCGCTGCTCGACCACTGGGCGCTGGGCCAGCTCTTTCCCATCATGCCCATCGCGCGGCTGAACGAACGTCCGACAAAGGAGGGCACGCTGGTGGACATCACCTGTGACTCCGACGGCTGCATCAACAAGTTCGTGGACCTGCGCGACGTGCGCGACACGCTCCCACTGCACGAGCTGAATTCCAACGGCAACGGGCAACAGGAGCCTTACTACCTCGGCTTCTTCCTGATGGGCGCGTATCAGGACATCATGGGCGACCTGCACAACCTCTTTGGCCGCGTGAACGAGGTCCACGTCTTCCTCGAACCCGACGAGCCGACCGGCTACTACATCGAGGAAATCATCGAGGGCAACACCATCGTCCAGACGCTCGCCGCCGTGCAATACGACGAGAACGAGATCAAGCGCCTGATGAAGGTGCAGGTGGACGAGGCCATCAGGTCCGACCGCATGAAGCCCAGCGAAGGAATGCGGCTGCTCGATGACTACGAGCGCGGGCTGAAGGAATACACTTACCTCACGTTCTGAGCGGCGGGTGACGGGAATGTCCAATGTCCAATTCCCAATGACCAAAGAATGCCCAATGCCCAATGCCCGCAACGGCGCGGCCCACTGGTCATTCGTCATTGGTCATTCATTGGGAATTGGTCATTGGGAATTGGTCCTTCCATGAACGCCGACCTCCTGCCTTCCCTGCGGCGTCTGGTCCGGGGCTTGTCCGCGCTTTTCTGGGGCCTGCCCAGCACGCTGCTCATCTGCGTGCTGATGGCGATGGGGGAGTTTCCGCGTGCGCTGGGTTTCCTGCCACCGGTGGTCACGACGGGGCTGCTGCTCTTTGGCGTCTTCGAGCTGTCGCGCTACCAGCCGCAGGAGCGCACGTGGCAGCTTGCCCTTGACCGCGCGAAGCTCCTCGCGCTCGTCAACTTCGGCCTCTCGCCCTTTGTCTATTTCTGGAGCCGGCTGCCGTCGGAGGCGTATTACTTTCAAATCGTCATCGCGCTCGCGGTCACAGGACTGCTGTTCCTCTACCAGTTGAACATCGTCCTCCAGCGCCTCGCCGCGATGCTGCCGGACGAAACCCTCCGCGAGGACATCCGCTTTTTCACGCGGCTGAACTTGACGCTGATGCTGCTCGGCCTCGTGCTGGTGGGTGGCTATCACCTGCTCGCACAGCTCGATTATCTGCCGCAGTCCGTCATCGAGGCGCTGGAGCTAGGGCAGTTGGCGCGCATCCGCTTCGCGCTTGTCGTCGTGCTCGTGCTGCTGCCCGTGTCCGTGACGATGTCGCTCGTGTGGAAGACGCGCGATGTCGTCCTCAGCAGCGTCTTCGGGTCGCGGAGTTGAGCCGTTCGCCGCTCACGCCTTGCCCAGCAACTGCGCGTAGGCGCGGTTGATCTCCTTGCTGCGCTCCTCGGCCTGCGACTGCTCGGCCTCGCTCAAGCCCGCAACGCGGTCAGGATGGTGCTCCTTCATCAGCCGCCGATACGCCTGCCTGATCTCGTCACGCGACGCGCTGGACTCGACGCCAAGGACATCGTGGCTGCCCGCAGGCCGGATCGTCACGGCGAGAGGGGCGCGGTGCGAACCTTCCACGCGATGCTCGATCTGCACGCGGCCCTGCGCATCCGCGCGCGTGCGATACGGCGCGCCGCAGAGCGGGCAGTGGAACTGAACGCCACCTCGCAGGTTCCGCAGCCGAAACTTCCGCAGACACTCGACACAGCGGAAGGACGGCGGCTTGGCGGACTTCGGCCCGCGTGGAGCGGGCTGCGGTTCGGCGGCGGGTTTCGGTTCGTCAGGCATCGCAGACGTGTCTGCCCAGCGTGGCGGCAGGCCAAACTGGCGGCGCAGTTCGCTGCTCAGGCTCGCTCCGGGCGGCGGGGATTCCAGCAGCATCACACCGCGAAGCAACCGCAATTCCTCCAACGCCCCGGGCACGTCCACATCCGGCAATGCCTTCGCCAGTTCCCGCAGCGAGGCCCGGCTCGCATGACAGTGCAGCTCGCACAGCACCCGTGCGCCGCGCTCGAAGTTCATCGCCCGCCACCCGCGTGCGCGTTGGCCAGCAGTCCAGCCCGCCATCAAGAGTCTCGGCCCGCTGTAGAGCACCTCCGCAAACACGCCCGCCACCGCGCGGAGCACATGGAGCAAGTTCAGGCTATCTCGCCAGTCCATTTCGCCCGGCGATAAAAACGCCTCGCGGTCGCTGCGGGAATTTCCCGCAAAGAGCAGCAAAATCACCCCGACCACCAGCCCAGCGAATTGCGCCGGACTGAACTCAAACTCCAGGCTCCGTCCCCGCACTGCGCTCACGCTTTCGGCCAGTTGCACCATCCCCGCCATCAACACCGCTGCCAGCCCAACGCCTGCCAGCAGCAGCAGCGTGCCACCCGCGATGCCGCCGCCCAGCGCCAGCAACCGTTCCCGCCGCCGCTCGCGTCGTGCCTGACGTCGCAGCCAGATTTCCAGCTCGCGCGCTTCCATCGGCGTCCAGTTCCGCACAATTCATGCCGCCTGTGATTGCGTTGAGCGGCAGTTTTTTCTGGCCGCAGGCGGAGCAGGGTGGTTGCATGGCCGCGGTAACACCGAACCCCTTTTTGCCATGGAACAGATGGAAGAAATCCTGAAGGACTTCCTCGTGGAGGCGGGGGAGAATCTTGACCGGCTCGACCAGGACCTCGTGCGGCTGGAGCAGTCCCCCGATGACAAGAAGATCATCGGCAACGTCTTCCGCGCGCTTCACACCATCAAGGGCAGCAGCGGCTTCTTCGCGTTCAAGCGGCTCGAAAAAGTCGCGCATGCGGGCGAGTCGCTCCTGGGAAAAATCCGCGACGGCAAGCTCACCCTCAACGCGGACATGGTCACCACGCTGCTGACCACGCTCGACCGGCTCCGTGAAATCGTGCGTGGCGTCGAGGGCACCAAGACTGAATCCAGCGGGGATGACGCTGAACTCATCGGCGCGTTGCAGGCGTTGAGCGAAGGCAAGGCCGTGTCCGTCAGCAAACGCGGTGCGCCGGTCGCGCCGCCCGCGCTCACACCACCCACGCGTGCGACGACGCCGGCCCCGGCCAGCGCGAGTCTTGACAGCTTCCTACGCGACTTCCTCGCGGAGACGCATGAGAACCTCGACGCGCTGGACCGCGCGTTCGTCTCGCTGGAGCAGACGCCGCACGACCGCGCGCAGCTCTCAAACGTCTTCCGCACGCTGCACACGCTTAAGGGCAGCAGCGGCTTCTTTGGCTTCGGCCGTCTGGAAAAAGTCGCGCACGCGGCGGAGTCCCTGCTGGGCAGGCTGCGCACCGGCGAACTGCAACTCAACGCGGCCATGACCACCACGCTGCTCGGCACGGTGGACGGCATCCGCGAGACGCTGAAGCACATCGAGCAGACGGGGCAGGAGAGCGCGAAGGATTTCTCGGCGACCATCGAGGCGCTGCGGCTGCTGGCGGAGGGCAAGGCCTTGGTGGCTCCGCCGGTTGAGAAGAAGTCTGCGCCGGTTTCATCCACAGCCAACCCCCTCACCCCAGCCCGCTCCCCCGGTGGGGGCGAGGGAGAAAAGAGCGCTGGCGCCGCACTCACCGCCGCCGACTCCACCGTTCGCGTGGACGTCGCGTTGCTCGACAAGCTGATGAACCTCGTCGGCGAGCTGGTGCTCGCGCGCAACCGCCTGCTGCCTTTCGCCGTGAACCACGAGAACGCCGCCTTCACCTCCGCCACGCAGCGGCTCGACGGCATCACCACAGAGTTGCAGGAGCGCGTCATGAAGACGCGGATGCAGCCCATCAACCACGTCTGGAGCAAATTCCCCCGGCTCGTGCGCGACCTCTCCGCGCAGTGCGGCAAGCAGGTCAGCCTCGTCATGGAGGGCACGGACACCGAGCTGGACCGCACGCTGCTCGACGCCATCAAGGACCCGCTCACGCACATGGTGCGCAACTGCGTGGACCACGGCATCGAGCCTCCCGAGGCGCGCGTGGCCATCGGCAAACCGGCGGCGGGCCGGCTCCTGCTCCGCGCGTATCACGAGAGCGGCCTGGTGGTGATTGAAATCTCCGACGACGGCGCGGGCATCAACCTCGCGCGCGTGCGGCAGAAGGCGGTTGAAAAAGGTTTCCTCAAGTCCGAGGAAGCCGCGCGGCTCACGGACCGGCAGGCGACCGATTTGATTTTCCTCCCCGGCTTCAGCACGGCGGAAACGACCACGAGCGTCTCCGGGCGCGGCGTTGGGATGGACGTGGTGAAGACGAACGTCGAGAGCAGCGGCGGCTCGATTGAGTTGAGCACCGTGCTTGGCGCGGGGACGACGCTGCGCCTCAAGATTCCGCTCACGCTCGCCATCGTGCCGGCGCTCTTCGTCGGCTGCGCGGGCGAGCGGTTCGCCATCGCGCAAACCAGCCTGCTCGAACTCGTCCGGCTCGACC
>JBEBFV010000213.1:0-9886 GCA_040081795.1 Limisphaerales bacterium | reverse complement strand
CGTGCAGACCCTGCGGCAGTGCGGCGGGACGCGCGCCGGTGGCGCTCATGCCGGGCTGAATCATCCCCGCGCCCTTGCACATGCCGCCGATGCGCACGGGCTTGCCGCCGAGCTTGAACTCGATGGCGATCTGCTTGGGCCGCGTGTCGCTGGTCATGATGGCCTCGGCGGCGTGGTCGGCGCTGGCGTGTTCCGGGTTCAGCAGACGCTCGGCGGCGATGATGCCGGCGCGGACGTTGCCCATCGGCATCGTGACCCCGATGCGGCCTGTGCTGGCGACGAAGACGTGCTCCTCCTTCATGTGGAGCTGCTTCGCCGTGAGCGTGGCCATGGCACGCGCGTCCTTCATGCCCTGCCGGCCGGTGCAGGCGTTGGCGTTGCCGGAGTTGACGACCAGGGCTTGCGCGATGCCACCCCGCACGCGCTCGGCGCAGACCTTCACCGGCGCGGCGCAAATCTGGTTCGTCGTGAACATCCCCGCCACGGTCGCGGGCACCTCGGACACGATGAGCGCGAGGTCGCGCTTCTGGCCCTTGTTCGACCCTTTGCCGGTGCCGAGACGTTTGATGTCGCAGAAAATTCCGCTGGCGAGGAACCCCTGCGGCGCGACGACTGCGCCCGGCACGATTTTGAATTTCAACTTGCTCATGTTTGGCGCGCGAACGGAAACAACTCGACGCGCGGGTGTCAACAACGGGGTCGCGGTCCGAAGCAGGTCAGCGCGTCGCGCGCGACATCCATCTCGGGAAACCGCTCAAGCGGGCTAGGAGAATGGAGGTCAGGCGAGACGCGCTGACCTACTTTACGCCGCCACGCCGAGCCGGTCGCCCATGCGGGCGTAGAGCTCGCGGTGCTCCGCTGTGTGCGCGAGGAGGTCGTCGTCCAGCTTCACGCGGCCCGGCTCGAAGAGCGTGATGGTGGAGGAGCCGCCGAACTTGAAGTAGCCCTTCTCCGCGCCCTTGGCCACGCGCGTGTTCGGCGGGAAGGTGTATTCGAAGCTGCCCACGTTCGTTGCGCCGACCTCCAGCATGAGCACGGTGCCGAACTCCGGCGACTCGATGCGCGTGATGGCGCGTTTGTTCTCGGTGAAGATGTGGATGTTCCGCCGCAGCGCGATTGGGCTGACGGAGTAGAGCCAGCCGTTGATGAGGCGCGGCTCCGTCGCGAGTCCGCCAACCGGAAAGTGGAAGCGGTGGTAGTCCACCGGGCAGAGGCGCGAGAGCACCATCGCGCCGCGTTGGAAGCGGCCAGCGAGTTCCGTGTCGCGCAGCAACTCGCCGAGGCTGAAGACCTCGCCCTTCACAAAGATGCCTTCCGCCTGCGACACGTCGGGGAAGCCAAGATGCCGCCCGTCTGCTGGGAAGGCCGCCGTCCGCGCATCGCCTGCAATGGGCCGCGCGCCGGGCTTCAGCTTGCGGTAGAAAAACTCGTTGAACGTGCGGAAGGACTCCGGCGCATCGGCGAACTCGCTCGTGTCCACGCGGAAGTTCTGGATGAACGGCGCAACCTTCGCGCGGCTCGCGGCGCGGCCCATGCGCCAGCCATACCAGCGCGAGAAGAACGCGCGCTTCGCGACCACGTGCAGGGCGAGCCGGCCGGACAGCGAGCCGTAAATCCAGCGCATGACGCGCTCGCCGTAAATCTGCTCCGTCTCCACGCGTTGCGTGTAGCGGTTGAAGTAGTAGATGGCGTCGGGCGGCACAGGTTTTCGCGCGGGACTGTCGGGAAGCGACCGGCTCAAGTCGAGTTGGTTTTCCGGTCGTTGCCGGCGTCCATTGACCGTGCTTACATCGCGCACGTCCATGAAAACGCCTTCGTTCGCCGCGCTCGGCTTTATTCTTCTCCTCGCTGCTTCGGCTACTGCCGCCGAGAAACCCGCAGCACGTGACGGCTGGACCACCGGCGCGGCACGCGAGGAAATTCGCCCGCTCTTCCGCCACGACGCGAAGGGCGGGCCGTCCGGCAAGGGCAGCTTCGTCATCGAATCCGATGCGCGCGAGGGGCTAAACGGCTGGTGGACCAAGACCTTTCCCGTGACCGGCGGACAGCACTATCGCTTCTTCGCGTTGCGCAGGGTGACGAACGCGGACTCGCCGCGCCGCGCAGGTGTCGTCCGCATCCTGTGGCGCGACGCGAATGGCAAATCCGTGACCCACGACGAGCCGTCCTTCGCCTCGTATCGCCCCGGCGACCACCCGCGCTCGGAACCGGAACTGCCGGGCGACAAGACGACCGACAAGCGCGGCTGGACTGAAGTCTCGGACACTTACCGCGTCCCGTCCAAGGCCGCGCAGGCCATCGTGGAACTGCATTTCCGCTGGGCGCCGAAGGCCAAGGTCGAGTGGGCGGAAATCTCGCTCAACGCCGTGCCCGCCCCAGCGCCGCGAGTCGTGCGCCTCGCCGCCGCGCACTTCGTCCCGCGCAACACGAAGACGCCGGACGAACGGCGCAGGGCCTTCGTGCCACTAATCGAGGAGGCCGCGAAGCAGCGCGTGGACTTCCTCGTGCTGCCGGAGGTGCTGACCTACGCAGGCGGCAGCACTTACGAGCAGTGCGCTGAGGCGATTCCAGGTCCCTCCACCGAGTTCTTCGGCAAGCTCGCGAAACAGCACGGCCTCCACCTCGTCCCCGGCCTCATCGAGCGCGACCGGCATTTGATTTACAATGTCGCTGTCCTCATCGGGCCGGACGGCAAAATCATCGGCAAGTATCGGAAGGTCACGTTGCCGCGCGGCGAGATTGAGGGCGGGTTCCAGCCCGGCTTCGATTATCCCGTCTTCGACACGAAGCTCGGCAAGGTCGGCATGATGGTGTGCTACGATGGCTTCTTCCCGGAGGTCGCGCGCGAGTTGAGCAATCGCGGCGCGGAAATCATCGCGTGGCCCGTCATGGGCTGCAATCCGCTGCTCGGCGCGGCGCGCGCGTGCGAGAACCACGTCTATGTCGTGAGCAGCACGCACACGGACGCGTCGGCGAACTGGATGATTTCCGCCGTCTATGGCCACGACGGCAAACCGCTCGCGCAGGCGAAGGACTGGGGCACGCTGGCCATCGCGGAGGTGGACCTGAACAAGCGCCTGCTCTGGCAAAGCCTCGGTGACTTCAAGGCCGAGATTCAGCGGCACCGCCCGGCGGACGCGCCGGTGCGCAGCGCGAAGTAAGTGCTGCGCCAAACTCTTCTGCTCCGACCTCGACCATGAGCCTTGTCATCCGTCCCTTCCGCCCGGCTGACCTGCCGCGCTTGCAGGAGATCACGCTCGCCGCGTTCTCAGGTGTCTCGCTCGACCAGACGATTCAGGAGAAGTTTGGCGAGCAGAACGGCCACGACTGGCGCTGGCGCAAGGCCCGGCACATCGAACTCGAAACCACCGCGAACCCCGCAGGCGCGTTTGTCGTCGAGGAGGACGGGCGCATCGTCGCCTACATCACCACCACGCTCGACCGTGCCAACGGGAGCGGTCGCATCGCGAACCTCGCCGTCGTCGCCGAGTTGCGCGGGCGCGGTGTGGGGCGGCAGCTTATCGAGCACGCACTCGCGTGGTTCCGAGCGGAGGGCCTGAGCTACGCGCTCATCGAGTCCTTGTCACACAACGAAGTCGGACGCTGCCTCTACACCTCCGTCGGCTTTCAGGAAATTGGCCAACTCGTCCACTACGCGATGAAACTATGACACCCATCACCCGCCGCCATTTCATCGGATGCGCCGCGCTCACCGCACCGATTCTCGCGCAGCCTTCCTTTGCCGCCGAAGCCATTCCCCTCGGCCCGAACATCTCGCTCAAAGGCCGCCGGCCGTTCCCCGACGACAACCCGTGGAACCGCGACATCTCGCAGGACCCGGTGGACCCTAACTCCGACGCCATCGTCGAGAGCATCGGCCTCGCGAAGAGCCTCCATCCCGACTTTGGCACCGTGTGGCAGGGCGCGCCCAGCGGCATCCCCTACGTCGTCGTGGACAGCAAACAACCGCGCGTGCCGGTGCGTTTCGAGTATGCGGACGAGAGCGATCCCGGCCCGTATCCGATCCCGCCGGACGCGCCCATCGAGGGCGGGCCGGGCGCGAAGGGCGACCGTCATGTGCTCGTCATCGAGCGCGACACTTGGAAGCTCTACGAAACTTTTTCCTCCTATCCACAGGACGGCGGCAAGGCGTGGAAGGCCAGCTCAGGCGCAGTGTTTGACTTGAACACGAACAAGCTCCGGCCCGCCGGCTGGACCTCCGCCGACGCCGCGGGCTTGCCGATCTTTCCCGGCCTCGTGCGCTACGACGAGGTCATGGAGCTGAAGGCCATCCGCCACGCGCTGCGCTTCACGGTGCGCCGCTCGCGCCGTGCCTACGTGCCGCCCGCGACGCACTACGCCAGCCGGCTCACGGATGCGAACCTGCCGCCGATGGGCATGCGCGTGCGGCTCAAAGCGAACGTGGACATCAGCAAGTTCCCGCCGCTCGCGCAGGTGATCCTGACCGCGCTCAAGAAATTCGGCATGATCGTGGCGGACAACGGGGGCGATTGGTTTCTCAGCGGCGCGCCCGACCCGCGCTGGAATGATGAGGAAATCGCCACGCTGAAGCGCATCAAGGGCCGTGACTTCGAGGTGTTGAAGATGAACGGCCTCGTGACGCGGGTGTAGGCGCGGCGGAGGAGGTGAGATTGAGCGCTTCGGTCAACGTCCGGCCGCCGGCACCATCGGCTGGGTCCACGCCGTCTCCACGTCGCCGCGTTGCGAGGGGTTGGGGTGGGGCTTGGAGGAGATGACTTTCGCGCGGACGTAAATCTCGTCGCCCTTGAGAGTGTAGCTCGCCTTCGCGCCCTTTACCTCCGCCAGCACCGCGCCGACGTCTTTGCTGTAGGTGTGCGCGACGCGCAAGGCCTCGCCGGCGGAGTTGCGCTGCGGTTCGTTCTTCGGGTCGTAACCGCGCCGCGTGCCGATGAACTGCGTGGTGTAGGTGACGCCGGGCTTGGTCTCGATCTCCAAGGCGATCTCCTTCGGGCTTTGGCGCAGGTCGCGCAGCTTCACGCCGGAGCTGGAGTAGAAGTCGCCGGCCTCCAGCGCGGCGATGAGGCTCTCGGGCGTGAGCTTGGCCGAGCGCACCCAGACCCAGCCGCGGAACGGGTTGCTCACGCCGATCCGGTTGGTGTGGTAGTTGTGCCCGTCGTCGGTGCCCAGGCCATACATCACCTCGAGCTTGAGTTCCGCAAGGCGGCGAGTGAGCACGATGTCCCACAGGCGATCCATGCTGGGCGTGCGGTTGGTGACGTTGCCGTTGTTGTAAACCGTGGGGTGGCCGTTGAAGACCTCGAAGAACTTCGCGCCGCGCACCTGCATCAACTCTTCCGGCGTGATGGCGGAGACGAAGTTCGGATGGTTGACGTGCGGGAACATTGGCTGGCCGGTGCGCTGGCGCTGTTCCAGCACGGAGTTGACGTTGTTCTGGAGCACCTCGACCACGTTGCTGCCGCCATGCGGCTTGATCGGCTCGCGGAGGTTGTGCGCGTTCATGTGGACGGGCGCGGTCTTCCATCGGTCGGAGATTTCCTCGCTCTGGATGAGCAGGAACTTATCCGCCTCCTCGAACTTGCCACGATACTCGGAGAAGAACTTCAGCCGCACTTCGGTCTGGCCGTCCTTGCCCGCACGCTTTTCGATCCAGTCCTTGGGCCAGCGCGCGGTGTATTTGGGGTAGGCGAGCTTCGCGCTCTTGGCGGTCTCGGTGTTCACCCACTTGTTCGTGGTGTGCAGCGTGTTGTGGTCAGTGAAGGCCAGGAAGTGATAGCCGTTGGTTTTGTAAAGCTCGGCGATCATCTCGGGAAAGTCATCGCCGTCGCTCCAGAACGAGTGGGTGTGGAGATTGCCCTTCCACCAGCGCGAGGAGTCGGCGGAGGCGGCGGTGGAGGTGAGCAGGCTGGTCAAACCCAGCGTGAGGAGGAGCAAACGCAGTTGTTTCATGGCAAGTGCGGCGACTCTTGCCGAGGAACGCGGCGCGGGAAAGGGGAAACTCAGCCAGCCCGAGTGAGCGGACGCGACGTGGCCTTGTGTGCGTTAATGCTGGTCAGTGCTCGTCACTGGTTCAAAACTCAGCCGGTGGCCGAACTGTTCCCCATCCTCCACGAAGACGCCGACCTGCTGGCCATCAACAAGCCCGCCGGCCTCGTCTGCCATCCCACCAAGGGCGATGTGTATTCCAGCCTCATCAGCCGCGTGCGCCTGCACTTGGGCGACGCCGTTTCCGCGCACCTCGTCAACCGACTCGACCGCGAGACCAGCGGCGTCATCCTCATCGCGAAAAGCCCGGAGGCCGACGCCGCACTCAAAAAACTTTTCGCCCTGCGCAAGGTCGAGAAGGAATACTTCGCTATCGCCCACGGCCACTTCGCCGCCGAATCCGCGACGTGCGAAGCTCCGCTCGGCAAGGACGAGCAGGCCATCATCGCCATCAAGGACTGCGTCCGCCCCGACGGCGCGGCGGCCAGGACCGAGTTCGCGGTGGAGCAGCGCTTCACGCGCACGGAGGGGAATTTCACTCTGCTGCGCGTCCGCCCGCACACCGGGCGCAAGCACCAGATCCGCATCCACCTCCAGCACCTCGGCCATCACCTCGTGGGCGACAAGCTCTACGGCGGCGACGAGCGGCTCTACCTCGACTTCGTCCTGCGCCAGCTCACCGCCGAACAACGCGTGCGCCTCATCCTGCCCTGCCAGGCCCTGCACGCTGCGGTGCTGCGCTTCTCATGGCGCGGCCGCGACTGGGAGTTCCGCGCCGACCCCGAGCCGTGGTTCACCGACTTCATCGCCGGCAAACCCTGCACGCCCGACTGGGCGGAGATGTATTTGTGAGTCGGCCCGCGCAGCCGGAGCGCTGGCTTCCAAGCCGGCTTTGCGTGTCCGGCGTTGGAGCGCCGCTTTGAAAGTTGGAAGTTGAGAGTTGGACGTTGAAAGTTCTCCCTCTCCGCGCCTTTGCGCCTTTGCGTTAAGCTGGCTTTCTCCCTACAACTCCCGCCGTGCTGACGACCATTCCCAAAACGATGCAGGCTGTCGTCTATCGCGGCGCGAACGACCTCCGCGTCGAGACCGTGCCTGTGCCGCGCATCGGCGCGAACGAGTTGCTCGTGCGCGTCGCCGTGTGCGGCGTCTGCCCCACTGACATCAAGAAGATCCACCACGGCACCGTCGCGCCGCCACGCATCTTTGGCCACGAGACCGCCGGGACCATCGTGAAAATCGGCGCGCGCGCGCGCGGCTTCCACGTCGGCGACCGTGTTGCCCTGCACCATCACGTCCCGTGCATGGACTGCCACGCCTGCCGTCATCGCGCGTTCGCACAATGCCCGCAATACAAGCGCACCGGCATCACCGCCGGCTTCGAGCCAGCGGGCGGCGGCTACGCGGAGTTCGTCCGCGTCATGTCCTTCTGCCTCCCCGGCGTGGTGAAAATCCCCGCGAAAAACTCCTTCATCGAGGGCGCGATGCTCGAACCCGTCAACACCGTGCTCAAAGGCGTCAACCGCCTCGCCGTGTTGCCCGGCGACTTCGTCATGGTCGCGGGGCAGGGGCCGATCGGCCTGATGTTCACTAAACTCCTCACGCTGCGCGGCCTGCGCGTCATCGCCACCGACCTGCTCGAACCGCGCCTCAAACTCGCCCGCCGCTTCGGAGCCGCGCACGCCCTTAGCGCGGACGAGCCAGACCTGCCCGCGCAAATCCACCGTCTCACTCGTGCCCGCGGACTCGACGCCGCCGTCATCGCCGTCCCCGTGGACGCAGCCGTGCAGCAAGCCCTCACCCTCGTGCGCGGCGCGGGCCAGGTTCTGCTCTTCGCCCACACCAAACGCGGCGCGGTTGTCCCCGTGGACCTCTCCAGCGTCTGCGTGGACGAGAAGGACCTGCTCGGCAGCTACTCCGCAGACTGGACCCTCCAACCCGCCGTGGCCCGCCTGGTCTTCTCCCGCCGACTCGATGCGCGCCCCCTCGTCACGCACTCGTTCCCCTTGGCTCAGACTGCTGCCGCCATCGCACTCGCCGCAAGCCCGCGAACGGACTCGCTCAAGGTTGTCGTGGTTGCAACCGCTACCTGCCTCAATGAACACACCTGAGCAATCCTGTGGCACGGCTCAAACCGGCTCGATTTCACGGGAATCTTGGGTTTTCCAAGCCATTCGCCACCCCCGCTTCACGCCACGTCTTCCCAACGAGTTCCCATGACAAAAGAGGGTGAACCTAGGGCAAAGTCCTGAGGAAAATACCGTTGACGCGAAGCCGCCTTTCTGCGACAAACACATTGCACACGAAATACGGAAAGAACCAAACATGAAAACAAAAGCTCTCCTCGCCGCCGGGCTGATGGTCGCCGCCAGCGCGGCGTCCTCCCTCGCCCAGACGGTGTATTCGGTCAATGCAGTGGGATTCGTGAACCTCAACTTCGCACCTGGATTCACCCTCGCCAGCAATCCTTTGGACGGGGCCAACAACACGGTCGCAGTGCTTTTACCGAGTGTCCCCAATGGCACTTCCGTCTTCAAGTTCGACTCTGCTGCGGGAACCTACGTAGGCAGCACCTTCCTCTTCGGCTCTTGGAACAATCCATCCATGACGCTGGTGCCTGGCGAGGGCTTCTTCTTCAAGAATCCCGGTGCGACCACCCTGACAATTACGTTCGTCGGAAATGTCAAGCAAGGCACCCTTACGACCCCGTTGTCTGCAGGTTTCACGCTGGTCGGATCGCAGGTTCCGCAGGGTGGCTTAGTCACCACGGATCTTGGGCTGCCGATTGGCAATGCCGAATCTGTGTTCAAGTTTGACACCGCAACTCAGGCCTACACCGGTGGCAGTTTTCTTTTCGGATCGTGGACTGGTGGTATCGAGCCGACGATTGGCGTGGGCGAGGGATTCTTTGTGAAGAAGAACGCGTCTGCGAGTTGGACCCGGACTTTCAGCGTTAATCAGTAACTATCTCGACAATTCGTCACGAAACTAAACATGCTATGAAATCCATGACTCGTCTCATCCTCGTGGGCACTGTCCTTCTGTCGGTTGCTGTTTCAACGCAAGCGAGCATAAGCGTAAATGCCCTGAACTACAACGCAAGCAGCGCTGCTTTGGGGGCTGTTTGGTTCGACTCGGTAGGTTCCATGACTTTCGACGGCAGTGGAAACCCGGTGGTCTCTTCGGGGACGCTTGCGAACAACACGACGAAGGTTGACTTTTTGTTCGGTGCATCCTCGGGAAACTTGGATCATTCGAGCGGGGTATTCACTTTGGCTGCGGGCCTGCCATTTAACGGCTTTTTGAACGGAGGCGTGGTGAATGTGACTAGCGCTACAATTGGTGGTGGTGGTGCTGGTTTTTATCAAATGCGCGCATGGGTTGGTGGAGCAACTTTCGCTGACGCCGCAAACACAAAGGTCGGAAGCTCTGCTGTTACTGGCATCACGTTTGGTGGAACGCCATTGGCTGGAGGCACCGCAATCGCCTCGCCTGATTTAAACCTGCACGCGGCCTTTGCAGTCGTTTCTGTTCCCGAGCCTGCCACCCTCGCTCTCGGCCTCTTCGGTGCCGCTGGACTGCTCTTCCGCCGCCGCAAGTAATTGCCTCGGTGCTTTTCCTCTCAGGCCGCCCGGAAACGGGCGGCTTTTTTGTTCTCCGCAATTGACTTCATCAGGCGCGCGATTAGCATCGCCGCCGTTCTGGTTGGCCTGTTCGTCTATCGGCTAGGACACGGCCCTCTCAAGGCTGAAAGATGGGTTCGATTCCCATACGGGCTACCAACTTCCAGTGAGGCAAATAGAACGTATCCAACCGGCAAATCCACTGGTGGGTGGCCGAAGCAGGTGAAGTTTGCGGCTGCGATTAGCTGACGGGTGCGACTGCGGCTTGACGTGCCCGATGC
>JBEBFV010000212.1:0-9890 GCA_040081795.1 Limisphaerales bacterium | reverse complement strand
AACCTCCGCACGACGGCACGGGCGACCACCTGAAAATAACGCCAATTCATTCATACGCCTTTTCACCTATTACGCATAGAGTCTAATGAATTGCAGCTCCTTCTGTTCAACCCGCCTTCTCATTAGCACGATGCACAACACCGTGGTGCTCATGCCTGTCTTCGAGTAGAACACGCCCTACACGCACTCATGAACAAACACGCATCACTCCTCTTCGCGCTCCTGTGCGTTCTTTGTGGCCAAATCTCTGCTGCCGAGACGCGCGACCTCATCCTCATCGCCGGCCAGTCCAATGCCGTGGGCTACGACGCCAAGCCGTCCGAGCTGCCCGCCGATGACGCGGACAGGCAGGTGCTGTTCTGGTTCCGCGCGGGCGACCCGCCGCCGGATGAACACGATGTCACCAGCGGCGGCAAGTGGCTCACGCTCCAGCCGCAGCCCAAGGGCACGCCGATGGAGAAATCCAAGATGCCGCGCCAATACGGCAACTTCTCCGGCGCGACCGGCGGCTTCGGCCCCGAGATGGGTTTCGCCCGCGCGCTGTTTGCGAAGGAGAAGAAGCCGCTGGCCGTGGTGAAGGCCGCGTGGAGCGGCACGGGCATGGCGCAGGATTGGAACCCCGCCGACGCCGGCCCCGGCGGCTCGTGCTATCGCGCGCTCGTGGCTGAGACGAAGGCCGCCATCGCCGCCGCGAAGGCGCAAGGGGTCACGCTGCGTCCCCGCGCGCTCGCGTGGGTGCAGGGCGAAAGCGATGCGAACGCCACCGCCGCGCCGCGCTACACGCAGGCGCTCGGAGACATGATTGCCGCGCTTCGGAAGGACTTGGCTGCGCCGCAGCTCATCGCGCTGGTCGCGGTGAACACGCAGTTCGGCGGCGAGAAGAACGCGTTCATGCCGAAGATTGTCGAGGCCCAGCAGGCGCTCGCGGCGAAGGACCCACGCTGCGCCTACGTGGACACCGCCGGCACGCCCATCGCGAACAGCGCGCACTGGAACTCTGCCGGCACGCTGGATGTGGGCCGGAAGTTCGCGGAGGCGCTGCTCAAGTTCGAGGCGAAGCCGGCGGCAGCTGCGGGCGATGCGCCGTTCCCCGGCAAGAAGTCCGTCTGGAACGGCTACGACCGCTACGACTTCCCGGTGGACGGGAAGAACCTGATGGTCGTCGTGCCCAAGCAGGCCGCGCCCGGCAGGCCGTGGGTGTGGCACGGCGAGTTCTTCGGCCACAAACCCGCGCCGGACATCGCGCTGCTGGGCCGGGGCTTTCACATCGTTTACCTGAGCGTGCCGAGCATGCTCGGTTGTCCGGACGCGGTGGCGCACTGGGACAAGGCTTACGTGGAGTTGACGGTGAAGTTTGGCCTAGCGAAGAAAGCCGCGCTCGTGGGGCTGAGTCGGGGCGGCCTCTACTGCTACAACTGGGCCGCCGCCAACCCCGACAAGGTCGCGTGCCTCTATGGCGACGCGCCGGTGTGTGACTTCAAGAGCTGGCCCGGCGGCAAGGGCAAGGGCAAGGGCAGCAAAGGCGATTGGACGCTGGTGTTGAAGGTGTTCAAGTTCGCGGATGAGGCCGCCGCACTCGCCTACAAGGGCAACCCCGTGGACTCACTCGCGCCGCTCGCGAAGGCCAAGGTGCCGCTGCTCCACGTCTTCGGCGACGCGGACGATGTGGTGCCGTGGGAGGAGAACACCGGCGTCATCGCGGAGCGATACAAGGCGCTCGGCGGCGACATCACGCTCATCCGCAAGCCCGGCATCGGCCACCATCCGCACGGGTTGGAGGACAGCACACCAATCGTGGAGTTCATCATAAAGCACGCGGATCGGTAGATGAGGCAGGAGGAGTGCGGCGGTAGGGCGGCCGTTCTCCCTCACCCTATCCCTCTCCCGCTGGGTGAGGGAGAACGGCCATCCGCTGCTCGGACTGCTGCACGCGACCAGCAACACGGGAGGCGGCCAAGTCTCTCCCCTCTCCCAGTGGGAGAGGGATAGGGTGAGGGAGAAAGGCCGCGAATATGTCATTGGATTCTGAGTCTCCTACGGTCTGCTGCTTCTGCGTGGACGGGCGGGGTTGGCCCGGTATCTTCCGACCGCGCTGCCATGAATCCTGAACCTTCTGTCGCCACTCCCCCCTCCACTGCACGCAGGCTCCGGCTCGTGACGCTCGTGTTCCCACCGGCGGGTTTGTGGCTGCTTTGGCGCGGGCCGACGACATTGGGACGCAAGTTGCTCGGGACGCTGGGCATTGTTCTCTTTGCGCTGCCTTACACGGCGCTGATTTTATTCCTGCTGCACAAGTTCACGGGACTTCGTTTCGAGATGCAGGGGCGGCCCATCCCGGTGCCGACGTGGCAGGTGACGGATTACGAGCGGTTGGAGAAAGCGCGGTCGGCCAAGGGCAACTCTGCTATCAGCAAGCCACAGGTGGCCGTGACGAAGACTGCTGCCGCGCCGTATTGGACGGACTTCCGCGGCCCCAAACGTGACGGCCACTACACCGAGCAGCCCATCAATGTGGATTGGGTGAAGTCGCCGCCGAAGATGATGTGGAAGCAACCGGTGGGGGCGGGTTACGCGTCGTTCGTGGTGGCGGACGGGCTGGCGTTCACCATCGAGCAACGACGCGAGCAGGAGGCGGTGACGGCTTACGAGGTTGAGACTGGCCGCGAGGTGTGGGCGCACAGCTACCCGGCGCACTTTCAGGAGTGGATGGGCGGCGAAGGCCCGCGCGCGACGCCGACGTGGCATGAGGGGCGGCTGTATTCGCTGGGCGGCACGGGGCAATTCCTCTGCCTCGAAGCCGCCACTGGCAAGCTGCTTTGGCAGCATGACGTGCTGGCGGAGAATAGTTGCTCCAATCTGTTCTTTGGACTCAGCGCGTCGCCGCTCATCGTGGACGATGCGGTGGTGGTGCTGGCGGGAGACCCGGTCCGACGAAGCGGTTCAGCGCTGATTGGTCACGACAAGGTGTCGGGTTCGCGTGCGTGGCGAGACATGGATTTCAAGGTCGCTTACTCTTCTCCGATGTTGGTCACGCTCGCTGGCGAGCGGCAAATGCTCGTCCATAGCGCGGGAAATCTGCACGGCTTGGCAATTGACAGTCGCCGCGAGATCTGGCGTTTCCCGTGGCGCGTCGAGTTCGACAACACGATCGCGCAGCCGATTGTGACGGGCACGAACCGCGTCGTGCTAAGCGCGGGCTATGGGACGGGCGCGGTGGGGCTGGAGCTGAGTCGGAGCGAGAGTGGTTTTGCGGTGAAGGAGCTGTGGCGGAACAAGTCGCTGAAGAACAAGTTCTCCAGCTCCGTGCTGCATGGCGGGCACATCTACGGCCTGGACGAGGACATCCTGGTTTGCCTTGATGCCGCGACCGGCGAGCGACGCTGGAAAGATGGGCGCTACGGCTACGGCCAGGTGCTGCTCGCGAGCGGCCATCTCGTGATTCTTTGCGGCAACGGAGATCTCGCGCTGGTGCAAGCCCTGCCTGACCGGCATCTCGAGATCGCGCGGCTCCCTGCGATCAAGGGCAAGACTTGGAACCATCCGGCGATCGAGGGCGGCAGGCTGCTCGTGCGCAACGCGGTGGAGATGGCGTGCTTTGACTTGAGGTAGGTGCGCGATGAACAGCGAACACCAAAGTCAACGCTGGCAACTCTCAGTAAAAGAACTGCGCTGGGTGACGCTTGCTCTGCCTCCACTCGCGTTGGTTCTGCTCTGGTTCAGCGCCAAGGTCAGCCGCCGCGAGAAATGGCTTGGAACGCTCGGGATCCCGCTCTTCTTCCTGCTCTATTGGTCGGCGATTGTCTGGGGACTGCACATCGGCTTCGGCATTGATTGGTATGAGTGGCGCGGCGGCTATACGCCGGCCTTCACCTTCGCGCCGACCTCGCCGAACTACGATGCGGTGGATGCAAGCCGTCGCAGGCAGCGTTCTGATTCCACGGCCGGATCGCCCACGGCTGAAATAAGCCAATCAGCCTACTGGACTCGATTCCGGGGCCCGAACGGTGACGGCGTTTACGCCGAGGTTCCTCTGCGCACAGACTGGGCGAAGACACCACCAAGGCTCGTTTGGACGCAACCCATCGGCGGCGGCTATGGATCGTTCGCAGTGGCTCATGGGAAAGCATTCACCATTGAGCAACGCCGTGATCGCGAAGTGGTGACAGCCTACGATGTGGAGACAGGCCGAGAACTTTGGGCGCACGGCTGGGAGGGAGAGTTCCGCGAGACCATTGGTGGCAACGGACCGCGCACGACACCGACATGGCACGAGGGCAGGCTCTACGCGCTCGGCGGCAATGGTGAATTGCGCTGTCTCAACGCGACCGACGGCGCGCTGGTCTGGCGGCGAGACATCATCAAGGAGAACTCCGCACCGATTCTGGACTACGGCTGCTCTGGCTCGCCGCTGGTGGTGGACGATTTGGTGGTGGTTTTGCCGGGGGGAAGCGGAGGCAAATCAGTCGTTGCGTTCAATCGCGAAACTGGCGAACGCCGCTGGTCGGTGCTCGACGACCGGCAATCTTATGTCTCGCCCGCGCTCATAGCGCCATCTGGCGAACGGCAACTGCTGGTGGTGGCCGCGAAGCGCACGGTCGGGTTGGCGCTGGCCGATGGCCGTGTGCTGTGGGAGTTCCAATGGGGTGAGCCGATGATGGGCCGCAACGTGGCCCAGCCAGTCGTCTGGCAAGGGAACAGGATCTTGCTGAGTGCTGGTTATGACGTGGGCAGCGTTGCGTTTGAACTGGCGAAAGATTCTGCCGGTTGGCAGGCGACCGAGTCGTGGCGGAGCAAGTTTCTGAAGAACAAGTTCACGAGTTCCATCTTCTGGCAGGGCCACATCTATGGATTGGATGAAGAGATGCTCACCTGCCTCGACGCCACGACGGGTGAGCGCAAGTGGAAGGATGGCCGCTACGGTTACGGTCAGCTGGTTCTCGCAAACGGACACCTGATCATTCTGTGCGGCAACGGCGATCTCGCGCTTGTGAAGGCAACGCCGACGCAGCACGAGGAAATCGCGCGGCTACCGGCGATCAAGGGCAAGACTTGGAATCACCCGGCGATCGAGGGCGGCAGGCTGCTCGTGCGCAACGCGGTGGAGATGGCGTGCTTTGATCTGCGGTAAGGCCGTGCTGCACGCGGCATCGTCACACCAGACCAAACGAGGCCGACCACAGGTCGGCCCTACCTGACCGACTTCTTGGGGGCATCCGCCGGCGGGGTCACTGCCATCAGGGACTTCACCTCCGCGTCGGTCAAGGCACGCCAGCGGCCCTCGGGCAACTCTGCAAGCTTGATGGGGCCGATCTGCGTGCGTTGCAAACGGGCGACGATGAGGCCTTGGGATTCGAAGAGCCTGCGCACTTCGCGGTTCTTTCCCTCGGCAAGCTCAAGCTCGACGATGCTGTGCGAGTTATTGGAATCCATGAGCCGGGCGTGCTCGGCGCGGAGCATTTCGCCCTCGTGCTCAACGCCAGCCATGATGCGACGGAGCATGCCCGGCTCCACGAAGCCCTCGACGATGGCGCGGTATTTCTTACGGACACCGAAGCGCGGGTGCGTGAGGTGGAGAGTGAAGTCGCCGTCGTTGGTCAGGAAGATCAGGCCCTCGCTGTCCTTGTCGAGGCGGCCGACGGGATGCAGGTGGGACCATTCCTTCGGCAGCAGGTCCGTGACGATGCGTCGGTCGAGTTCGTCGCTGCGTGTGGAGAGGTAGCCACGCGGCTTGTTGATGGCGACGTAGAGCTTGCGCTTGGATTTGACGAAGCGGCCCTCGACCTTCACGTCGTCATGCCGGGCATCCACCTTGGTGCCAAGCTCCTTGACGACCTTGCCGTTGACCTCGACGAGGCCATTGACAATCAAACGCTCGCTGGCGCGGCGGGAGGCCACACCGGCTTCGGCGAGAAACTTTTGGAGGCGGACTTGCACAAGCGAAGAAAGCCGTCGCACCTGTCGGCGGACGGCTCCCGATCTAGGACGGAGAAAAGGGGATGAGGCCGGCAGCTTACACCGGGGGCTTGGTCTTGCGCAGGCCGGTGATGCGGTCGCCGGCCTTCCACTGGCCGGCCTTCTTGAGGATTTCGAGGCGCTCGAAGCGCTTCAGGACGTTGCGCTTCGCCCCGAGTGTGCTGGAGGCGCGGAGACTGCGATGCTGTGACATATCTTCTGAAAGATTTTTTCCGCGCGGACAGTCCGAACGGAGCGCGGTTTGTAGCACACGTCCGCCGGGATGCAAACGGATATTTCAGGTAAGACGGGTCGCAAATGGCAACAAGCCACGTCGCACCGCGCAGGGCGGGCTGCACAACGATCCGCATGGCCACGAGCCAGCGACCAGCCGGGCTTTGCGCTCGACCCTTCCGGTGTCGCTGTCTAGCCTGCGCGCCTTTCTGGAAGCCATGCTGCACCTGACACTCCAAGCGAAACTTCAAGCCGTCGTCCGCGCAATGCTGCCGGACGCGGACACCGCCGCCATCCTCGTGCGCCCTTGCCCGGACGCGCGCCACGGCGATTACCAGTCCAACGCGCTCATCCCGCTCGCCAAGCAGAACAAGCTCAGCCCCCGCCAACTCGCCGAGCAGGTGAAGGCCGCGCTCGACGTGACCGAGCTTTGCGACGCCGTGGACATCGCGGGGCCGGGCTTCCTGAACTTCCGCATCCGCCCAGCCGCATTGGCCGCTGTGCTGGAGTCCGCCGCCCGCGGGGAGCACCTGTTCTTCGCCAAGGCCGCGCAGCGGCGCACCGTGGTCATTGACTTCAGCTCGCCAAATGTCGCCAAGCCGATGCACGTCGGCCACATCCGCTCCACGGGCATCGGCGACTCGCTCCAGCGTGTCTTCCGTCTGCTCGGCCACCGCGTCATCACGGACAACCACATCGGGGACTGGGGCACGCAGTTCGGCAAGCTGCTCCTCGGCTGGAAGCAAGTTCTCGACCGTGACGCCTTGGCCCGAGACGCGATAGCCGAGCTGGAACGGCTCTACAAGGTCATCAATGCTGAATGCGATGCGAAGCCTGCTCGGCTGGAAGAAGCGAAGCAGGAGTTGGTGATGCTCCAGGCGGGCGACGCGGAAAACGTCGCCGTCTGGCAGGAAATGATCCGCGTTTCGCAGACGCAGTTCGACACGATCTACGGGCGGCTAGGCGTGAAGTTCGATCACGCGCTGGGCGAGAGCTTTTACAACCCGCAGCTCGGCCCGGTGGTGGGTGACTTGCTCGCGCGCGGCATCGCCCGCGAAAGCGAGGGCGCGCTGGGCGTGTTCAGCGACGGCTCGATGCCGCCGAAGTCCGACCCGTTCCTCGTCAACCGCGACGGCGAGTGGATTCCCGATCCCGCGCTCGTGCGCAAGAGCGACGGCGGCTTCAACTACATGACCACCGACCTCGCCACGGTGGACTACCGGCTCAAGACGTGGTCGCCGGACGAGATCTTGTATGTCGTGGATGACCGGCAGGCCCCGCACTTCCGCAAGCTCTTCCTCACCTTCGCCCGCTGGCAGCCCGAAGCCGCCGCGAAGGTGAAACTTGTCCACGTGGGCTTTGGCAAGATTCTCGGCGAGGATGGCAAGCCCTTCAAAACCCGCAGCGGTGACACGGTGAAACTCGGCGACTTGCTCGATGAAGCCGAAGAACGCGCGCTACAGGTCGTGACGGAAAAGAACCCGGACTTGCCCGAGCCGCAGCGGAAGGAAATCGCCCGCGTCGTCGGACTCGGTGCGGTGAAATACGCGGACCTGCTGCCGAACCGGCAGAGTGATTACCAGTTCAGTTGGGACAAGATGCTCGCGCTCCAAGGCAACACCGCGCCGTATCTGCTGTATGCCTACACGCGGCTGCGGAGCATACGGCGCAAGGCAGAGGAGCTTTCAGCGGCCAGCGGTCAGCGGTCAGCGGTGAGTCTGATTGTGCCGGAGGAGATCGCGCTGGCGAAGCAGCTCTTGAACTTTGGGCTTGTGCTGGAGGCGGTGGCGGAGGAATACCGGCCGAACTTCCTGTGCAACTACCTCTACGATCTGGCGGGCCATTTCGCACGCTTCTACGAGAACTGCCCCGTGCTCAAGGCCGATGGGACCGAGCGCGCCACCCGACTGCTGCTGTGCGAGCTGACGGGTCGCGTTCTCAAGCAAGGGCTGGAAGCGCTGGGCATCGAGACCGCGGAGCAGATGTAGCCGGTGGCCGGGTGTGCGGACACATCGAATGATGGTGTTTCGGGTTGCGTCGCAATCGGCGTTCCGGCATTAAACGTGGGCAACACGAGGCGAGGAACAACTGCATGGGCGAAGAAGCAGAAGTAGGCTACAAGATCTGGGCGGTGGACGATGTCGTCTATGGCCCGGTGGACATGCCGACGCTTGTGGAGTGGATCAAGGATGAGCGTGTGCTGGCCGACACCTGGGTCTTCCTCTGTCACCAGAACAAGTGGAGCCAGGCCGGCCAGATCTCGGAGATGCGGACAGTCTTCAACGCCGTCCTGCCAGGCGGCATCCCTGCGGCCCCTGCCCCGCTGATCGCCGGCATCAAGCCCGGCGCATTGCGGCGCGTGAAGATCCTGTGCGAGATGACCGACCAGCAGCTAGGACAGTTCGCCGCCTTCATGGAGGTTGAGAACGCGCGGCAGTTCCACACCATCGTGAAGCAGGGCGATCCGGGCGACGCGATGTATCTCATCCTCGAAGGCGAACTGCGCGTGCGGCAGATGATCGGCGGCAAGGAGACAGTCCTGGTCACGCTCATGGCAGGAGAGTTCTTCGGCGACATCTCGCTCTTCGACCACGGCCCCCGCTCCGCCGACGTGGTGGCAAACAACCCCTCCGTCCTGCTCAAGGTCTCCGCCACGAACTTCCAGCGCCTCACGCAGGAGGCCCCCGCGCTCGCCACGCCATTCCTCATCGCCATCTGCAAGACGCTCACAGCCCGCATCCGCGCGGACAACAAGCGCCTGCGCGACTCCATCAACGTCGCCCGCGCGACACGTTAAAGTCCGGTGGGTGAATCGCCCTGACTCTTCCGCCGTCCATCGCCCCGTTCAGTTCAGCCCATAATTCGAAACACACCCATGAAACGTCCCAGCCTCGCTCTCGCTCTCGCTCTCGCCACCTTCACCGCCGCCTTCGCCCTTCAGGCTGACGAGGTGAAGCTCTCCAACGTCCACCTCTGCTGCGGCGCCTGCGTGAAGGGCGTGGAGAAAGTCGCGGCCAAGGTCAGCGGTGCGTCCGTGGCGATAGACAAGGACGCCGGCACCGTCGTGATTTCATCCAGCAACAAGGCGGCGCTCCAGCAGACCGTGGATGCGCTCGTGACCGCCGGCTACTTCGGCAAGTCCAGCGACGCCTCCATCAAGGTGGCCGCCAACACCGGCGCGAAGGACGGCAAGGTGCAGTCGCTCAAAGTCGAGGGTGTCCACCTCTGCTGCGGCAAGTGCGTGACCGCCGTGCAGGGCGCGTTGGGCAAAGTCGCCGGTGTGAAGGGCAACACCGCCGAAAAGAACGTGAAGACCTTCGAAGTCACCGGTGACTTCAGCTCCAAGGCAGTCTTTGACGCGCTCAACGAGGCCGGCCTCACCGGCAAGGTGGCGAAGTAATTCTCGGCGGTCATAGGAATGACGCGGATTGCGCGAGGGAGCCGGACGCTCCCTCCCACATCGTCATGCACTACTTCGGCTTTGCATCCGGCGCGCTCACCCATTGCAGGGCGTTGGCGACGATGCGGCGGAACGACGGTTTCTCCATGTCGTAGGCGTAACCGAGTGCGAGATGGAAGATTCGCGCGCCGCGATGCACGCGCGTCCACGCGACGGGCATGACGCCGTTCTTGTTCTCTCCTTCCATCAACACCTGCACATCGGGCGCGACCGGGCCGTAGCGGTAGATGTCGCACTTCGTGTC
>JBEBFV010000211.1:0-9905 GCA_040081795.1 Limisphaerales bacterium | reverse complement strand
TGGCGCATCACCCAGCCGGCCCCGGACAAGCGCGCCAACTCCCTCCTCATCGAGCAACTGATCCGCGACTTGCAGGTCTGGCCCATCACGCAATTCATCACTGACGATCCCAAGGCGGAGCTGGAATCCTTCGGCCTGCAAACGCCCGAGGCGGAGCTCGCCTTCGGCTTCGGCACGAACGACTTGCTCGTCGTGCAGTTCGGCAAAAGTCCGACCAACCAGCCCGACTTCGTCTTCGCCCGCACGCCCGCCACCACGAACGTCGTGCTCGTGGGCCGCGACAAGCTCGATCCGTTGCGCGCGCCCGTCTGGGATTTCAGCGAGCGCCGGCTGCTGGACGCGTTGCCGGGGGACGCGGTGGACACGATCGAGGTGCGCGGCAAGGAGACGTTCACCCTCCGGCAGCAAACCAACTCCACCACGAACCTGGTCTGGATAGCTGACGACAAGCTGAAGACCCTCACCGACCCGCAGCTCATGCAGGTGTTTCTGGCAAACCTCGTGACGCTGGAGGCCGTGGAGCTGGCGAAGGACGTCGTCACGGACTTCACGCCCTACGGCCTCGCGCCCGCCGGGCGTTCCATCAGCCTGCTCAAGTCCACGACCAACACCGTCGGCGGCCTGACAAACAAGGTGGTGGCGCGGCTGGAATTCGAGGAGCGGAAACCGGGCGCCCCGTTTGCTGACCGTCTGTTCGCCCGCCGACACGATGAGAACTCCGTGTATGTCGTCCCGCGCGGCGATGTGGAACGCCTCGCGTGGGCGCTGTTCCAGATTCAGGATCGCACGGTTTGGAACTTCACCTCGAACGAGGTCACCGCCGTGACGGTGGAGTTCGACGGCCGAAACCGCAGACTGACACGCGCGCCAAACGGCGGCTGGACCGAGGGCGCGGAGCCGGCGGACGCCATCAAGAGCCTCGCGATGGAGGAGACCATGCTCCGCCTCGGCCGCCTGCGCGCGGAGCAATGGACGGATCTCGGTGCGGGCCGCCTGCCAGTGCTGGGGATTTCCGACACGAGCCACCGCGTGACCGTCGAGCTGGCCGGCACGCCGGCGCGAACACACACCGTGACCTTCGGCTTCGTGCCCCGGGGTCGTAACGCGTGGGCCGCCGTGACCGACCCACGCTCCGGGCTGCCTCTTGTCTTTGAGTTCTCGCGCTCGCTCTATTACGACTACGTCGTCCAATACCTCGGCCCGCCGAAGTGAGGCGTCCGCGAAGCGCCGGTCCCGGACGCGGAATCCAGGTTGAACCCAGCCAGCCCTGTGCCTGAAGCCAAGCCTCAAGCCAAGCGGTGGACCTTCTGGCGCGTGTGCCGGGTGGGCTTCCGTTGCATGCGCATCGTTGCGTGGCTCGTCGTGCTCGCGGTCCTCGTCGCTTTCCTCTGGTTCAACAAGCGTGGCGTGCCGGACTTCGTCAAGCGGCCCATCCTCGCCGAACTGAAGGCGCGCGGCTTCAACCTGGAGTTCCAGCGCCTCCGCTGGCAGTGGTTCCGCGGGCTGGTCGCCGAGGGAATCTCCGTTGAGAAATCCGGCGAGGCCGGCGGCCCACACTTCTCCGTCGGCGAGGTGGAGGTGCAGCTCGACCACGACGCGCTACGGCGCTTCGAGTTCATCGTCAGCGGCGTCGCGCTGCGGCAGGGCGAACTGAGCTGGACCCTCGCTCCCACAAACCTTCCCCCGCGCACGCTCACCGTCACCAATCTCGCCACGTCACTCCGCTTCCTGCCCGGCGACGTGTGGGAACTCCCGCAGCTCAACGCGACGGTGCAGGGCATCCGACTGAAACTCAGTGCCGTCGTGACCAACGCCACCGCGCTGCGCAAGCGTCCGGCGAAGAGCGCCGAACCGCCGGGCTCGCCCACTTCACCGCCCAAGCCCGGAGCCGAGATCATCCTCCACCGCGTGCTCACGGAACTGGCGCGCGTGCAGTTCGCCGCGCCGCCCGAGATCGAGCTGACCCTCCGCGCCGACGCCCGGCTCGAGCGCGGAGTGCAAGCCGACTTGAAGGTGAAGGCTCTCGACGTGCGCACGCCCTGGGGCGGCGGACGCAATGCCAGCTTCACCGCGCGCATCGTCCAGCCGCCCGGCACGAACGGCGCGGCCAGCGCGGACTTCCGCCTCGAAGCCGACCGCGTGCGGAGCACAAACTTCAACGCCAGCGCCGAGCGCCTGCTGCTCACGGCCCGATTGAACCGCCAGTCCGCGCGCACGAACGATTGGGACGCCGCGTGGGAGGTCACGCTGCGTGACGGCAAGTCGCAGTGGGCGGAGGCGGCGATGTTCCGCCTCAGCGGCCAGACCGCGCCGCGCCCGCTCGCTCCCGAAGAACTGCGCGCCAGCCTCACGCTGCACACGACTGCGTTGAAGTCCGAGTGGGCGCAGCTCACGGAAGGCCGCTTGTCCGGCAACGCGACCTTTGCGCCCGCGCGCAAGCAACTGCTCGCCGCCGACGCGGAGGCACAGCTCACCGCGCCAACGACGAAATGGGGCGAGGCGAAGCTGGCGCGAGTG
Source organism: Limisphaerales bacterium (assembly GCA_040081795.1). Lineage (GTDB taxonomy): Bacteria > Verrucomicrobiota > Verrucomicrobiia > Limisphaerales > SXTU01 > SXTU01. Next base: position 7,388 of record JBEBFV010000211.1, on the reverse strand, counting down.
TCCGCGAAAGCCGCTCACGTAGGAGCGCCGGTAACCGGCGCTCCGCCCGAGTGGGGCTTCTGGACCAATCTTGCACCATGGCAACTGGACACGACGGTCGCGCTCGACGGTGTCAAGACGGCGGAGAAGCCAATCGAGATCGCCAAGTTCAACCTCGCCGCGCACTGGCGCGCGCCGAGCCTCACGATCTCAAATCTTCACGCCGAGCTTTACAGCGGCGTGCTGGACACGGAAGCACGGCTCGATGTCTCGACGCGTGTTGCCTCCGCCTCGGGCCGCTTCGACTTCGACGTGTATCGGATACAGCACTTGCTCCACACCAATACCCAGCGCGAGCTGTCGCGCTTCACGTTCAACGCGCTGCCCAAGGCGCGGGCGAGCGTGGCCGTGGTGCTGCCTTCATGGACAAACCGCGCGCCCGACTGGAAGGCCGTCGGCGACTCGGTGACCCTCGCCGCGCACGTGGACAGCCCCGGCGGCGCGTATCGCGGCGGGACTTACCTCGAAGCTCGCACCGACCTGACGCTCACGAATGGCGTGCTGCGCCTGCCCAACCTCTGGGCGCGCCGGCCCGAGGGCGAAGTGCATCTTGCCTACACCGTCAACCCGCGCTCGCGCGAGTATCACTGGGCCGGCCGCGCGAGCGTCTTCCCGCACGCCATCGAGCCGCTGCTCGACCGCGTGGAGGACAAGCGCATCTTCACGAACTTCACCTTCACCGTGCCGCCGCAGGTCGAGGGCGAGATCTGGGGCCGCTGGGGCGCTCGGCAGGAGATCGGTTTCCGCGCGAGCGCGTCGGCGACGAACTTCGTGCTGCGCGGGGAGCAGGTGGACGAGTTTAGCGGGCGCGTGGGCTTCACCAACGAGCTGTATGCCATCTCGGAGGTGCACGCGCGACGCGGCGCGGGCGTCATCACGGCGCCGGACGTGCGCATTGACGCGCGGCTCCAGCGGCTCTGGGTGACGAACGCGCACAGCACGTTCGACCCGTATGCCTTCACACGCATCATCGGCCCGCAGACGGCGAAGGCGGTCCAGGCGTATCAGTTCAGCAACGCGCCGACGGTGCGTGTCCACGGCTCGATCCCTTTCCGCGAGAGCGAGACGACAGACCTGCACTTCGACATCGAGGGCGGGCCGTTCCGCTGGTCGTTCTTCCATCTGCCGCAAGTCACCGGGACGATCCACTGGGTGACGAACCGACTCGCCATCACGAACCTCGACAGCGCGTTCCACGGCGGGCGGCTGGCGGGCGGACTGAACTTCGACTTCACGCCAAAGAGCAGCGCGGACTTCGGGTTCAACCTGACTTTCACCAACGCGAGCCTGCCGGGCTTCATCGCGGACCTCAGCGGCAAGCCCAACAAGCTGGAGGGCGCGGTCGCCGGCTCAGTCACGGTCACCAACGCAAACACGGCGAACTTGCAGAGCTGGCAGGGCTTCGGCGAGGTGCGGCTTGTAGATGGATTGCTCTGGGACATCCCGATCTTCGGCCTCTTCTCGCCGGTGCTCAACGCGATCAACAAGGACCTCGGCAGCAGCCGCGCGAAGGAGGCGAAGGGGACGTTCATCCTCACGAACAGCGTCATCTACACGAAGAACCTGGAAATCCACTCCCCGCCCGCGCGCCTGCACTACGATGGCACGGTGGACTTCACCGGCGCAGTGAACGCGAACATCGAGGCGGAGATGTTCCGCGACACGTTCCTCGTCGGCCCGCTGCTGAGTTTCCTCACCTCGCCGATGACGAAGGTGTTCGAGTATCGCGTGACCGGCTCGCTCGCGAACCCGAAGAGTGAGCCGCGCTATATCCCGAAGTTCCTCCTCCTGCCGCTGCGCCCCTTCCAGACCATCCGCGAATTCCTCACGCCGGAGGAGCGGAAGTAGCGGCGCGAGAATTGCGCTTGCTGCGGGATATGCGGCGCGCAAAGTCCTGCCATGCTCAACCCCGAGACGGCCCCGCTGCTCGCGTGCATGGCGGGCTTCAAGCTGAGTGACGAGCAAATGATGCTAATCCTGGCGGTGCTGACAGGCTGGGGCGCGATCTTCATCATCGCGCCCATCAACCTCTACCTGAGCCTCGTCCCGCCGAAGGGCGCGCCAGACCCTGCGGAGTATCGGCGGACCCACCTCACAGTTTGCGCGATCGGGGTGGCGGCCACCGCCTACCTGTTTTATGGGGCGCGTTACTCAACCATCATTGTGGAGGTCGCGTTCACGCTCATCGCGATCCTGCCCTTGTATGGCTTCATCCACTACCATGTGCTCCGGTCGCAACGTCGGCGCTGGCGTGAACCCGCCGCGCCCGCCGATGTCGCAAACAAAGCGACCGCGCCAGAAAACTGACGCGGTCGGCCGAAGTGGTGTCAACCGGTGCTAACGGCGCGTGCGGCGCTTGACGTTGAGCTGCGTGAGCGAGTGGAGCAGCGCGGCCTGAACGGTGGCAGTCTCCTCGTCGGTGAGCTTCTCGGCGAGACGGGCTTCGGCCTTCTTGCGGGCTTCCTCGGCCTTCGCCTCGTCAATGTCATCCGCCTTGATGGCCATGTCGGTGAGGATGGCCACGCGGTCGCCGGTGATCTGCACGAAGCCCTCGCCGGTGGCGAGGTAGTGGTCCACGCCGCCCTTGCGCGCGATGATCTCGCCGTGGGCGATCTGCGTCATCAGCGGAATGTGCATCGGGTAGATGCCCATCTCGCCCTCGATGCCGGGGAGCGTGACCATGTCCACGTCCTCGGAGTAGATCTTCGCCTCCGGGGTGACGATTTCGAGTTTGAGTGTTGCAGCCATGATTCAGAGAGGCATCAGCCTTCCTTGATCTCGTCGATGCCGCCCTTCAGATAGAAGTTGTTCTCACCGACGGCGTCGTGCTTGCCTTCGAGGATTTCCTTGAAGGCGCGGACGGTCTCGGCCACGGGCACCTGCTTGCCTTCGCGACCGGTGAAGACCTGCGCCACCGTGAACGGCTGGCTGAGGAACTTCTGAATCTTGCGGGCGCGGAACACGGCGGTCTTGTCCTCGGGACTCAACTCGTCCATGCCGAGAATCGCGATGATGTCCTGCAGGTCCTTGTAGCGCTGGAGCACCTTCTGGACGCCACGGGCGACATCGTAGTGTTCCTGGCCGACGATGTCGGGCGTGAGCGCGCGGGAGTTCGAGGCGAGCGGGTCCACGGCGGGGAAGATGCCGAGTTCCGCGATGGAACGCTCAAGCACGATGGTCGCATCCAGGTGCGCGAAGGTCGTGGCGGGCGCGGGGTCGGTCAAGTCGTCGGCGGGCACGTAAACGGCCTGGAAGCTCGTGATGGAACCCTTCTTCGTCGAGGTGATGCGTTCCTGGAGGTTGCCCATCTCGGCGGCCAGCGTGGGCTGGTAACCGACGGCGCTGGGCGTGCGGCCGAGGAGCGCGGACACCTCGGAGCCGGCCTGCGAGAAGCGGAAGATGTTGTCCACGAAGAGGAGCACGTCCTGGTTGTGCTCGTCGCGGAAGTATTCGGTCACGGCGAGCGCGGAGAGAGCGACGCGGAGACGCGCGCCGGGCGGCTCGTTCATCTGGCCGAACACGAGGCCGATCTTGGAGCCTTCATCGAGGACGGGCAGGCCGTTCTCGCCGACGAGCGGGTGGCCCTTGGCGTCCTTCTTGGTCTTGATGACGTTGGCCTCGATCATCTCGTTGTAGAGATCGTTGCCTTCGCGGGTGCGCTCGCCGACGCCCGCGAACATCGAGACGCCGCCGTGCAGCTTCGCGATGTTGTTGATCAGCTCCATGATGACGACGGTCTTGCCGACGCCGGCGCCGCCGAACGCGCCGACCTTGCCGCCCTTGAGGAACGGGCAGATGAGGTCAATGACCTTGATGCCGGTGGTGAGCACCTGCGGGCTGGTGGACTGGTCCACAAGCGGCGGGGCGGCACGGTGGATGGAATTGTATTTGTCCGCTTTCACCGGGCCTTGCTCGTCCACGGCGTCGCCGGTGACGTTGAAGACGCGGCCCATGACGGCGTTGCCGACGGGCATGGAGATGGGCGCGCCGGTGTCGGTGATGGTCATGCCGCGCTTGAGGCCCTCGGTGGTGCTCATGGCGACGGCGCGGACCCAGTTGCCGCCGAGGTGCTGCTGCACTTCGAGGGTCAACTTGGTCTTGCCCTGGCCGGGGAGATCGTATTCCACGGTCAGCGCGTTGAAGATGGCGGGGAGGCGGTCTGTGAACTCAATGTCCAAGACGGGGCCGATGATTTGAACGATTTTGCCGGTGTTCATCGTGGTAAATTAGTTGCCCATCGCCATCTGGGCGGTGGTGATTTCCAAAAGTTCTTTCGTGATGTTGGCCTGGCGCAGCTTGTTGTATTCGAGCGTCAGGTCCTTGATGATTTGCTTGGCGTTGTCGGTCGCGTTCTTCATGGCGACCATGCGCGCGGACTGCTCGGAGGCCTTCGCCTCCTGCAAGAACTGGAAGACCTGGTAGTTCAGGTAGTGCGGCAGCAAGTTGCCGAGCACCGTGGCGGCGACCGGTTCAAAGAGATATTCGCGCGTGGCTTCACCGAGCTTCTCGCCCTGGCTCTCGCCCTCAAGGCCCGCTTCGAGCGCCTTGATTTCGCCGAGCGGGAGCAACTGCCGCTGCTCCGGCTTCTGCACGAGCGTGTTGATGAAGTTCGTGTAAAGCACATCCACCGCGTCCACCTTGCCTTCGAGGAACAGGTCCTGAGCGAACTTCGAGATGGCCCGCGCCTCGGCGAACTGCGGCGTGTCCTTGTAGCTGAACTCAGCGGCCAGCTCGCGCTTCAAGCGGCCTGCCCACGACGCGCCCTTCTTGCCGGCGCAGATGAAGACGGTTGTGTCCTTGTCCCACTTGGCGGCCTCGCGGAGGAGGTTCGTGTTGAGCGCGCCGCACAGGCCCTTGTCCGTGGTGATAAGGATGAGGGCGCGTTTCTTGACGACCGCTCGCTTTTCCATCAGCGGATGCGTGAACTCACCCGCGCCCGCCGTGGCCGCCGCGAGCACCTCGTTCATCAGCGTGGCGTAAGGGCGGCCCGCCAGCGCGGCCTGCTGCGCGCGGCGCATCTTCGCCGACGCGACCATCTGCATCGCCTTGGTGATTTGGGCGGTGTTCTTGACCGACTTGATGCGCCGGCGGATGTCGCGTGTGCTGGGCATGGTGGGCTAAGACAATGTCTCGCGAACTTAGCGGTAGCTCTGCTTGAACTCCGTCACTGCCGCCTTCAAGTCAGCCCCGAGGGCGTCGTTGATGGCCAGTTCCTTGCGGAGCCGGACGAGCAGCGCCTCTTTGCGCGTCGTGAGGAAGTCGGTGAGCTTGTTTTGGAAATCCTTCACCTTCTCCACCGCCACGTCGTCGAGCAGGTTGTTCTGCATCGCGAAGAGGACGGCGGACTGAATCTCGACGGGCAGCGGGTTGTATTGGTTCTGCTTGAAGAGCTCGACGATGCGCTTGCCGCGTTCGAGCGTGGCCTGCGTCTTGGCGTCGAGGTCGGAGCCGAACTGCGCGAAGGCGGCAAGCTCGCGATACTGCGCCAGCTCCAGCTTGATTTTGCCGGCGACCTGCTTCATCGCCTTGATTTGCGCGGCGGAACCGACGCGCGACACGGAGAGACCGACGGAAATCGCCGGGCGGATGCCTTGGTAGAAGAGGTCGGTTTCCAAGTAAATCTGGCCGTCCGTGATGGAAATCACGTTCGTCGGGATGTAGGCGGACACGTCGCCAGCCTGCGTCTCGATGATGGGCAGCGCGGTGAGCGAGCCGCCGCCGTTGCGTTCGTTGACGCGCGCGGAGCGTTCGAGCAGGCGGCTGTGGAGATAGAACACGTCGCCGGGATACGCCTCACGACCGGAGGGGCGCTTGAGGACAAGAGAAACCTGGCGGTAAGCGACGGCCTGCTTGGAAAGGTCATCATAGATGATGAGCGCGTCCATGCCGTTATCCATGAACCATTCGCCCATCGCCGCGCCGGAGAACGGCGCGAGATACTGGGCGGCTGCAGGAGCGTCCGCGCCGGCCGCGACGATGATGGTGTCTTCGAGCGCGCCGGCCTTGTCGAGTTCCGCGATGACGCGCGCGATGTTCGACTGCTTCTGGCCGACTGCCACGTAGATGCTGTAAACCGGGCGGAAGCCGGCGTCGCCGGAGGCGCGGCCCACCTTGTTGATGCGCGACTGGTTAATCATCGCGTCCACGCCGATGGTCGTCTTGCCCGTCGAACGGTCGCCGATGATGAGCTCACGCTGGCCGCGACCGATGGGAATCATCGCGTCCACCGACATGATGCCGGTCTGGAGCGGCTGGCTGACGGATTTGCGCTTCACGATGCCCGGCGCGATTTTCTCGACCGGGTAAAACGTGGTGGCGGTGATGGGGCCTTTGCCGTCCACGGGGCGGCCGAGGGTGTCCACCACGCGGCCGAGCAGGCCCTTGCCCACGGGCACGGAGAGGAGCTTGCCGGTGGTCTTGACCTCGGAGCCTTCGCGGATTTCGAGGTAGTCGCCGAGCACGACGACGCCGACCTCGGTCTCTTCGAGGTTCAGCGCGATGCCGATGACGCCGCCGCCGAAGTCGAGCATCTCGTTGAGCATCGCGTCGGTGAGGCCCTCAACCTTGGCCACGCCGTCGGAGATTTCGCGGACGGTGCCGACGTTCTGGCGGGAGACGCTGGTCTTGAGGCCGGAGATTTGGGCTTCGATGTCTTGCAGGATGGAGCTCATAGCTGTTCGTTAAGTCGGAAAATCAAAGGGTGTCGTTCAAGGCGGCGAGGCGTCCGGCCACGCTGCCGTCATAAATGTCGCTGCCGGCCTTCACCTTCACGCCGCCGAGCAGCGCGGGGTTGACCGAGTAAGTCACGTTCATGCCAGGGCCGTATTTCTGGGTCAGCGCAGCCTCGATGGCGGCGCGCTGCGCGGGCGTGGACTCGACGGCGTTCTCGACGCGCGCAGTGCGGCGGGCGATGTCGAGCTTCACGAGCCGCTGCAAGTGCGTGAGCGTGCTCACGTAGCCGCGCGGCTTCTGTGCGATGACGAGCGTCACCGTCTGGCGCAGCTTGGCCTCGTCGAGGATGCCGCTGACGCAGCAGGCGTTGAACAACGTCTTGCCGTCGCGGCGGGCTTGTTTGCTGACTTTCATCGGCGGCGGGAGAAATCAACTAGGCGGCCAACTGACGCACCGCGTCGTCCGCGAGGCGGCCCTTCTGGTCGGTTGAAAGAATGTCGCCGGTTGCGCGGCTCGCGGCGGCCACGACGAGGCGGCCAAATTCCTGCCGCAACTCGCCCTTCATGCGGGCCAGCTCGGCGTCGTTGGATTCCTTGGCCTTGGCAATGATGTTCGCGGCGTCCGCGATGGCCTTCTGCCGCTCGACCTCGGCAACGCGGGCTGCTGCGGCGCGGGAT
>JBEBFV010000210.1:0-9913 GCA_040081795.1 Limisphaerales bacterium | reverse complement strand
GAGCTGTTGTCACCCCAAGCCACCACCGCCCCGGCCTTAACCGCCAGATTGTGATAGGCACCTGCCGCGATGGCCGTCACGGCAGCGCCGCTGTTCACGCCCGGAGTCACCAGGTCCCTCAGGTTCGCGGCCCCGCCCCATACCACCACCGTCCCGTCGCTCCGCAGAGCCATGCTGTGCCGTTCACCGGCCGCGATGGCGATTACCGTCACCGGCACCGGCGGCACGCCGCTTAGATACAGACCCACCGGCAACGTCCGTTGACCGTCGCTGTTGCTGCCCCAGGCCACCACCGTCCCGTCGCTCTTGAGCGCGAGGCTGTGGAAGCCGCCGGCCGCAACGGCCGTCACGCCGCTCAAGCCGGCCGGGACGGTCGCCTGACCGTCGCCGTCGAAACCCCACGCGACCACGGTGCCGTCGCTCTTGCGCGCGAGACTGTGGTAGCCGCCGGCAGCAACCGCCGTCACCCCGCTCAGGCCCGCCGGCACGGTCGCCTGGCCCTCGCTGTTGCGGCCCCAAGCCGCCACCGAGCCGTCACTCCGGACCGCCAAGTCATGCCGCAAGCCGGCCGAGAGACTTGTCACGGCACCCAGATTGGCGGGCAGCGTCGTCTGGCCGTAGATGCTGGTGCCCCAGACGGTCACGTTCGTCCGCAGGCCGTCGTTGCCCAGCAGGGCGTTGTTGAGCATGAAGCTCGGCTGGTCATTCACGGGCGTCAGCGTGATGGTGAAGGTGTTGGTCCCGCGGTTCACACCGCCATTGTCGGTGCCACCGGTGTCCTGCACCACCAGGGTCACGGTCGCCACGCCGTTGGCGTTGAGCGCCGCCGTGAAGGTAAGATTGCCGTTGTTGTCGATGGTGGGCTGCACGCTGAACAGGTTGGAGCTGTTGTTGCTGGTGGACACCACCGTCACCGTCTGGGATTCAGGCGCCTGGGATTCATTCGGCCCGGCGTTGAACAGAGCAAAGCCGCTGGCGGTGAAGGGCAGGCTGTCCTCCGCCCGCACCACGTTCGGCGAGAAACTGATGGTGGGCGCGTCGTTCACCGCCGTGACGTTGATCGTGAGCAACTCCGACGTGCCAGAGTTCACACCAGTGTTTTCCGTGCCGCCGTTGTCTTGGGCCGTGACGGTGACTGTCGCGATGCCGGAGCGATTGGGGGCCGGGGTGAAGGTCAAGGTGCCGTTGAGCGACACAGCGGGCGGAACGCTGAACAGCGTGGGGTTGCTCACAATAGTCACCGTCACGTTGGTGATGCTCTGGCTGGATTCATTCGGCGCGCCAACGTTGAACAAGACCAGACCGGGAACCGTGGTCACCCCGCTGTCCTCCAGAACGGTGACGGTGGTGTTCGTAAGGGCGACCGTGGGCGCGGTGTTCACCGGGGTCACGGTGATGGTGAAGGTCCGGGTGGTGCGATCCACACCGCCATTGGCCGTGCCGGCATTGTCACCAACGACCAGCGTCACCGTGGCCACGCCGTTGGAATGGGCCCTCGTAGTGAAGGTAAGTTTGCCGTCGGAGGCGATGTTGGGCTGGCCGAGGAGGTCGGTGAACAGGCTGGTGTTGTTGTTGTTGACCGACACGACGAACGGCACCTCCGATTCGTCAGGCGCGCCGGAGGTGATCGTGGCGTGGGGGATGGGGCCTGTGGTCGTGTCCGCGCCGCCTTCGTTCACCACGACGTTGCCCGTCAGAAAGCTGAGGCCGGGGGCGCTGTTGACCGGGGTCACGTTGATGGTGAAGATCTGGGCAGCAGAGTCGTCGTCGCCGCCATTGGCCCTGCCGCCGGTGTCCACGGCGGTGACGGTGACGGTGACGGGGCCGTTGAAGTTCGCCGCCGGGGTGAAGGTCAGCGTGCCCGCCGGGCTGATGGCCGGCTGCACCGTGAAGAAGGCGAGGGGGCTGGTGTGCGTCACGGTAAAGCTCACGGTCTGGCCCGGCTCGCTGACCGAGCCGGCGAGGATGTTCTGGGCGTAGTTCAGCGTGGTGCTCGGCCCGGAGTTTTCAAACACCGTGACGGCCGTCGTGGTGGAGGAGATGGCGACGTTGTCCAACTGGAGCGCGCCGTTGTCGGTGTCGCCCGCCGGGATGATGGCCTCAAAAGAGAGCGTCACGGTCTGGCCGGCGAAGGCCGTGAGATCCACGGTGACCGACTGGCTGCCCGGATTCCCGCTGCTGCCGGCCGGGATGGACAGGAGCGTCTGGATCACTGGCGAGCCAACCGTAGGCGTGACGACGACACGGAAAACACGGTCGCTGGTGGCCGTGCTCCCGATGGTGTTCCAGCCCGCACGATAATTGAAGGTGAGCGCAATGCCGGAGCTGCTGGGCAGCGCGATTCCGGCCTGGCTGATGGTGATGGTCCCTGGAGTGGTGCCGCTAAACGCGTGGGTCGCGGACATTGTGCCAGCGGTGGCCAGGGTGGTGAAGAAGCCCAGATTCACGCCGTTGGGCTGAATCGCGATCGTGGACGACGCCAGAGGAGGATGCGCCCCGTCGGTGACCGTCCAGGGGGGCGTGCCGCTCGCAAAGGTGTTCTCAAAGCTGCCATTCACGACGAGGTTGAGGTTGGCGGCGTTGACGGTCCGGAGGGTGAAGCTGGGCGGGGTGTTGGGGACCACCGGCTGCACGGTGAGCACCGCCACCGAACTGCTCACATTGCCGGCGGTGCCGGTGACCACGACGGAGTAACTCCCCGCGTCGGCCAGCACCGTGGCCGCAATGCTGTAGGTGCTGGCGGTCGCACCACCAATGGGGCTGCCATTCTTATACCACTGGTAGGTGAGCGGCCCGGTGCCCGACGCGCTGACCGAGAAGGAGGCCGGCTGGCCCTCGGTCACCGTCACCGCCACCGGCTGACTGGAAATGGTGGGAGGCGTGGGCGAGGCGACAAACGACGCGTCCGCATACCCGAGCGCCTCCTGCGCCGGCCCGAACTGCGAGCTGCTCTCGTGATGCCAATACCAGCGGTTCTGGGCGACGGAAATCGTGAAGCTCGCCATGTCGTTCAGGTTTACGAACGTGGCCACGGTTGAAGTCTGGCCGTCGGACACGCGCAGGCGGGTGATCGTCGTCTCGTTTTGGACATACACGATGTAGGTCTCAGCGCCCACGTTTTCCGCCACACCCCAGTAGGCCCAGTTCTCGGACGCGCGGCGGTTCGGCACACCCAGCGCACCGAGGTCCGTCACCGTGCCCGTGGGCAGACTGACGCGGAACACCCGCGAACCAGTGTGGATCACGACGCGGTTCCAGCCGGCGAAAATGCCCACCGAGCTGCCGGTGTCGGTTCCGGTGAGCGTGATGGGCGTGGAGAGGGTGATCACCGTGCCGTTGGGCGCGCCCGTGCCACCGTCCAGCTCGATCAACTTCGCAAAGGTGCCGCCGTTCCGGGGGAGCGGATTCGCGCTGGCATCAGCCAAGTGATACACCTTGCTGTCGGCGAGATTGTTGACCAGGCCGTCCCGGATGACACCGAGGCTCACCCCGCCGCCCAAGCTGTCGCGATTGAAGCGGGCGGTGGCGTTGTCGCCGGTGAGGAACACCTGCGAGCCGCTCACGGCGATGCCGCCGCGGTCGTCGCCCACGAGGGCGTTCACGTCCACGACCACGGCGTTGTTAGGCGTGAGGGTGCTGATGCTGAAGTCCTGCGCGCGAGCTGTCGCGGACAGCAGGGTAAGGACGGCGGCAGCGCACAGGCCACGGAACAAAAGCAGGCGGCGGTTGGAGAAAAAGGACTTTGTAGCATTCATAATGGGCCTCTCGTTATTCACCGTTAACGAACCTCTGTAACGGCTGGTTGCGGCCACACAGTAGCCGCAAAGCCCGTCTTGCCTAGAGAAACATACTGACAATCTCCTAAGGGAATTCCTGAGAGGACAAACGACAAACCACTGTCACGAACTCGTGCCTCCGACCAGTCCACCGCCCCTGCCTCGCTCAGCGCCGGTCGCTCCAATTGGCAGCGTGGCGGATCAGGCTGACCGAGTCCGGCAGGCCGAGCTTGCGCTTGATGTTGTCGCGGTAGGTCTCGACCGTCTTGGGGCTGAGTGAGAGTTGCTCGGCAATTTCCTTGTTGTTACGCCCCTCGCCCAGCATGCGGAACACCTGCAACTCACGACCAGAAAGTCCTTCGATACCTTCGCGCCCCTTGCCCGAAGGCGACTCCGCCAGCCGCTTCATCACCTGGCCGGCAATCTTGTCACTGACGTAGCGGCGACCGCTCATGACGAGACGAATGGAACGCAAGACCTCGTCCGGCGATTCCTCCTTTGTGACAAAACCATCCGCCCCCACCCGCAGCGACCGCTCGGCATACACCACCTCGTCGTGGCGGCTGATGACCAAGACCTTCATGGCGGGCAGGTCGCGTTTCCAAGCTGCAATCAGCCCGAAGCCATCCCCGTCACCCAAAGACAGGTCCAACAGCACGAAATCGGGGACATGCTTCCTGACTGCCACGCGGGCAGTCTCGACGCCATCGGCCTCGCCGCAACACTCCAAATCAAGCGTCTTGTTGAGCAACTGCGTGAGCGCGAAACGAACAAGGGGATGGTCATCCACCACCAGCACCCTGATCTTCCTCAGTGTCTTCTTTGTCTTGGAACCCATACGAGACCTGCCCCGGTTAGCTGCTGCCCGTCATAGCTGCGGCGTGGCGGGATGAAAACACGAAGCGGCCTGCGAAGGAAGGGATTTGTGGCTGCAATTGGGGCGGCGCGGCATTCATGCCGCAGAATCATCCCGCCGCCCAGCAACCGTGAAACTCGACGCGCACGCTTCCGCCTCCACTCTCTGCGGCGTGAACGCCGCGCTTCTCACACCTCACTTGGCCACCGGCTTGACTTCGGGCTTCGGCGCCTCCGGCTTCGCCTCTTCTTTCTTCTCCACCAGCAGGTCCGCGCGACTCTTGAGCACGCTGTCGAGGGTGTATTTCGAGACGAGGTAGGTCCACTTGGAGAACTTCGCGTCGGCGGCGAGCTTGTCCGCGAGCTTCGTTTGCGCGTCGGCGAATTCCTTGTCCAGCTTGTCCTTGTCCTCGGGCTTCTCGTCCTTCTCGGGCGTGCGGGCCTTCGGGAAGTTGCCGGCCACGGCAATGTTGAAGGGGTAGTTGTCGCCGCTCGCGGTGCCGGCTTTCGCGGTGTAGGTGAAGCCGTCAAACGTCTCCAGCACGAGCGTCGCGGGCTTGTCGAGGCCGAGCTTGTCGGCTTTGGGATCGGCGACCACATCACTGAACGACGGAGAACTCAGCGGGCTGCCGAGGGCGGAGAGCTTGTTGGTGTCGGCCTGCTCGGTGGGCTTGAGGGCGGCGAGCTTCCACTCCGCGCCTTCGGTCTCGCGCGTGACGCGCCAGCCGGTCGCGGCGTTGGTGGCGTAAGTGACGGCGATGGATTTGACATGCTCGACCTTGAGGAAGTCCTTCTCCAGCCAGTTCTCCGGCTTCGGCTCGGCGTCAGCGAACTGCTCGGTGGTCACGATGACGGTGTCCTTGCTCGCGGTGTCGCGCACCCAGCGGCCCACGGGAAACTCACCACCGCCGAACGGCCCGCCCTCGGACTTCTTCGTCTGTTTCTTGCCGAGCACGACGGATTTCAGCGCCTTGCCGTCCTTGCCCTTCAACTCGACGAGCGTGCCCTTGCCCTCGCCGTCGCCGGGGGCTTGCAGTTCGAGGCGGGCGTATTGAGATGCGCCGACTTGCTCAGTCTGCACGGCCTTCACGTCGGCGAACTTGCGGATGAGGTCGGCGATGGTGCCGAAGTTCGCCGCGTAGTCGCCGCGCTCCTTCACGACCCAAGCTTCGCCGGACTTCACGAGGTTCAGTTCGCCCGCGCTGGACTTGATGCTGACGGTGGTGACGGCGTTCACATCGAGCGAGCCGGCGAGCTTCTGGCCGCCGCCGGAGGAGGACTGCTGCCAGTCGCCCTGACGGCGCTTGTTGACGAGCAAGCCCGCGCCGCCGATGACGGCCACGAGCACGAGGAGAATGAGGAGCTGCTTGCGGTTCATGAGGGGGGAAGGAACGGAGTGATGGAGTGATGGAGTGGTGGAGTAATGGGTGGAGCGGAGCCAGCACTCCAACACTTCACTACTCCATCACTCCGTTGTTCCAGGAAGTTCATGCTCGAACGTAGCGTGCGGTTCACCGCGCCGCCGTGCGTTTGCGTTTGAAGACGGCCAGGCCGATGCCGCCAATGGTCACGAGGAACGGCATCCCGGCGATGTTCGCCCACTTGAGGCGGTTCTCCATGGACTCGACATCCTGCCGCAGGTCACGGCGGAGTTTCTTCAGCTCGACCTTCACCTCGCCTTCTTTCTTCCGGAAATTCTCCAGCTCCCTTTGCTGCTCAGGCGAGAGCACGAAGCGCTGGCTTTTGTCACCGGCGCGCGCGCGCTGGAGTTCGTTCAGCTTCTTCTGCGTCTCCTGCAACGAGTCCTCCACCGTCTTAATCTTCGCGCGATAGGACTCCTCGGCCTTCTCCTGCATGCCGCGGACGCGGGTGAACTGCCGCTGCACAATCGCCCGGCTGCGGGTGTTCATCAGCGCGGTGTCACCGGAGAGCTGCTCCACGAAATTCTGCGCGAGGTTCACGTTGCCGTTGCGCGGGATGGCAACGCGCTGGCCGAAGAAGTCCTGAATCTGCACGCAGAACTGGTCGAAGAGCATGTCGGCGTCGCCCACGAGGATGACGTGGTTCTCTGCGGCGGCTTCCTTGAGCGCGGTGGAAGGCGCGTCGGACTTCTTCTCCTCGCCGGGCGCGGGCGGGGCGGACTCCGGCTTGCCGTTGGGGAAGGCGGTCTTGAACTTGCCGCTCAACCGGATGGCCAGCGCGTATTCCGTGCTGCTGGGCTTGAAGTCCTTCACGATGGCCTCGCCGGACATCTGCGCGAGGAAACCCTCGACGAGCTGCGACTGCGTGGTGGACTTGAGCAGCACGGTCTTCTTCAAACCTTCCGTCGGCGAACCGGTGAACGCGCCGCCGAACAGGTAGAGCAGGCTGTCCACCTGGCTGGTGGAAATGTCCTCGCGGTCAATCGCGTCGGTCGTGAGCGAGAGCACGGCGGGCTGCTGCTGCGGGCCGCGCTGGCCACCCATGCGCGAGACGTATTTCATGTCGGCCACGCACTTGGACTTGTCGAAGCCGACGCCCCACGCGCCGAGCAGCTTGTCGAGCGAGGAACTGGTCGGCGGGCCGCCGCCCATCATCGGGTTGCCGCCCTGCTTCTGCTGGTCAATGACCGACACGGTGTCGAGGTAGGCGATGAGCTTGCCGCCGCGCAGGATGAACTGGTCAATCGCGAACTGCGCCGCGTCCGAGATGTCGCGCGGGTGGATGACGAGGAGCACCTTCACGGCGGCTGGAATCTCGGTGGCCGTCATCTCGATTTGCTGCACGTCGAAGTCGTTCTTCAGCTCGCTGATGAGATACCATGGGGGCTGCTGGCCGCCCTGCTGGCCCATGCGCATCATCATCGGGTTCATCGGCGTGCCGAAGACGGGCAGCGCGGTCATGACGCCGATGACGGGCTTGGTCGGGTTCGCGATGCGCGAGATGGCGCGGGCGAGGTCATACTCCAGCAGCTTCTCGCGCTCGGGGGAGAGGAACGGCAGCGCGACCTTCTGGTCGAGGCAGTTGATGGAGATGCCGAGGTAAATCTTTTCGCCGGTCTGCGTGGGCTGGCCTTCGACACCGTCGAGGTTCGCGGAGTCCTCGGCATCGGAGTCGGGCTGCGGGTCGAGCTTCTCGATTTCGATGAACTTGGAGTGCTGGCGCAGCTCGGTGAGCAGGTCCTCGACGCGCTGGGCGTAGGTCTTGAGGAAGACCGGCATGGCGTTGTCGCGCTGCGAGTAGTAGAGGCGGATTTTGACCTTCGTATCCAGCTTGCCGACGATTTTCTTGGTGCCGTCGGAGAGCGTGTAGAGCTTGTCGGCGGTGAGGTCGCGACGCACGCGCAGGGTGGACGCGAGGTAGTTGACCGTGACGAGGATGAGCGCCATGGCAACGATGCCGACGGCGGAGTAGAGGAGGGTTTCGAGTTTCTTCTGTTTCATGTGCTCAGGAGGAAAAAGGGATTAACCACGAATGGACACGAAGGAACACGAATTCAAAAAGGCAAAGGGTTGCGGCAGGAGTGAAGTCAGCACGGCGGATTGTAGGCAAACTCGGCTGGCTTGCAGATATTCGTGTCTATTCGTGTCCATTCGTGGTTTCAGTTTTAGGAACGCAGGCCGCGCAGCGCGACGCTGGTGCTGAAGAGCGAGAAGCCAATCACGGAGAGGAAGAACAACAGGTGCCGCGAGTCCACCACGCCGCGCTGGAAGTCCTCGAAGTGCGTCATCACGCTGAAGGCCGAGACCAGCTCGACAATCCAGCGGTTGTCCGGCAGCGCCTTGGTGAGGATGTTCGTCACCGGCGGCCAGCCCGCGAGGATGAGGAAGAGGCAGATGACCACCGAGATGATGAACGCGATGACCTGGTTGCGCGTGAGTGCGGAGGTCAGGCAGGTGATGGCGAGATACGCGCCCGCCAGCAGGAAGCTGCCGATGTAGGCGCCCGCCACAACGCCGAGGTCCGGGTTGCCGAGATACTTCACGGTGATGACGACTGGGAAAGTCAGCGCCAAGGCCAGCCCGAGGAACGCCCAGCTCGCGAGAAATTTCCCCATGATGGCCTGCCACGGAGTGATGGGCATGGTCATCAGCAGTTCGATGGTCCCCTGCCGCCGCTCCTCCGACCACACACGCATCCCAACCGCCGGGACGAGGAAGAGATACAGCCACGGATGCCACAGGAAGAACGCGGTGAGGTCCGCCACATTGCGCTCGAAGAACCCGCCGACCATGAAGGTGAAGAACCCGGTCAGCAGGAGAAAGATGACGATGAAGACGTAAGCGACCGGCGAGGCGAAATAGGCGCTCAGTTCGCGCTTGGCGATGGTGGTGATGTTGCCCATGGGGAAGTTGAGAGTTTAGGAGTTGAGAGTTGAGAGGCGGCCGTCGTGCGAAAGGGAGCGCGTCTGTTTAGCTTGGAGCCTATTTCTTCGCCGTGTCCGAGGCGGTGATGCTGCGGAAATACTCGTCGAGCTTGCCTTCCTCGATGTGCAGTTCCTCGACGCGCCAGCCCTGGGCGGCAGCACCGACGGCCTTGCTGAACTCGCCGTTGGACGAGGACTTCGGGAACACGCGCGCCGTCACCGTGCCGTTCTCGTCCTTCACGAGTTGAACGCGCTCGGTGCCGTCCACCGCGCGCAGCTTGCCGGTCACGGCTTCCGCCGCGACGCCGCTGACGCGCAGCAGAATCGCGCCGGCGTTCGGGGCCTTGCGCTTGAGCTCCTGCGGCGTGCCGTTGGCGACGACTTTGCCGAGGTCAATGATGATGGCCCGCGTGCAGGCAGCCTCGACTTCTTCGAGGATGTGCGTGCTGAAGATGATGGCCTTCTTCTCACCCATCCGCTTGATGAGCTGCCGGATTTCGTGCTTCTGGTTCGGGTCCAGGCCGTCGGTCGGCTCGTCCATCACGAGGATTTCCGGGTCGTGGATGATGGATTGGGCGAAACAGGTGCGGTGGCGGTAGCCCTTGGAAAGCGTGTCCACGCTCTGGTGCAGGACGTTTTCGAGGAAGCACATTTCCACCGCGCGATGGACGGCGGTCTTGATGGCGTCGCCGCGCAGGCCGCGAATCTCGGCGGCGAACGACAGGAAGCCATGCACCGTCATGTCGCTGTAGCACGGCGCGGACTCGGGCAGGTAGCCGATGAGGCGCTTGGCCGGCACGGGGTCTTCGAGCATGTCGTGCGTGCCGATGGTGACGCGGCCGGCGGTGGGCGGGAGGAAGCCCGTGACCATGCGCATGGTGGTGGACTTGCCCGCGCCGTTCGGCCCGAGGAAGCCCAGCACCTCGCCGCGCTGGAC
>JBEBFV010000209.1:0-9937 GCA_040081795.1 Limisphaerales bacterium | reverse complement strand
CCCCCCCCCGCTCCGGGGGCAGTGTGCGAACGCGCCCGTTCGACGGGGCGTGCGGTGTCGTTGGTTTGCGCTCTGGCGATTTGCCTCGTTTCCAACCTTTGGGGTGTGGTGCCAGGGGAGGAGGGCCCCGACTACATCGTCGAGGCGTGGGACACAGGGGACGGTTTGCCGCAGAATTCCGTCACCTGCCTGATTCAATCGCGGGCCGGCTACCTGTGGTTTGGCACGCAGAACGGATTGGTGCGGACCGACGGCCTCCGCTTCAAGGTCCACTCCACCGAGACCGCAAGGCAGATGCCGGGCAATCGAGTGCTGTGCGTGTTCGAGGATTCGGATGGTGTGTTGTGGTTTGGAGTGGAGGGCGGCGGTGCGGGCTGCATCCAGGATGGAGGCGTCAAAAGCCAGATGATCGCGGCGTTGAAAGACACGTCGGTCACGAGCATTACGGAGGGGCCTGCGGGGACGCTATGGTTTGGCACCGTGCGGGGTGAGGTGATTCGGTGGAGCGCGGGCTTGGTGCGGGTCTTCGGGCGGGAGAGCGGGCTGCCCCGAGATCCGATCAGGAATCTGGCTGTGGATCGGAGCGGGAAATTGTGGGCAGCCACGAGTGGCTGGCTGGGCCGCATTGCGGAGGGGATGTTCGAAGAGCAGGCTCGTGATGCATCCGGTGAACTCGTTTTCGCCATGCGCCGCGAGGGCGGGCTGTGGGTGGTGGTGGACGGGCGGTTGGTCCAATGGGAGCTGGATGGAAAGAAGACGAGTTGGGAGATCCCTGTGCTGCCCAAGAAGGAGCGGCAGCCACTGGTGCTGCTGGAAAATCGCAAGGGCGAGGTGTGGATCGGGATGAATGGTGGCGGGTTTCTGCGCTTCAGCGAGGGCCGCGTCGAGTCCGTCCGGCACCAACAGTCACCGCTCCCCTCGGAGGTCGTGCTGACGCTGGCGGAGGATCATGAGGGAAATCTTTGGGCCGGCACGCTTGGCGGCGGCCTGATCCGGTTGCGACAGCGGTTGTTCACCGTCGTCAATTCCCGCCACGGATTGGCGGAGATCAATGTGCTGACGGTCTGCGAGGGCGCAGACGGGGGCATGTGGTTCGGCACCGATGGCGGAGGAGTGCATCGGCTGGCCAGGGACGGGCAGATGGCTCGTTTCCACGGTGCGCACGGCCTGCTCAACGAGCATGTCAGCGCCGTCTGCGAGGACCGGCGGGGAACACTCTGGGCGGGAACCTGGGGCGGCGGGCTGTTCCTGCTGCGCGACGGGCGCTTCACGCGGTTTGGCGACACATCGAGCTTCGACGCCATGTTCATCCGCGCCCTCTACGAAGACCCGCAAGGACGCGTCTGGATCGGCACCTTCCGCTCGGGCGTCGTGTGCCAGGATGGCGGGCAACTGACGAGCTACGCGCCCACCAACGGCCTGTCGCATCCCGATGTGAGCGCGATTCTGTGCGACGGGACCGGGGCCATGTGGTTCGGCACTGGCGGCGGTGGATTGAACCGGCTAAAGGACGGACGGATGGAGGTGTTCACCGTGGCACACGGTCTGCCGAGCGATTTCATCCGGGTGCTGTTTGAGGATGCGCAGGGAGTTTTGTGGATTGGCACTGAAGGGGGATTAGCCTGCCGGAAGGACGGCCGCTTCATGGCGATCAAGGCGTCGGACGGTCTGCCGGACCACGTGATCTCGCAGATATTCAGGGACGGCCGGGGAGCCATCTGGTTTGGCTCGAACCGCGGAATCTTTCGTGCGTCAGTCCGGGAACTCGAGGAGTTCGCGGAGCGCCGGATGCCGCCGGCGAACTTCCTCACCTACACGAAGGCAGACGGGATCAGCGGCAGCGAATGCAACGGCGGCTTCCAGCCGAGCGGCTGTCAGACGCGTGATGGGCGGCTCTGGTTCCCCACCCTGCAAGGCGTGACGGTGGTGGATCCCACGCAGTTGAGAATCAACCCGCGCCCGCCGAGGGTCAAAATCGAGGACGTCGTTGCCGACGGAACGGTGCTGGCACCCGGCGAGGACTTGCAAGTGCCCGCCGGCTGTCAGCGGCTGCTGATTCAGTTCACCGGGATCAGCCTCTCCGCGCCACGGCGTGTGCGCCTTCGATACCGCCTCTCGAACACGGATCCCGACTGGGTCGAGGCGGGCATCCTGCGCACGGCCGCCTACAACCGCCTGCCCCCGGGGAATTACAACTTTCAAGTTCGCGCGGCGAACAGCGACGGCGTATGGAACGAGACCGGTTCAACGCTGGCGTTCACTGTGGCCGCGCCGTTCTGGCGGACGTGGTGGTTCTTGGGAGTGGCTGGAGTTGGAGCCACGGGTGCGTTTGCCGCCGTGATCCGCTGGGTTTCGCTGCGCAAGATGCGGAGGAATCTGGAGCACTTGGAACATCAGAATGCGATCGAGCGGGACCGATCCCGCATCGCCGCAGACATGCACGACGAGTTGGGCTCTCGATTGACCCGTATCGGCTTGCTGGGAGCGCTGGCCCGGCGCGATGCCGCCCGGCCTGACCAAATCACCGGGCATCTGGACAACATCACCATCCAGTCCGCTGAACTGGCCAAGTCACTCGATGAGATCGTCTGGACCGTGAATCCCCGCAACGACACTCTCGACCGGCTGGCTGCCTACATCGTCCACTACGCCGAGGAATTTTATGATGCCAGCCCGATTCGCTGCCGCCTGGATGTGCCCGCCGATCTTCCGGCCCTGCCGCTTTCAGCCGAGCGGAGGCACAATCTGTTCATGGCCTTCAAAGAGGCGTTGAACAACGTAGCCAAGCATTCTGGCGCGACTGAGGTTCATGTGCGGCTGGCGGTCCTGCCGCCATGGATCGAGCTTTCCGTCCGCGATGACGGGTGCGGATTTGAAGGGCCGAAGCCTGACGGCGACGGCCTCCTGAACATGAAAACCAGGCTGGCGGCGATGGATGGTGAATTTGAGATGACTACAAGCCCCGGCGGCGGCACCATGGTGGCGTTGCGATTGAAGCTGTTGGGGCTGCCGGAGCCGTCGGCGTCCCCTTCGTCCAAGAAATGAATCATATGTCTCCCAACCCATTTGTGAGCGGGGGAAACCGCCTGGCCTTGGGGGATGCTTGCATTCCTTGCGTCCTGCCACGGTGCCGCATTGAGAGAGTTTTCCGCTGAGACTTGCATGCCCATCAAAGTTTCCATCGTGGAAGACGACGACCAAGTGCGGCAAAGCCTCACGGTGCTGCTCAATGGTTCGGACGGTTTCGGCTGCGTCAGTGCTCACCGATCCGCTGAGGAGGCGACCATGGAGATTCCCCTGCACGTCCCAGATGTTGTCCTCATGGACATTAATCTTCCCCGTCAGTCTGGTGTGGAGTGTGTCCGGCAGTTGAAAACCCGGATGCCGCAGTTGCAGTTCCTGATGCTCACAATGTATGAGGATGCCGACCTCATCTTCAATTCCCTCACTGCCGGAGCCAGCGGCTACCTGCTCAAGCGCACGTCGCCTTCGAAACTTCTCGAAGCGATCGAGGAGGTGCATCGCGGAGGTGCACCGATGAGCAGCAAGATCGCTCGCATCGTAGTCCAGCACTTCCAGAATCAGAAAGGCCCGGCTCCGGAAACGCTGGTCCTCTCCCCGCGCGAGCGTGAGGTCTTGGACCTGCTCGCCAAGGGCCACCGTTACAAGGAAATCGCTGAACTGCTCTCCATCAGCTTCGACACCGTCCGGGCGCATCTGCGCAACATCTACGACAAACTCCAAGTCCGCTCCCGAACCGAAGCGGTCGTCAAATATCTTCAACATTGACCCGCTCTTGGACCTGGTAAGTCTTCCCGCTCTTGTCTTCACGCATCCTGCGTGAAAATCACGCCTTCCCTGACCGCTCGTCCCTCCAGTCACCTAATGGCCTAATCGGACTATTCGGTGACTGTTAATTGATGCTTCGACCACCCAAACTGCCAAGTCTTTCGATTAACCGATTCAGTCTCAACTTATTAACTATTAATACTTTATGCAATTATTACTGAAACGCAATTGTGGGTCTTTGGGGCGTCCGAGCGGATGCGCTAAGTCACTGGGCATTGCCGCTGCTATTGGGGTGCCAGCCAGAGTTGGAGTTTCGAGAGCGGTTCTCGGAGCAGACCGACTGGAACAGCAACGCAGCAAACAGCACAAACACATGAAACGCCTACGCAGCAAAAAGATCGGGGCCTTTACGCTCATTGAGCTACTGGTCGTCATCGCGATTATCGCCATCCTGGCCGGCATGCTCCTGCCCGCCCTCGCCAAGGCCAAGGCCAAGGCGGCGCGCATCAAGTGCGCCAGCAACCTCAAACAAGTCGGCCTCGCCTTCAAGGTGTTCGCCAACGACAACGACGACCGTTTCCCCTACCGCGTGGCCAACTACTCCGCCATGGCTGCTTACTACAACACGGCTGCGGCGGGCAATGCCCCCAACGCCACGACTGCGGCGAACCAGCGTGTGTGGGCACACATGACGGCGATGTCCAACGAGCTGGCGTCGGCGAAGATCCTCACCTGCCCTGGTGACCGCAACAAGCTGAACGCTCAGAAGTCCGACTTCACCACCGTGACCACGACGGGTTACAAGAACCCTGTCAACACGACGGACGACACCCCGGCCCGTGCAGCCAACGCTGCTATTCCGGCTTACACTGCCGGCAAGGATGCCTGCACGTCGTTCGTGGTGGGCCTGAGCGCGGATGAGACACAGCCCAACGCGGTGCTCTCCGGAGACCGTAACTTCGTGCAGTCCAACAACACGGGCGCTGCGCCGGGCAACACCGGTGTGTATATCAAGGGTGTGGGCGGTCCCACACCGGGCGCGGCGGGAACGTCGTTTGCTTTCACCACGGCGACGCCGCAGAACTTCCGGGCCATGTGGACAATTTCCGTCTCCGCGGCGACTGTCGGCGCGTCTGGAGCCGCTCAACATGACGCGGCGGGCAACTTGGCGCTGTCGGACGGCAGCGTGCAGCAGGTGACCTCCTCGGGGTTGGAAGTTCAACTCCGTCAGGGCATGTCCGGCCTCGGTGGACCGATGCGGATCGCTTACCCGAACTGAGCATACGCGCTTGATTCGACACGGAAGGGGCACTCGCAAGAGTGCCCCTTCCTTTTTGCCTGGAAGATGTCGCGGCGTGGACTGTGCATGAGCGGGGGGCACACGCCGCGTTTTTCCGGTCAGCAGAGGAGAAAGACGGCACCAGTGTGAAGCTGGCTGGACGATGCTTTCTCCTCCAGGCAGGAGAGCCTTGGAATCACATCCTCGTCCGAAACACCGTCGCTCCCAGCGCCGCCACGAGCACGGCGAGCGCGAGGCGCAGGGCGCAGCCGATCTTGACCCGCGCGTCCGTGGCGGTCATCCACTCGATGAAGTCGCGGCAGCGCCACGGCGAGACTGTGAACCAGATGCCGGCGACGATCCACGCGTAGGCCAGCACGCCCAGCACCCAGCGCCAGTTCGAGTCGTGCAACCGCTGCGTGTCGAGCACGAGCTTGGCAAGGAGCATCATCACCAAGGCCAGCCCGCGCACGGCGAGAAAATCCTTCAGGTAGATGCAGGTGCCCAGCCCGAGCAGGCCGAAGCCGAGATACATATACGGCTTGAAGGCGCTGAAATCCGCGATGCTCTCCTGCTTCACGTGCCAGAGGAACCACGCCGTCGCGATGGTCATCAGCACATGGCCGGTGCCGGTGTGGCGCGGGAATTTTCGAAGCGCATCGCGGAATGCCGCCGGGTTCGACAGCCCGTAGAGCTGAGGCACGGCGACGCCGAGGCCGAGGACGATGCAAAGGGTGGAGAGGGTCATCGGGAAAAGGGACAACGTCCAACGCTCAACTTCCAACGTTGAACATTCAAAGGTCGTGCTCTGGACGTTGAACGTTGAGCGTTGGGCGTTCGAAGTTTCATTCGGTCAAATTCACAATCGCCGGGTCGCCGTAGAGCGTGAAGGGCGCGGCGTGGACGATCCGCACGTCCATCACCTGGCCGATGTGCCGCTCGCCGCCATCAAAGATCACGATCTTGTTCGTGCGCGTGCGGCCTTCGAGGCGGGCGGGGTTCTTGTGGCTCGGGCCTTCGACGAGGATTTGCAGCACGCGGCCTTCACACGCCTTGTTCTTGCGCTCGGCGATCTCGTTGATGAGCGCGAGGAGCTGGGCGTGGCGGGCCTCGATGATTTCCTCCGGCAACTGGTCGGGCATCGCGGCGGCGGGGGTGTCGCGGCGCGGCGAGTATTTGAAGACGAAGGCGTTGTCGAACTCGACCTCGCGGGCGAGCGAGAGCGTCTCGGCGAACTCCGCGTCCGTCTCGCCGGGGAAGCCCACGATGATGTCCGTCGTGATGCCCATCTCCGGTTTCACGGCGCGGAGCTGACGGATGATCTCGAGGAAGCGGGCGCGCGTGTAGCCTCGGTGCATGAGCTTGAGCACGCGATCGCTGCCGGATTGGACCGGAAGGTGCGCGCTCTCGACGAGCTTTGGCAGACGCGCATAGGCGGCGACGAGGTCGGGGCCGTAGCCTTTGGGATGCGGCGACGTGAAGCGGATGCGTTCGAGGCCCTCGATGGCGTGGACGGCATCGAGGAGCTGGACGAAGGGGCTTGTGGCAGGTGAGAAAGCGGGAGAGTGAGAAAGTGAGAGTCTCTCGGACTCGCCGTCCTTCGCACTTTCCCACTTTCCCGCTTTCTCACTTTCTCTATTTCGCCGCCCGTAGCTCGTCACAATCTGTCCGAGCAACGTGATTTCCTTCACGCCGCGCGCGACCAGTTCGCGGCATTCGGCGACGATGTCGGGAATCGTGCGGCTGCGCTCCTGGCCGCGCGTGTAGGGGACGATGCAGAAGGTGCAATACTGGTTGCAGCCTTGCATGATGCTGACGAAGGCGGTGACGGCCTTGGCCCTCGCCGCGCCGTTGAGCAAGTGCTCCTTGATGGTCGCCTCGCTGCCACGCTCCTCTTCGATGTCCACCACCTTGTCCCGCCGGCCTGCGAGCAGGTCTTCCACGTAATCGGCCACGCGATGAAACTTCTGCGTGCCGACGACGAGGTCCACGTCGGGGAGCTGGTCAATCAGCTCCTTGCCCCGGCTCTGCGCCATGCAGCCGAGGAAGCCCAGCAGCACGCCGGGGCGCTGTTTGCGGAACTGGCCGGCGAGATTCTCCATCTTGCTGATGGCCTTCTGCTCGGCGTTGTCGCGCACGCTGCATGTGTTGAGCAGGACGACATCGGCGACGGCCTCGGAGGGGGCGATGGCATAGCCCTTGGCGACGAGCTGGGCGGCGACTGCCTCGCTGTCGCGCTCGTTCATCTGGCAACCATAGGTCTTGAGGAAGACGCTGGGCATGAAAGCAAAACGGCGCGCAGCTTAGGGGCGGCGCGCCGGAGGGGAAAGCAGGAAGATGCGCTACTGCGAGGAACGGAGCTTGAGCCAGGTGGCGTCGGTGCCGCCATTGGGCTGCGGGACGCCGATGACGCCGCCCGTGGATTTCGTGACCACGTCCCAGCGATGCGCCTCCACATGGCCATCGGTGTAGGCGAGCGCAGTGCTGCCGCTGTGCATCGCTGCCGGTCGGTTGCTGGTCGTCCATGAGCCGAGGGTTGCCACGTCCAAGGCGATGGCGAACCAGCCGTCGTCCAGAGAGTTGATGCCCTCATGGAGGAACACCCACAAGTCAGTCGGGTTCCGCATTTGGGAGAGCCGTGTGAACACCGTGAACTGCGGGTCACCTGCGGGGAATGGGCTGGGCCGCAGGCCGCCGTTCATCCAGTTGTTCATGGAGATGCTCCGCACGTAGGTTCCGACCGCACCGGGATAAATGTATCTGTCCGAGGGGCACTTGAAGATCGCCGCGTTCGCCGCGTATTTTCCCAACTGGCCGTGCATGAACAGGGCGGTGTTGGTCTCGTAGCCGGTCATATACGCCGTGTTGCCGGGACGCACGTCCGCCGCGCACCAGGTGTTGTTGCTGTTGACCAGCGCCGTGGCCCCGCCGTTGCGGCTGATGCGGTCGTCCATGTCGCCCGCGTAGAGATTCCACGCCAGTTGCAGCTGCTTGTGATTGGAGATGCACTTGACCCCCATCGCTTTCTCCTTCGCCTTGGCCAGCGCCGGCAGGAGCATCCCGGCCAGGATCGCGATGATCGCGATGACGACGAGGAGTTCGATCAGGGTGAAGCCACGATGCCCGCGGGAATTGGCCAGGTTCAGTTTCATCTTAAGTTCAGACTCCGTTGCTGCCGGCAGCTTCACTGTGGCTCGGAGGCGCGGCTCTTCAGCCATTGGACATCGGTGGGATTGTTCGACGGGCGATAGGCGGGTCCGGAGAGCCAAGCCGCCGTGCTCAGTTGGACTTGAGTCCAGCGGTGGAGTTCGACATGGCCGTCCGCGAAGCCCACGGTGCTGGACTGGTTGTGCATGGCCGAGGGCGCGTTGCCGAAGGTGGTGGCCAGCTCGAGGCTGTCGAGCCGGAAGTCCCCGTTGTCAATCGTGGCCTCATCCTCGTCCACCCACACAAAAAGGTCGCTGGGGCGGTTCAACTGCTCGATGCGCCGGTAGAACTGATACTGTGGCGCGGGTGCGGGAGAGTTGCGGGCCACGTTGTTCATCCATGTGCTCATCGCCACGCTGCGGACGTAGGGCTGGCCGGTGGGCACATAGATGGTCTTGGCGGCGGTGCACTTGAAAACCTTGGCCGCCCCCGCGTAACGGCCCAGCAGGGCATGCATGAAGAACTGCGTGTTGGTCGCGCTGCCGTCCGGAGTGGCTGCCCTCATGTTGCCCACGCACCAGGACTGGTTGGTGCCGGGGTTCAAGTTCGCGGGAGCGCCGCACGGGACAAGCCGGCCGTTGTTGTCGTCGTTGTAGAGAATCCACGCCAACTGAAGCTGCTTCATGTTGCTCAGGCACTGCGTGGCCTGGGCCTTCTGCTTGGCCTTGGACAGCGCGGGCAGGAGCATCCCGGCCAGAATCGCGATGATCGCGATGACGACAAGGAGTTCGATCAGGGTGAAGCCGGGCTTCTGATGTCCAATGCGAGTTTGCACGAGCCGACTATTGTGATGCCCGACTCTTCAACCAGTTGATGTCGGTCTGGTTATTGGCCACGACTGGGACGTTGTTCCACGTGCCCAATTGGCTCCACTTGTGTGACTCAACATGCCCGTCTGCAAACCCGATGGTGGTGGAGCCGGCATGGAGTGCGGCCGGTGGGTTCTCAAATGTGTTTGGGGTTGTTCCCAAGGCAGCTGACTGCCATGACGGGGTGGTGGGAGTGGCAAGGCTCGCATTCCCCAAATCCAGCCGGAAGATGCAATCCTCAATCGTCTGCGGGGACTCGTGGATGAACACAAACAGGTCTGAGGGCTTGCCCAGTTCTCCCTGCCTCTTGAACAACAGATAACCTGCAGAATTCACGCCTCCTGCCGTCCTGTTCATGAAGATGTTCATGGTCACGCTGCGGACATAGGGCACAAGTCTACCACTGGTGGGATATGGCGTTTTGTCCGACGGGCACTGAAAGATGCCGGCGTTTCCCGCGTAGCGGCCCAAGAGCCCATTCATGAAATATGCAGGGTCGATATCGCAATTCGGACAGGCTGCCTGGTGGACTCCACCTGGTTGTTGCATCCAGCCGTTCGCCCAGGATCGGTTGGCGTTGGCGAGACCTCCTCCCGCATTGTCGTTTAGCACAAGCCGGTCATCGTTGTCTCCCGAGTAAAGCGCCCACGCCAGCTGCAGTTGCTTGTTGTTGGAAAGACACTTGGTGCCCATCGCCTTGCCCTTTGCCTTGCCCAATGCCGGCAACAACATCCCCGCCAGAATCGCGATGATCGCGATGACGACGAGCAGTTCGATGAGGGTGAAACCGCCTCGTTGGGTCGGCCGCTTCGGTTGGTTGGATTGGTTCATACGCGTTTGCGCTGGGTGTGGG
>JBEBFV010000208.1:0-9968 GCA_040081795.1 Limisphaerales bacterium | reverse complement strand
GTATCCAACCGGCAAATCCACTGGTGGGTGGCCGAAGCAGGTGAAGTTTGCGGCTGCGATTAGCTGACGGGTGCGACTGCGGCTTGACGTGCCCGATGCCAAGCCAGCGGGGTCAGGTGATGGACGTCTCCGGTGCTGGTGCGGCCCAGCTTGGGCAGCACGGCCAGCAGATAGTCTCGCGGATGGATTCCCAATCGGCGGCAGGTGGCCAGCACGCTCAGGATCGCCGCGATCTTGGGCCCGGCTTTCTCATCTCCGATGTGCAGCCAGTTTTTGCGGCCCAGGGCGATGGGGCGCATCGCGTTCTCCGCCAGGTTGGTGTCGATTTCAACCTGCCCGTGGGCGAGGAAGACTTCCAAGCGGTCCCAGATGCGCAGTGCGTAGTCGCACGCCTTGGCCAGCTGGCTGCCGGGTAACACAGCTGCACGGATCACCACCAGCCGCGCTTTCAACTCCGTCACTTCCGCCGCGCTCTGTTCTTGCCGCCGTTGCTGGCGGGCCACGGCGGTCAGCTTTTCTTCGCGGGCCTGGGCTTCGACGGCGTAGAGCCGGCCGATGCGTTCGATCACTTCGCGGGCAAGCGCGTCGGCGGGGTCGACTTGGTGGGCTTCGTGGAACTTGCGTCGCGTATGGGCCCAACAGCCGGCGTGGATCATGCCCGGCCCCATGACGGAGTCGTAGGCGCTGTAGGCGTCGGTCTGCACCACGCCGCGATAGTTCTGCAAAAAGGCCGCCGGCCCCGCACGGCTGCGGCTCATTTGAAAGTCGAACACGACCAGGCCGCCGGGGACACTATACTGCCATTGCCACGCCCGGTGGTTTTGTCCCTTTGGAGCCTCGGGGCTTGGCACGCCCACCGGGGTTTCGTCGGCTTGCAGGTAATCGCCGGCCAGCAGTTCCACACGTTGGGCGACGTTGACCGGGAGCAGCAGCGCGCCCACGGCCATGACACCGTCACCCAGCACCGAGGGGCTCACGTTGACCTGCGCGTCGCGCCACAGCGCCGCGCTCTGCCGGAAGAGGGGCTGATGGTCGAGATACTTCTTGAGCGTCACGTCGGTGAGGAAGGCGTCGGTGAGCTTGCCCCCGGGGATGATGCGCTCCGGACTGGGCCCCATGGCCACGCCGGCTTCGGGATGGCGCGGGCAGGCGAGCTTTTCGCGTTTGATCACGCGCACGAAGAGTTCCACGGGCTTGAGGTCCAGCACCTCGGTGACGTCGTGGCCGATGACGCACTTCGCGCAGCCGCAGGTGGCGCAGTGGCGTTGGTCTGCCGGCACGGGAATGATCTCCTCGATGCGGGGCAGGTGCGCGGGCAGGGGCAGACGTCCGTGCGGGGCGGACTGGCGGCGGAGCTGCTTGTCCCGGGCGGGTTGCGCGGCCTCGGTGGCGACTTCCTCACGGGTCACGCCCGGCTCCAACTCCAGCAGGGCGAGTTGCGCGTCGGAAAGCTGCTCGGCCTTGGGGCCATACTTGGAGAGCAGTAGCAGGCGGATGCGCTCTTTCAACAACTGGTTTTCCAGCGTCAAGCGGCGGCGTTCGGACTCGCCTTCCAGCCGGGCTGCCTCGCGCTCGCCGACGAGGCTTTGGAACACCTCCCGAAGGGGTTCTGGGAGCGTGTTGAGATCGAGCGTGACGGGCATTTTAACTGCCCAAAAGCGTGCCAAAACCCACGGTTAAATGCGAGGCAAAAGCAGCTAAATAACCAATAAATATGCGGGTATTGTTCACTCCGAGCGCCACCAGTCCTGGCGCTTCACCCGGGTCAGTTCCAAGCCGCCCAAAAGCAGCGCCAGTTCCTCCGCGCACAAGTGCACCTTCGTGCCGACCTCCGCCCCCGGCCAGGTGAACCGCCCGCGTTCCAACCGTTTTGCACAGACCCATAAACCACTCCCGTCAAAGCAGAGAACCTTGAGCCGGGTGCGCAGCCGGTTGCAGAAGAGAAAGAGATGGCCCGAGCGCGGGTCTTCCTGGAGCTGCGCCTGCACCAGGCCGTGCAGGCCGTCGAAGGAACGCCGCAGATCAGTGGGACCGGGGGCCAGAAAGATGCGCGTGGCCGGACCGGGCACGATCATCGCAACGCCTCCCGCACGACGGTCAGCAGCAGGAGGACTTCCTCCGCGTCGAACCCGGCGGGCACCGCGACGGTCGCGCCCTGCGGCAACTGCACGACGAAGACCGCGCCCGGGCCGGGCACGGGCGAACTTGGGGAGGGCGACAGACTCAGGGATCGAGCCACTTGCACTTCGGCCAGCCGGGAAGCTTTTCGTTTCATCCACCCAAGCTTCTCACCCCGCTCACCTCACGCCTAGCTGGGTCCGCCGGTTGGATACAATAGAACCAGGGTTCCTCTCAGTTCAGGCATTCAAACAGGCTCTGCTGGCGTGCTGCTCACAAGTCCAACCATTTCACGGCGTTCGGGCACTGCCCGCCCGACTGCCGATTTCAGCCGGTGCGGGGAACGGCGCGAGGGACGCGCAACCTGAAGGTTCCGACTACGAAGCGAGCGGCGGGTCCGTCGGGGCTGAGTATAGTGGTGCCACAACCGCACTTTGAGTGGCTGCGCTCCCGAGCGTGAACGTGATCGCGAACAACGTCAGTTGCGCCATAGCCGCATTTTCAGCGGCTGCGCTCCTGAGACGGCCCGCTCGACAATTCCAAAAGTAAGCAAAAGTCACCTTGTAGAGGGCGTAAAACGCGACCCACCCTGCCAAAACGAAAAAGGCCATGACCTCCAGTTTGAATTCCACTCCAAACGGAGGCGGTCGCAAAAAGTAGAGAATCAGACCCGCAACTGAACCGAAGATTGGCGAAATCTTCAGCAGCACGCGATTGTCCATGTCCCCGTCCTTCGGTGGGCGCATCGAGAGCACGGGCCACCAACCCCAATCCATGTCTGTCATCCAGTTCATGAGGTCTTCGAGCTTTCTCATGGTGGGTCCAAGTTTGACCTGCTCGCCTACCGCTCCGGAAACTCAAACTCCACCTTCCCCCGCTCCGCCAGCTTGAGGTGGGCGGGGAAGGGCTTGCCGGCCTTGCTGATGAACTGCGTGAGGAGGTCGGTCTTGCCGGTGGCGAGGAGTTTCTTCACCTGCTCGCGGTCCACGGGCTGTTGCAGCACCACCTTGCCGGTCTTGAAGGTGCATTTCTTCGCGTCGAGCTGGCTGCGCTCGCAGAGCCAGGTCTCTGGCCCCTCGAAGACGTTGCCCTTGCACTTGGGGCATTTGCCCAGCGGCTCCTGGCCGGTGAAGTCGAGCTTCACGGCGGGCGTGGCGTCGGCCTTCGCGCCCTTGGCCGGGAACTTCCGCACGCGCGGCGCGAACTCGAAGCTGACCTTCGCGCCGTCGAACTTCAGGAACGCCTCGAACTTGCGGCCGGTCTTCTTCGACACGAAGCCTTTCAGCAAATCCGTCTTGCCCTCCGCGAGCAGCTTCACGATTTGCGGCTTCTCGATGGGCTGCTGGAGGATGATGGCGCCGGTGCGGAAGTCGCACTTGCGGTCCGCGCCGGTCGCGCGCTCGCAGACGTAGTTCATGCCGTTCTCGAAGACGCGGCCTTCCTTGCACTTGGGGCACTGGCCGAGCGGCTCCTTGCCGGTGAAGTCCACGGGCGCGGCGTTCTCCTCGTCCTTCTGGTCGTTGCCGAAGTCGAACTTCGCCTCGCCCTCGGGCGAGAGCTTCATCACGGCGGCAAACGGGAAACCCTGCTTGCTGCGGAAGCCCTGGAGCGGCCCGACCTGCTTCTCGCGCAGGAGCGTCTCCACTTCCTCCAGCTCGAAGGCGCGGCCGAGGATGGTCTTCCACATGTTCCACTCGCACTTCTGGCACTGGAACTTTTTGTAGTTCTCGTGGATTTCGCCGCCGCACTTGGGGCAGGGAACGGTGAGCTTGCCGAAGTCGCCGGGAATGGTGTCGTGCTCGTAGGCCTTCGTCTGGCCGACGATGCGCTCTGTCAGCGTGCGAATCTCGGCCATGAACTCGTTGCGCCCGAGGTGGCCACGCTGCATCTGGCGGAGCTTGAACTCCCAGTCGCCGGTCAGCTCGGGCTTGGTCAGCTCGGGGATGCTCAGGCCGTTGAGCAGCGCCATGAGCGTGAAGGCCTTCGCGCTCGGCACCAGCTCGCGCTGGTTGCGGTGGACGTATTGCTCGTAAATCAAACCCTCGATGGTGGCCGCGCGCGTGGCGGGCGTGCCGAGGCCGCGTTCGCTCATGGCCTCGCGCAGTTCCTCGTCCTCGACGAGCTTGCCCGCGCCTTCCATCGCGCCGAGCAGCGTGGCCTCTGTGTAGCGCGCCGGGGGCTTGGTCTGGCTGCCTTTCACCTCGACGTTCGCGGTCTTCACCGACTCGCCCTGCTGGACGGGCACGAGGCTGGGCGCATCGTCGTCGCCGGCGGCTTCCTTGCCATAGACTTCGAGCCAGCCGGCCTTCACGAGCACCTTGCCGGCGCTCTTGAACGGCTCGCCCTCGACGCGCGTGATGCGGACGGTCTCCATGTATTCCGCCGCCGGGAAGAACACGGCGAGGAAGCGGCGCGTGACGAGGTCGTAGAGTTTCTGCTCCGGCTCCGAGAGGCCCTTGGGCAGCACGCCGGTCGGGATGATGGCGAAGTGGTCGGAGATTTTCGCGTTGTTGAAGATGCGCTTGTTCGGGCGCACCCAGTCGCTCGTGAGAATCTTCTCGGCAGGGCCGCTGTAGCCGGCGAGGTCGCGCAACGAGTCGAGCGTCTTCTTCACCGTGGGGATGTAATCCTCCGGCAGCGCGCGGGCGTCGGTGCGCGGGTAGGTGAGGACTTTGTGCTTCTCGTAGAGCGCCTGCGCGAGACCGAGCGTGTTCTTCGCGCTGAAGCCGAAGCGGCCGTTCGCCTCGCGCTGGAGCGTGGTGAGGTCGTAGAGGCCGGGCGAAAGCTGCGTGCTGGGCTTGCTCTCCTCGGTGACGATGCCCGGCTTGCCAAGACACTTTGCGGCGAGCGCGTCGGCCTCGGCCTTCGTCCAGAGACGCTCGGCCTTGATTTCGGCGTCGGCGTCCTTGGCCGTGTTCTTCTGAAACTTCTCGTCGAACCAGCGGCCTTCGTATTGGCCGGCCTTCGCGTCGAAGGTGCCGAGCACTTCCCAGTAATCACGCGCGACGAACTTGCGAATCTTCGCCTCGCGCTCGACGAGGATGGCCAGCGTGGGTGTCTGCACGCGCCCGACGGTCGTGAGGTTGAAGCCGCCGGTCTTGTTGTTGAACGCGGTCATCGCCCGCGTGCCGTTGATGCCGATGAGCCAGTCGGCCTCGGCGCGACTCTCGGCGGCGTCGGCGAGCGGACGCATCGAGGCGTCCGTGCGGAGTTGCGCAAAGCCGTCCCGGATGGCGCCGGCGGTCATGGACTGGAGCCAGAGACGCTGGATGGGCTGCTTGGCCTTCGTGTAGTCCGTGATGCGGCGGAAGATGAGTTCGCCCTCGCGCCCGGCGTCGCAGGCGTTGATGACGGCGTCCACATCCTTCCGCTTGAGGAGGCGCTGAAGGACTTTCAGGCGGTCGGCGGAGCGTTCGATGGGCCGCAGGCCAAACTCCGGCGGCAGATGGGGCAGATGCTTGAACGTCCACTTGCCCTTCTTGACGTCGTGCTGCTCGGGCACGACGAGTTCGAGAAGGTGGCCGACCGCCGACGAGATGACGTGCGTCGGGCTTTCGTAGAACTCGCCGGACTTGTCCTTGGTGAAGCCACCGAGTGCCTTGGCGATGTCGCCTGCGACCGAAGGTTTTTCCGCGATGATAAGTGCTTTGCCCATGCGATAGCGCGGGCTTCTACACGAGCCGCGGTCGGAATGGCAACAGGAGATTTCGTGCAAGCCTCGGTTCTACTCTTACTCTTGCTCGTAATCTTCATCCTGCTCCGGCCCGAAAACGCAGAGGATTAAGAGCAGGGGCGGTCTAAATACCCCTTGCCACCCGCCGCCCTGCCGCTACTGTCCGCCCCGCCTGGACGCCGTGAGTGCGGCGATTCATTGAGGCTGAGAAACGTCGGTCAACAACGCAACCTAACCCTTAACCTCCGTTGCCCTGCAACGTCGGTCGTTAGGCAATGGATTCTTCGTCGGGCCTTCGCCCGCCTAGTCTCCCGCAGTCACACACAGTAAGTATGCTAACCATGGAAGAAGCCATGCGCGCGAGCTCCAAGCGCTTCGCCGCAGGTGAAATTGTCAAAGGTATCGTCCTCGAAGTCCGTAACAAGGAAGTCCTCGTGGACATCGGTTACAAGTCCGAAGGCGTCGTCTCCCGCGGGGAGTTCCTCGAACCCGAGGCCATCAAGGTCGGCGACGAGATTGATGTGCTCATCGAGAAGCTCGAGGACAAGGAGGGCATGGTCATTCTCTCCCACGAGCAGGCCGAATTTAAGAAGAACTGGGACCGCATCCGCACCATCTGCCAGGAGGGCGGCACCGTCTCCGGCAAGGTCAAGGCCATCGTCAAGGGCGGCCTCATCGTCCACATCGGCGTCGAGGCGTTCCTGCCCGCGTCGCAGATTGACATCATCCCGCCCAAGAACCTGACCCCGATGCTGGGCAACAGCTACGATTTCAAGGTCGTCAAGATCAACGAGGACCGCCGCAACGTCGTCCTCTCCCGCCGCGAGCTGATCGAGGCCGAGCGCTCCGAGCGCCGTGGCAAGCTCCTCGGCGAGATGACGCCCGGCGACATCCGCAAGGGCACCGTCAAGAACATCACCGACTTCGGCGCGTTCATTGACCTCAACGGCCTGGACGGCCTGCTGCACATCACCGACATGAGCTGGGGCCGCATCGGCCACCCGAGCGAGATCCTCAAAGTCGGCCAGGAGATTGACGTGGTCGTGCTCGACGTGAACAAGGAGAAGGAACGCGTCAGCCTCGGCCTCAAGCAGAAGCTCCAGAACCCGTGGGAAGCCATCGAGAGCAAGTTCCCCGTCGGCACCAAGGTCAAGGGCAAGGTCGTCAACCTCGTCGCCTACGGCGCGTTCATCGAGCTGGAACCCGGCGTCGAAGGTCTCGTCCACGTCACCGAGCTGTCCTGGACCAAGCGCATCGCCAAACCCTCGGACGTGCTCAAGCCCGGCCAGGAAGTCGAGGCCGTTGTCCTCGGCATCAACCGCGACGAGCAGAAAATCTCGCTCGGCATCCGCCAGCTTGAATCCAACCCGTGGGAGCAGGCCCAAGGCAAGTATCCCCCCGGCACCAAGATCAAGGGCAAGGTCCGCAACCTCACCAGCTACGGTGCCTTCGTCGAACTCGAAGAGGGTCTCGACGGCATGGTGCATGTGTCCGACATCTCGTGGACGCGCAAGATCAACCACCCCTCCGAAGTCTTCCAGAAGGGCGACGAGGTCGAGGCGGTCGTGCTCGAGATCGACAAGGTCAACCAGCGCATTTCGCTGGGCATGAAACAACTGGGCACCGATCCGTGGGCTGGCATCGACCAGTTCTACAAGGTCGGCGACCTCGTCA
Source organism: Limisphaerales bacterium (assembly GCA_040081795.1). Taxonomy (GTDB): domain Bacteria; phylum Verrucomicrobiota; class Verrucomicrobiia; order Limisphaerales; family SXTU01; genus SXTU01. The sequence goes on along the minus strand of JBEBFV010000208.1, from coordinate 2,503 downwards.
CCGGCAAGGTCACCAAGCTCGCCAGCTTCGGCGCGTTCATCGGCCTGGCGCACGACATTGACGGCCTCGTCCACATCAGCCAGATCAGCGAGGATCGCGTGGACAAGATCAAGAACGTGCTCACCGTAGGCCAGGAAGTGACTGCGCGCGTCGTGAAGATCGACCGCGCAGAGCGCCGCATCGGCCTGTCCGTGAAGGCCGCGAACTACAGCCCTGAGCAGCTCAAGGAAGAGCAGAAGATCCTCGACGCGCTCAAGCCCGGCGAAGACCTCGTCGCGCTCCAGCACGCGTTCGACGCCGCCGAAGACCGCTAACGCACTTCACGGACAAACCCGTTTCGCAACCGGCAGGCCAGCGATGGCCTGCCGGTTTTTCGTTGGCCGGACAAATTGCCCATTGTCGGAGACGAGACCGGGCGGTAGGAACAGTGCGTCTCGCAACCGAATGTATTTCGCCAAACGCCTCGCCTTCCTGCTGCCGCTGCTGCTGCTCATCAGCGTGCTGGCGTTTGCGCTGCTGAAGCTCGCGCCTGGCGGGCCGTTCGACAAGGAGCGCGCGCCGGCCACGGTGGAAATCAAGCGCGCCATCGAGGCCAAGTATCACCTCGACGAGCCGTGGTGGCAGCAATACCTCCGCTACATCGGCGGCGTGCTGCAAGGCGACTTTGGGCCGTCCTTCAAGTATCGCAACCACACGGTCACAGACATCATCGCGCAGGGGTTGCCGGTGTCGGTTGCGCTTGGCGGGATGGCCTTCGCGCTGTCGCTGGGCATCGGGATTCCGCTGGGCTTCTGGTCGGCGGCGCGGCGCGGGCAGTGGGGCGATTACACCGGAAGCTTCCTCGCGATACTCGCGGTGTGCGTGCCGGCGCTGGTGGTCGGGCCGTTGCTAGTCATGGGCCTGGCGATTCAATGGCGGCTGCTGCCGGTGGCGCTGTGGACCTCGCCGGCGCACGTCATCCTGCCGACGCTCACGCTGGGCCTCTACTTTTCCGGCCGCGTCGCCCGGCTCATGCGAGAGGGGATGCTCACGACGTTGCACGAGCAATACATCGTCACCGCTCGCGCCAAGGGCCTCGACGACACGACCGTCCTGCTCAAGCACGCGCTGCGCATCGCCATCCTGCCGGTGGTGTCCTATTCGGGGCCGCTGCTCGCGGACTTGCTCACGGGGTCGTTCATCGTGGAGAACCTGTTTCAGATTCCGGGCGTGGGCGTGTTCATGGTGAACAGCTCGTTGAACCGCGACTACCCGATGGTCATTGGCCTCGTGCTGCTCTACGCGACGCTACTGCTCGTGCTGAACCTGCTCGTGGACGTGGGCTACAGCTATCTGGACAGGAGGGTAAAGTATGAGTGAGGGAGCAGCGGTCAGCGGTCAGCAGACAGCGGTCAGCGAGTCACTCAGTCCGAACCAGCGGGCGTGGCGGCGTTTCAGAAGCAACAAGTTCGCCTCCGCGTGCGGCGTGCTGCTCGTGGCGCTGCTCGGCGTGATTCTGCTTTGGCCGGTGCTGTCATCGCCCACGGTGGCGAAGGCGATGCCGGGGTTTCTCTCCGCCGGCTTGCACACGCCGAACGAGCACTCTCCTGAACTCTTCGCATCGCCGACGGGCAAGCACTGGTTCGGCACGGACATCCACGGGCGGGATATTTTCAGCCGGGTGATTTACGGGGCACGGGTGTCGCTGCTGGTCGGGGCAGTGGGCGCGTGCGTGAGCCTCGTCATTGGCGTGCTGTGGGGCGCGGCGGCAGGTTACTTGGGTGGGCGCTGGGACAGTTGGCTGATGCGTGTAGTGGACGTGCTCTATTCGCTGCCGAGCATCATCTTCGTCATCGTGCTCATCACCACGCTGCACGGCGCGCTCGACAAGTTGCAGTCCGCCGGGAAGCTCACGGTGACGATGCGCGACACGGCGAAGTTCGTCGGCCTCTTTGTCGGCCTCGGCGCAGTGTCGTGGCTCACGATGGCGCGCATCGTGCGCGGGCAGGTGCTGTCGCTGCGCACGCGGCAGTTCGTGGACGCCAGCCGCGCGCTGGGCGCGACGCACACGCAAATCCTCTTCCGCCACATCATGCCGAACATCACCGGCATCATCATCGTGTATCTCATGCTGCTGGTGCCGGCCATCATCCTCTACGAGTCGTTCCTGAGCTACCTCGGCCTGGGCATCCAGCCGCCGCAGGCGAGCCTCGGCTCGCTCATCGCGGATGGCGCGGCGCAGATCAATCCCATCCGCATCTACTGGTGGCTGCTGGTCTTCCCCTGCACGGTGCTGGTGAGCACGCTGCTCGCGCTGAACTTCTTCGGCGATGGCTTGCGCGACGCCTTCGACCCGCGCGGGGATCGGTGAGGAGGGTTGAACAATGTTGGAGATCGAGCTGGAACGGACCGATGCAGATGGAGCGCCGGCTTCCAAGCCGGCTTTGCGCGTTCGGAGGAGGGAAGGCCAAAGCTGGATAGCGACGTAGAGCAGCAACCAAACGGTGTGCGGATAGTCACGAAC
>JBEBFV010000625.1:0-2602 GCA_040081795.1 Limisphaerales bacterium | reverse complement strand
TCTCGCTGGAGCCGATGAAGTTCGTTGCGCCGTAGCGAACGAGGTTGGGGGTGCCGCCCTTGTAATTGTTCACCACCGCGCCGGCGAGCGGGTTGCCGTTCTCGTCCTTCACCACGCCACTGATGGTCCGCAGCGCGGTGGTGCCGCCGAGCGCGTCGGGGTCGTCGAATTCCCAGTAGTAACTGAGAGCGTCGCCATTCGCGTCGGAGGCGGTGCCGGTGAATGTCTGCGCCACGCCCGCTGCAATCGTGACGGACGCGGGCGAGATGGATGCGGTGGGGGGCACGTTGCCGAGGAACGGGCCATAGTTCAGCACGACATCCAGAGATTCGGGCGCGGTGCCGCCCTTTTTGACCGGCGTGACGTGGAGGTTTGCTTCGTTGTCGGAATAGGTGCGACCCATGGCGAGAGGGGCATCGTAGAGTGTGGCGTAAGGGTTGTTTGTGACGCCCGGGATGTTCGCCAGACCCCGGCTGCCGGGCGTCATGTCGAGCAACGTCGTGTGCCCTCCAGTAGCCGGGATGGACTCGCCGCCGATGCGGACTTCAAGGCCGTTGTTCGACCAGATGCTTTCCGGGTTCGTGATGCCCGCGCGGTAGCTGAACCAGTAAACACGGCTCGGATCGCGCACGACGCGCAGCGCGTAGCTTTTCCCCGCTTCGAGTGTCGGCTGGTCGAACGCGTGGATGCGATATGTGCCCGACACCGCGGGCGTCGAGATGTTGCTGTCCGGCAGCCAACCCATCTGCCATTTCCAATACGGGTTCACATCGCGGTCTGGCACGAGCGGGATGGGCGTCGTGTTCTTCCAGCCCATCAGGTCGAACACGTCGCCGTAAGTGTCGGTGAAGAACGTGCCGCCCCTGACGGGCGAGTGATAGGTGCTGCGCGAAATGCCATTCGCATGCTGGAGGCCGAAGTTGTGGCCAAACTCGTGCGCCAGCGCGAGGCTCGTCGTGCCGAAGATGCCTTTGCCGTGCGCGCGGCCCGAGGCGAGTGTGCCTTGGCCAGGGATGAAGCCGCAGAAGAGAAAGTCGAGGTCGTAGTTGTCCGAGTCGTAGAGCGCGAGTTGACCGAGCGCCTGGCCGACCTGCCGGGCCTTCGCCCGCACATCATCGGCAAAGGACCCGGGTTCGTCCCAAGCGGCGAACTTGGAGAGGCCGCTCGTCCCGTAGGTCGCGTTGTAAGTTGTGTAGCTCACGCCCAAGTTGATTTCCGGCAGCACCGTGAACTCCATCGAGAGCCGACCGTAGGAAGCGCGCTGGTAGAAATCGTTGATGGCGGCACCCGTGGTGCCATTGGTGATGTTCCCCCAGCCGGACAAATAGCCGCTCGCGCTCGGCACGTCCGAGGGCCCAGTCTGATCCATGAAACGCACCGGGATGATGAGCACCTTCTTGTGGCCGGAGGTCCAGTTCGCGGGCGGGGTGGCGGCAGAGACGTTTCTCGCAACAAGACCCAGGAGCGCCAGAAGCACAAATAGGCCCAGGCCGCTCCGGTGGGAAAAGACCGCAGGGGGGCTTTCCACGCGCGGCTGCAGGGCGGCCGTGCCCGCTTGCTTGGTGGCCCACCGGGACGACTGACCGCCAATTCTCCTGCGGGTGATTGCTTGCGGCCAAAAGCCATTCTTTGTCATGGCTTTGTATTTACAGAGTCATGGCTTTTATGCCTAGACGGGTCTTTGCTGTATTCTTCAAGGACTGGAGACAAGTCACCCGCCCACTTACTTCTCATCAGTTGCTTGCGCTCACCGTGAAGCACATCTGCTCAAGCCAGCAAAGGCGAAGCCCTCCGCGTTTGGCGCGCTCGCGGTGACAGCGCTCTGCACGGCCGCTCCCCAAACGCAGCGTCTCGTCCGCTGAGGTGCCAACCTTGGCGGTGACTTGGACAAAATCGGAAGGGTTCCCAGTTCGCGCACTCGGTCAATCCTCGCTTCAAGCCCCGTGGCCCGGCGTGGTGCCGGAACGGGCGACCATGGCATGAGAACAAATCGTAATCAGTTGCAAGCGTCAGTCTGGTTGGCGGTGGCATTCTTCGGCGCAGGCGGGCTCCTCCCGCCAGCCTTCGCGGCGGAGGGCGGGGGGATATTTCAATGGCGGCCCTTTCTCGGCCCGTTCCACTCCGTGATCCTCCACTTCCCCATCGGCTTCGTGACGATGGCGTTCCTCGTGGACCTCTATTATCTCTGGCGGCGAAAGACCGAGGTGCAGCAGGTCATCACGTTGATGCTCGGCCTGAGCGTCGCCACCACGCTGCTGGCCATCGTCCTGGGCCTGATGCGCGCGACCGGCGCGGAATACGACGCGAAGATGCTCGGCTCGCACCGGAACTACGGCGTCGCCGTCGGCGTGCTCACGGTGGTGACGTTCATCCTCCAGTGGCTCGGCTACCACGCAGGCACAGACGCCTCGCTGAACCGCCTGCTGCGCGGAGGCTACCGCGTCCTGCTGTTCCTCAACATCGTGCTGCTCATCATCGCCGGTCATCAGGGCGGCAACCTCACTCACGGCTCAAGCTACCTGACCAAGAACGCGCCCGAGTTCGTGAAGGCGATGGTCGAGGACGCGCCGGAGCCATCGGTGTCCGCAGAAGTCGGCGGCAC
>JBEBFV010000624.1:0-2604 GCA_040081795.1 Limisphaerales bacterium | reverse complement strand
CTTCAGGCCGCAGCAAGTGGGAATTCTCGCGCGGGCCTCGGAACGTCTCGCCGCCATGCCGGACGGTTCTGCGGCCTGAAGGCCGCGCTCCTGTTCGCGCTCGCGCTGTCACTGCTTCCGCCCGCGTCGGCGCAGACGGCGGCGACCAACAAGGTTGCCGAACCGAAGAAGGCGGCCGAGGCCGATCCCAACGAAGAGCCGGTCAACTGGATTACGGTCGGGGCCGGCGGCGTGTCCACCAGCGGCAACCGCGCGCAATTTCAGGAGCGTTGGGGCCGGAAGCAGGGCGTGCTCGGCGGATTGCAGGACTTCCACTACGAGTTGATGTTCGGGCAAAAGGGGACGTTGGAGCTGGATGGGCGGGCCATGTATGGCGGGGAGGATTACTCGGTGAAGCTCCAGGTGGTGGACCCCGACCGGGGCTTTCTCCGCGCCGGGTTTCGCCAGTTCAAGACTTGGTATGACGGCAGCGCCGGTTACGTTCCCGCCACCGGCTCGGCCATTTCGTTTGGCAGCGACGAGTTGAGCCTGAACCGCGGTGAAATCTGGATCGAAGGCGGACTGACCCCGCCGGACGGGCCGATGCTGACGCTGAAGCTGTCTCGCGAATATCGCAAGGGCACGAAGGACTCGCTCATCTGGGGCGACTCGGTCCAAGGCGGCGTCAACCGCGGGATGGTGCCCAGCTTCCGGGAGCTTGATGAAATCAGGAACCGCGTGCTGGCTGACTTGAAGCACACGGTTGGCCGGTCGGACTTCGGCATTGGCTTACGGCTGGACCTGGCGGAGACGGACAACAAGTTCAAGGAGCGGCGGACTCCCGAAGCCGCAGGAGTAGGCAACCGGTATGTCACGCAGCGCGACGTGTTCGAGTCGGACATGTTCAACGTCCGCGCGTTCACCGAGACGCGGCTCAATGACCAGACCTTGCTGACCAGCGGTTATTCCTACACGCGGATGGACACAGACATCGGCGGGAGCCGGATTTATGGGGCGGCCTTCGATGCGCCTTACTCGCCGGCCTACGTGGACAGCGGCTACACCAGCCTCTCCGGCGGTTCGATCGTGGAGCAGTATGTGATGAATCTCTCCCTGCGCATGGAGCCGTGGCCGGATTTCGTGATCGTCCCTTCGCTTCGCGCCGAGAAGATTGATACTGGCGACAGCTCCCAATATTCCGTGGCGAACGTGCCCACGGGCATCACCTCGGTGCAGAGCGGCTTCCTGACTGTTTCCGAGGCGTTGGAAGCCCGCTTCACCGGCTTTACCAACTGGGTGCTCTACGCTCGCGGTGAATGGTCCGAAAGCGACGGCTACTTGCGCGAGCAGAGCATCCCCGTCATCACCCGAAACACCGAGTCGGAGCGCTTCACGCAGAAATACACCATCGGGGCCAACTGGTATCCGCTGCGACGGCTGCACTTCTCGGGGCAATTCTATCACAAGATCGCCGAGAACGATTACACGCACCTCGTTGACTCGACCTCGAACGCGGTCCTGCCGCTCCCCGGCGGCAGCGCCAATCGCTACCCCGCGTTCATCCGAGACCACAGCTTCCAAACGGACGATCTGAACCTGCGCGCCACCTGGCGTCCGCTGCCCAACATCACGTCCGTGACGCGCTACGATTATCAAATCTCCACCATCAACACGCGCGGTGACAACTTGGGGACCGTGGAAAGCGGAAAGACCACTGCCCACATCGTCAGCCAGAATCTCACCTGGGCACCGTGGTCACGCCTGTTGATGCAAGGCAGTTTCAGCTACGCGCTGGACAGCACGACGACGCCCGCCAGCGGGATCACCGCCAACGTCGCCGACTCGCGCAACGACTACTGGCAGACCACCGCTGGGGTGACGTTCATCGTGGACGACAAGACGGACTTGCAGGCGAACTACTTCTATTACCGCGCCAACAACTTCATCAACAACTCCGGCGTCAGCATGCCCTACGGCACCAGCGCCAACGACCACACCGTCAACGTCGGGCTCATCCGCAACTTCAGCAAGACCGTCCGTGGCTCGTTGAGCTACGGCTACTTCCGCCACCGCGACGAAACCTCCGGCGGATTCGACAACTACGACGCGCATCTCGTCTTCTCCACCATCACCTACCGTTTCTGAATCAACCCATCCATCCTATGAAAACCCAAACGCTCCCACTCGTGACCGCAGCCCTGTTGCTGGTCGGAACCCCAACCCTGCGCGCCGCCGATGTCGCGGAGAACTGGACCAAGCACTGCGGCTCCTGCCACGGCGCGGACGGCACCGCCAAGACCAAGGCGGGCCGCATGGCCGGCGCGAAAGACCTCACTGACGGGGCTTATCAAAAGCAGTTCACCGACGAGCAAATGCTCCAACGCCTCAAGGACGGCGTGACTGACAAGGGCAAGGAGAAGATGAAGCCCTTCAAAGCCGTGCTCTCCGACGACGAACTGAAGGCGCTCGTCGCGAAGGTGAGGACGTTCGCGAAGTGATGCGCGCGGCGCGAAGCAGCACGCCGGCGACTCTCTCTGACCATGAAAACCGGTGGATTCAACAGTGGCTGCCGGAAGTTCGCCTTCTCCCTTCGCGGAGCGAGGGGAGAAGGTGGCCGAAGGCCGG
>JBEBFV010000207.1:0-9982 GCA_040081795.1 Limisphaerales bacterium | reverse complement strand
GCCCTCGAAGAACCCGAACGTGTGGGAACCGGCGGTGGTGGTGCGGTGAGGCCCGTGCGGACTTCATCGAACTCCTGCTTATAATCCCGATCTTAATCCTGTTCCCGGCGGAAGTGGAGTGGAGCAAGATTGGGATCAGGAGCAGGAGGGAGCCTGACCTGAGGCGAACGATTCTCCCTCGCGCTGGGTAGGCAGGAATCTCCTCTGCCGTTTCCTGCCATGCCTCCTCCCCGGCGGATGCCACCGTCGGGCATTGCACATCGGAAAATTCAGGCGACGGATGCCGCCACATGGCTTGCCAAGGGGACGGCTACCCCCTACAACCCCGGCACGCAGAACAACCTGAAACCCAGTGCCACCCTCGCGGGTTCTCTACCGCAGGCGCCGCGTCGCCCCTCAAACTCCCGCCACATGAAACTCAACTCCGTCCGCCTCGTCGCCGCCCTCGCCTTGGCACTCGTGCTTCCGGGCACCGCCGCCGTGCCGCCAGCGGAGAAACTCTTGCCCGCCGACACGCTCGTCGTGCTGACAATTCCGGACTGGGACATGGCAGCCGCCGGCGCGAAGGACATTCCCTTTGCCCGGCTCTGGCGCGACCCGGCGATGAAGCAGTTCACCGAGAAGTTCGAGCTGAAACTGCGCGAGTTGATTGGTGAGAAGGAGAAGGACTTTGAAAAGGACTGGGCGGAGTTCAAGCCGCTCGTCGGCGGACAGGTGACGTTCGCGGTCTTGCGCGGCGACTGGCAGGGCGAGGCCGGCTCGGGGCCGGATGTCGCAGTTTTCCTCGATGTGAAGGACAAGGGCAAGCAGCTCCGCGACTTCATCGAGCGTTGCGAGAAGCGCGACGCCGACGCGGGCAAGACCATCCAGCGCGAGACCGTGCGCGGGGTGAAGTTTGCGCGGACGATGGCGAAGGACGGCGATGATGGTTCCAAGAAGAAGTCGCAGCCCTACGTCGGCCAGTCCGGCTCGCTGCTGCTTATCAGCGAGAGCTCGAAAGCGCTGGAGAAAATCCTCGCGCGGCAGGACGGCGCGGGCGCGGGGCTGGACGAGACGCCAGAGTTCGAGCGCGCCCGCAGCACGGTCGGTCGCGACTCGCACGCGTTTGGCTGGGTCAACATCAAGGCGTTCACCGCCGTGCTGGCGAAGATGCCCGTGCCGGAAGCGGGCGCAAACCCGCTCGGAGTTTCGCCCGCGCGCATCCTGGACGCGCTGGGCCTTGGCGGCTTGGATGGAGTTGTGTTAGCCGCGCGTCAGGCACCCGAGGGCACGCAAGTCGAACTGTTCGTCCAGGCTCCGCAGGCGCGGCGCAAAGGGCTGGTGAGCCTGCTCACGCCCGAGCCAAAGGAGGCCGGGCCGTTGCCCAGCGTCGGCGGTGACGTGGCGAAGTTCACGCGCATCCGGCTTGACGGGCAGAAGGCTTTCGCGGCGCTCGAACGCGTCGTCACCGATCTCAACCCGCAGATGGCGGGCATCCTCACGCTGATGATCGAGAACGTGGGCAAGGACAAGGACCCGAATTTCGACCTGCGCAAGCAGGTCTTTGGAAACTTGGGCGCGGACTTCGTCACGATCCAGAAGGCTCCACGCGGGACGGCCGTGGTCGACCTTGGCTCGCCGCCCACGCTGTTCCTCGTCGGCTCGCCGAAGCCCGAGGCGCTGTTGCAGGCGTTGCTCACAATCAACCCGCTGCCGCCGAAGGAGCGCGAGTTTCTGGGCCGGAAGATTTACAGCCTCAGCGGGATTCCGGGGCTGCCGACGGCGGGCGGTGGCGGCCAGATGAGTTTCTCCACGACCGGCGGCTACCTCGCGGTGTCCACGGATGTCGCGATGCTGGAGGAGGCGCTCCGAGGCGAGGCGCATGGCAAGCCGTTGAGCGGAGTGTCCGGCCTGGCCGAGGCCGCGCAGAAGGTCGGCGGGTTCAACACCGGCTGGTTTGCCTATGAGAACCAGAGCGAGACCCTGCGCCTGCTGATGGACTCGCTGAAGAAAGACCCCGGCGCGCTGGAGAAAATGTTTGCCTCGCCTCTGCCCGGAGGCGGTGCAGCGATGCCGGCGCTCCAGCCGCTCAAGAACCTCGTGGACTTCTCGCTGCTCCCGCCGTTCGAGGCGATTGCGAAATACTTTGGCTACACCGTCCAGGCCACCACCGGAACGCCGGAGGGCATCAGCTTCAAGAGCTTTCTGCCGGTGCCGGCGGAGCTGAAGAAGTAGTGGTCAATGGAGCGCCGGTCTCCGACCCGGCGCTCCAGTAAAAATCCCCGCCCTCTCGCGAGGACGGGGATGTAGAGAATCGTTGGGGAGGCCTACTTCTTCTCCGCCACGCCGAGTTCCTTGAGCTTGGCGGCAATGTCCGTCGCGTGGGTGGCGGGCTTCACGGCCTTGTCCACAAACAGGATCTTGCCGTCCTTGCCAATGTAGTAGGTCCAGCGGGAGGCCATGCCTTTTTCATTCAGCACGCCGAGGGCTTTGGCCGTGTCTTTCTTCGGGTCGCTCAGGATGGCGTAGTCGAGGTCGAGGGACTTGGCGAAGGCTGCGTTGCCCTTCTCGCCGTCCACCGAGTCCACGCTGGCGGTGAAGTAGGCCACGTCGAACTTGCGGATGGCCGCGCCGTCGGCGCGCATGGCCTTGCACTCAGCAGTGCAGCCGCCGGTGAAGGCTTTCGGGAACCATGCGATGACGACGGCTTTCTTGCCTTTGAACTCGGCGAGGCTGTAAGTCTTGCCGTCGCTGCCTTGGAGCTTGAAGTCGGGGGCGGTGTCGCCGGCCTTGAGGTCGGCTGCGGCGGCGGTCAGGCCGGTGAGGGCGAGTCCGGCAACGGTGGAGCAGAGGAGGGAGAAGGTTTTCATGTTGGTGTTCTGGACGGCACCGGGCCGCGGCGGGTTACTGGAGCTTGGCGAGGACTTCCTTGACGGCGGCGAAGTTGGGCAGATCCTTCACGGTCGCGGTCTGCTCGCTGTATTGGACAATGCCGGCCTTGTCCACGACGAAGGCGGCGCGTGCGCTGACGGCTCCGAAGCCGGCGAGGTCGGGGAGCAACACGCCGTAGTCGGCGGCGGTCTTCTTGTTGAGGTCGCTGGCGATGGTGATGCTGATCTTCTCCTTCTGCGCCCAGGCTTCCTGCGCGAAGGGGCTGTCCACGCTGATGGCGATCACGTCGGCGTTGAGGCCGGTGTAGGCGGAAAGGCCGGCGGTGATGTCGCACATCTCGGTGGTGCAGACGCCGGTGAAGGCGAGCGGGAAGAAGAGGATGACGGTGTTCTTCGTGCCGAGGTTTGCGGAGAGCTTCACGTCGCTGACGCCGGCGGCGTTCTTGGACTTGAGGGAGAAATCAGGGGCTTTGGTTCCGACTGCGATGGGCATAGTTTTTTCGAGTTTTGGGTTTAGCAACAGGCGCGGGACATATACGGCCCTGCTGCGGGGGTGTCAAACGACGATTCCAACTTCTGCTGCTAATAATCCTAATCTTAATCCTGCTTCTCCCGTCCCTTCGTCGGAGCGGAGCAGGATTAGGATCAAGATCAGGAGCGGGAGCCGAGAAGATGGTTCAACCACCGGTTTTCAGCGGAATCCCAGTCCTCAGCCGTGCGCGCACGTCGTGCTGGCATTGGAAGATCACGTAGCCCACACCCGCTCCGAAGAACGCGCCGTAGGCCGCGCCCCAGCCCAGCATCGCAAGCATCGCGCGCTGCGGGCGGTTTAGCAGGCTGCCGAGCAATTCCGCGCCGCCCTCGCCGGGCAGCCAGCGCCACCAGATTTCGCCAAGGAAGTAGCCCAGCGCGTTGAGCAGCACGAGCACTGCCGTCACGCGCAGAGTTTCCCTCCGTGCGCCAAAGCCCCAGGCCATCACACCCGCCATCGCCGTCGAACCCAGCACCGCGCCCGCCACCTCCGCCGCCAGCGTGCCTCTCAGCCCAAACCACGCCGCGCACCACGCGACCGAGTAAACGACGAACGCCAGTGTGAACAGACCGTAAATCCGCTTCGTCCCGCCCGGCCCGATGACGAGTTGCCCGAAGACGGCCCCCGCGAGCCCGATGAACACCAGCGCGCACACGGCGTAGAGTCCCGGTTCGCCGACCGCCCTTGTGAGAGTTTTGCCGCCCACCGCCCAAACCGCGAACGCCGCCAGCCCCACCAGCCCGAAGCCCACGCCGCCGATGAACAGGCTCTGGCGCACCGTCGGCACTCGCGGCGGCACGGCGGCCTGCGCCACGCGGCCGAGGATGCTTTCCGTGTCGAGAGCGAAGGGGTTCATGGCTGGTAACGGCTCAGGATTCTCAGGCAGATTAGGGCGCACCTGTCCGCAGGCAACGCGAAAATCCCGGCTAATTGCTGGCAAGCCGTTCCGCCTTTGCTAGCCTCCCGCCCGTGAAAGCCGCGACCAAACGCAAGCCTGCCCGCCGTTCCGCCTCCCTCATCTCCCGCGCGATGGCGCAACTGCCTAAGGCCGCCCGCTCCACGCCCGTCCGTGTCGCCGTCGCCCACACGCCCAAGCCCGTGCCCGCGAAGGACCGCCGCCTGAACTTCGGTTCCAAGTGGGACTACGCGCCTGCGCCCGAGGACTTCAAATACATCCCCGTCGCGCCGCGACACGAGCTGTTCATCGGCGGCAAGTTCGTCGCGCCGCACTCGGGCAAATACTTCGACTCCATCAACCCCGCCACGGAGGACAAGCTCACGGAGATCGCCCTCGCGGACGAGGTGGACGTGGACAATGCCGTGCGCGCCGCCCGTGCCGCCTACGACGGCGTCTGGTCCAAGCTCTCCGGCAGCGAGCGCGGCAAGTTTCTCTACCGCATCGCGCGCATCATCCAGGAGAAGGCCCGCGAACTCGCCGTGCTCGAAACCATGGACGGCGGCAAGCCCATCAAGGAATCCCGCGACTTCGACCTGCCGATGGTCGCCGCGCACTTCTTCTACTACGCCGGCTGGGCGGACAAGTTGAAGTATGCCTTCCCCGGCAAGACGCCGCGCCCGCTCGGTGTCGCGGGACAGATCATCCCGTGGAATTTCCCGCTGCTCATGGCCGCGTGGAAAATCGCCCCCGCCCTCGCGTGCGGCAACACCGTCGTCCTCAAGCCCGCCGAGACCACCAGCCTCACCGCGTTGCGCCTCGCGGAAATCTTCGCCGAGGCCGGCCTGCCCGACGGCGTGGTGAACATCGTCACCGGCGCGGGCGCGACCGGCAGCGCGCTCGTGAACCACCCCGACGTGGACAAGATCGCCTTCACCGGCAGCACGGAAGTGGGCAAGGCGATTGCGAAGGCCATCGCCGGCAGGGCCTGTAGCGGCGGTCTATCGATCGCCGACGGCGCTCACAGAGCGCCGCTACAGAAGACCCCGAAGCTCACCCTCGAACTCGGCGGCAAGGCCGCCAACATCATCTTCGAGGACGCTCCGCTCGACCAGGCCATCGAAGGCATCATCAACGCCATCTACTTCAACCAAGGACACGTCTGCTGCGCCGGCTCGCGCCTCTTCGTGCAGGAAGGCATCTACAAGACCGTCATCAAGAAACTCCGCGACCGCCTCGCCACCCTCCGCGTCGGCAACCCGCTCGACAAGAACACCGACATCGGCGCCATCAACTCACACGCACAGTTGATGAAGATCCACGAGCTGGTGCGCAGCGGCGTGGACGAGGGTGCGGACCTGCACCAGTCCAGTTGTGCGCTGCCGGCGAAGGGCTACTGGTTCCCGCCGACCTTCCTCACCGGCGTGACCGCGAGCCACCGCGTGGCGCAGGAGGAAATCTTCGGCCCTGTGCTGAGCGTGATGACGTTCCGCACGCCGGAGGAGGCCTTCGAGCGCGCGAACAACACGCCCTACGGCCTGAGCGCCGGCGTGTGGACCGACAAGGGCAGCAAGATTTTCAAGCTCGTGAACAAGCTCCGCGCCGGCGTCGTGTGGGCGAACACCTACAACAAGTTCGATCCCACCTCGCCCTTCGGCGGCTACAAGGAAAGCGGCTTCGGCCGCGAGGGCGGGATGCACGGGCTGGCGTCGTATTGCCGGTTAGACTGAGCCGGCGTGCTTGTCTCTGACGATGACCGACTGGGCTCCCGCCTCTCCGTGTCATCAATCGACGGAAGGGCTTGGCAAGCGCGGCGGGCGGGCATAAGACTCCCACCAAGCACACTGAGGACCTCATGTTTTACCGCCTCGACAGCACCCGGATAACCCTCCGCGAATACTGGTGGGGAACGAAGAATCCATTCGCGCTGCTGCTGGCGGTGGTGTTGAAGCTGCTGCGCGTCCGGATTCCCGGATCGTCCGACGATCCAAACGTCGAGGCCCTCACGCCGTTCGAGGTTTCCGCCGATCAGATTCCGGCCGAAATTCGAGAGCGGTTTCAACCCCTGACCGGGGAGCTTACGACGCTCGGTTTCGGTTTCCCCCTCTACCACAGCATTTACGACCGCGTTCACCAGACGCGGATCTATTGGGCGTCGTTCGCCCACGCTTCGGGGAAGGCGTGGGCGCGGATTCATCACCGCATCTGGACCCAGCCGCAGCCGCCGCGGGTTTATCTGTTCCCGATGTTCCTGACCGCCCTGGCAGACGGGCAGTTTCTGGTTTCCTCCTCGGCCGGCAAGCTGGACATGCTGCCGGCGCCGCGTTGCCGTGTCTTGCACCGCCGGAACGCAGCGTCGGCGAAGCTCTGGGCCGAGCATCAAAGCGAGACGGAACGCGAGGAACTGCGCACGTCGGTCAAACCAGTCCGTTCGCTGGAGGAACTACGGCAGGCGATTGAGGCGCACCATGCCGTCACGCGGGATTTTCATGTGGCGCGCGGGGTGTTCGCGCCCATGACGTCTGAAGAGCAGCAGCACAACCTCGCGTCCCCCCCGGTCACTGGCGACGAGCACGCGGAAATCCTGACCGAGATGGCGGCGCTCCAGACGCAGAAGCCAAGCTGGGGCAACGCGCTGGTGATCTTGGTCGTCTCCGCCTTGATCTTCCTCGGGGCCGGTTCGGCTCAATGGTCCTGGGAGCTGGCGCTGGGCATGATCCCAATCCTGCTGTTCCACGAACTGGGCCATTTCCTGGCAATGCGGATGTTCAACTATCAGAACGTGCGGATGTTCTTCATCCCTTTCTTCGGGGCCGCCGTCACGGGCCGGAACTACAACATTCCCGGCTGGAAGAAGGCCATCGTGTCGCTGATGGGGCCGGTGCCGGGGATTGCGCTGGGCATCGGAATCGGCATTGCCGGGCTGCTGCTGCACCAGCCGCTGATGATGAAGGCCGCCTTTCTAACGCTCGTGCTCAACGCTTTCAACCTTCTGCCCATCCTGCCGCTGGATGGCGGCTGGGTGCTCCATGCGACGCTCTTTTGCCGCCATCCGCTGCTGGACGCGGGCTTCCGCGTGCTCGCGGCGATCGGACTGTTCGCCCTCGGCGTTTTCATGCAGGCGAAAGTCCTGCCCTATCTCGCCATTCCGATGCTCATCAGCCTGCCCACCGCTTACCGCACCGCACGCGTCGCCGCCACTGTCCGGAGGAACGGCCTGCCGGAGGTGTCCGATGACACGCAAGCGGTGCCGCCCGCCACCGCCGGACTGATCATCGGTGAAGTGAAGCGGGCGTTTCCCAAACACCAGAACACCCGTCTGCTCGCGCAGCTTTCACTCAATGTCTTCGAGCTGGCCAACGCCCGGCCTCCGCATTGGGCGGCCACGCTCGGGCTGCTCTTCGTGCATGGTGCCAGCATGGCGCTGGCGGTCGTCTTCGGCGTGCTCTTCGTGATTGGCCGGGACGGCAACTTGAAGGAGGGCCTGGCCGCCGCCCGCATGGGCCAGAGCGCAAAACTATTGACCTTGGACACGGTCAAGACAACTGCGGGTGCCGGATTCAGTGCAGTCGGAGAGCATGTCACGGTCGTCGTCACCTTGAAGACCCCAAGTGAAACCGCCGCCGCCTTTGATGTCTGGTCCAACCGGCTGCCGGACGCCGCCTCGCTTACGCGCTTCGGCCAGTCGCTCGTGTTGTCGCTGCCGGCAGCGGACAAGGTGGCGAGAAAACACTGGGTGAAAGACGCCGAGCGGCTGAACACGAACGCGTTTGTCTGCACGACCAATTATGCCGCCACCCTGACGCTCTCGTGTCTGGCACCGGATGAGCCGAAGGCCGTTGAAATCCGGCGGGAGGCCCAGCATTATTTCCGCCCGCCCGCCACTCTGTGGCTCATTCCGCCATGGGCCGCGACTGACGCCCGGACCCCCAAAGAGCGGACCACCCATGCCCGGTCACGAGCCAGCTACTACCAATTGCGAGAACCGATGGTTGGGATCGCCACCAATGCGGTAATGCTGGGGATTTCAGAGCGCCTGATCCGTGCTCGGAAGCAGGGTGATGAAGCGGCGGTCAAGGATTTGGAAGCGCAGGCTCGCCAGCAATACTCCGAGTCGGCCAACAAGGTGCTGGGTGCCGCCACGGCTTTCGGAGCACATCCTCCCGAGGTGGTGGAGTATTTCAGACAGGTATCGGCCATCATCGTCCGCACGAGCCACGCCGGCAAACGCACGCCGGAGGAAGTGGCGGCGGTGAAAGCCGAGCGTGCGATGCATCTCGCAGCCATGGCTCCATCGCTTGGTGCGCTGCCGGCAGGAACGGATGCGTCGAACTCTTCGCTTGCCAGGGAGACCGCGCGCATGGGTGTGGTGACCGGCAAGGACGGGATGATCGTTTTCCACGGAGTTCAGCTCGCTTCACCGGCCGAAACGGCGCGAGCCATTCATGCGTGGCTCCTGAAGCAGGGTTGCCAAAGTTTCAAATATCAACTGAGTTTCGCTGGCAGCTCTTTGCGCGAACCGGGCGAGTAGCGCACCGATCGTTCGCCCGAACTCCGACACTGCGCTTCGGTGCGAGCAACACGGCAGGAGGCCGGAAGGCATCGCGCTGGTCGGATCCATGCTCTCTTCAGAACGGCCACCAGCCCGGCATTTTCCACGGCAGGCCGGCGGCGATGCCGATGAGGTCGAGGAGGATGTAGTTCCAAACGAGGTAGGTCAGCACGCTGCCGACCAGCACGAGGAGGGTGGTGTTGACGATGCGGTTCCGCTCGCGGCGCGCGGCGTCGAGGGTGCAGATGCCGCGTCGGCGGAAGTAGAGGACCAACCCGGCGACGGCGAGCGCGAGGCTCACGGCGTAGAGCACGTAACGCGTCGGCCCCCAATACAACTTGTCCGAGAGCGCGGCTGCGGTGCTGACGGAGGCGAGGCCGAAGAGGACGAGCACGACGCTGGGCAGGCAGCACAGGCTGGCAACGACGGCACTGGAGAGCACGAGGCCGAGGAGCGCGCGCCAGTTCTCGCGCGGGGGCGGCGGCGGCTTCGTCGGTTCGTCGCCTTCGTTCATTGCGGGAGGATAACACGGTGAGTGGGGAGCCGGTAGAACTTCGGGCCTTGAATCTCGCTGCCGCATTGGTAGGGCGCGTCTGTCCTCAGCGCGCCGCTGAACTGTGTGGCACTCAACCGGCGCGCTGGGGACAGACGCGCTCTACCAGCGTCAGCGCCCGTCGAGCAATGCCTCGGCGTGCTTGCGGGCGGCTTCGCCCTGGCCGCCGAGCATGCGGGCGAGTTCGTCCACGCGCTGCTTCGCGCTCAAAGGCTGGATGTCCGAGAGCGTGCGGCCGTCGCGCACTTGCTTGGTGACGACGAAGTGCGTGTGCGCCGCCGCCGCGACGGGCGCGAGGTGCGTGATGCAGATCACCTGTCGCGCGCGGGCAATCTGCCGCATCTTCTCGCGGACTGCGTTCGCGGTCTCGCCGCCGACGTTCGCGTCCACTTCGTCGAAGACCAGCACGGGGATCTCGTCCTCCGCCGCGAGCACGGTCGTGAGGGCCAACATCACGCGCGCCATCGCCTCCAGCGGCGAGTTGGCGCGGAGCGGGCGGGCCGGCTCGCCGGGGTTGGGCGCGAACTGGAACTCGACTGAGTCGAAACCGGTCGAACTCGGAACGCGGAACTCGGAACGC
>JBEBFV010000623.1:0-2616 GCA_040081795.1 Limisphaerales bacterium | reverse complement strand
TGAGGACAGGCGCGCCCTACCCTGTGTCGTTTGAAGCTTCCCGCCGCACAGTCCATTTCCTAACTTCTGCCCGCTATGAACCTGTTCCGTTCCGTCGTCGTCGCGCTCGCGTCTTTACTCGTGGCCTTCCCACTCCCCGCCGCCGATTACAAGGTGCCGCAGAAGGACCTCGGCTTCCCCACTTACAAGAACGCGCCGGCGGGCAAACAAATGTCCGGCCAGCACGCGCCGGCCACCACGCCTGCGCTCTCGCCGGAGGAGGCGCAGAAGAAGTTCACGCTGCCGCCGGGCTTTGAAATCCGCCTCTTCGCCAGCGAACCGGAAGTAGTCAACCCCGTCGCGATGACGTGGGACGAGCGCGGGCGGCTGTGGGTGGTGGAGCTTTACGAGTATCCGCTCGGCGCAAAGCCCGGCACGAAGGGCCGCGACCGCATCAAGATTCTCGAGGACACCGATGGCGACGGGCGCGCGGACAAGGTCACGGTCTTCGCCGATGGTTTTAGTTTGGCGACGGGCATTCTCGTGGGACACGGCGGCGTGTTCCTCGGGCAGGCGCCGCATGTCCTCTTCCTGCAAGACACCAACGCCCCGGCGGGCGCAGGCATCGGCGCGTTTCAGAAGGCGAACAAGCAAACTGTCTTGCTCACGGGCTTCGGCCTCGAAGACCGGCACGAGTTGCTGAACGGCTTCACGTGGGGCCCGGACGGCCAGCTCTACATGACCCACGGCGTGTTCACGCGGGCGAGCGTGAAAGACCCGCAGAACCCGGACGCTCCCGCCGTGCGCATGGATGCCGCCGTCGCGCGCTACAACGTGCAGACGAAGAAGTTCGAGGTCTATGCCGACGGCACGAGCAATCCGTGGGGCGTGGACTTCGACCGCGCGGGCAACGCCTTCCTCAGCGCGTGCGTGATTGACCACATGTTCCACATGGCCCCCGGCGGCATCTACGTGCGGCAGGGCGGGCAGCCGATGTTTCCCTACGCCTACCAATTGCTGCCAAGCATCGTGGACCATCGGCACAAGATGGCGGCTTACGCGGGCATCCAGGTCTATCTCGGCGACCAGTGGCCGGCGGAGCATTACGGCACCATCTTCTGCGGCAACCTCCATGACAACGCGGTGCATCAGGACACGCTCACGCCGAACGGCAGCACGTTCAAAAGCTCCTTCAAGCAGGACTTCATCCGCGCGAACGACGGCTGGTTCATGCCCGTGAGCCAGCAGGTCGGTCCCGACGGCGCGCTCTGGATCATGGACTGGTATGACAAGTATCCCTGCTACCAAAACGCCCGCGCCGACCCCGAGGGCGTGGACCGCGAGCACGGCCGCATCTGGCGCGTGGTCCATACCGGCAACGACAAGGGCAAGCCCGTCCCCAGCCGCCCGCAGCGCGACATGGACTTCGGCAAGCTCACCTCCGCCCAACTCGTCGAGCGCCTCGCGCACGCGAATGTGTGGCAGCGCAAGATGGCGCAGCGCGTCCTGAACGACCGCCGCGACGACAAGGTGATGGGCTTGCTGCAAAAGCAATTCGCCGAGGGCAAGACGATTGAAGCCCGCCTCGCGTCGCTTTGGACGCTGCACAGCTCCGGCTACCTCGCGGACGACCAACTGCCGCTCGCGGCGAAGGACAAAGAGCCAGTGATTCGCACTTGGTGCGCACGGCTCATCGGTGAAAGAAAAGTCGGGAGCACGGCCGAATTGCAACTGCTCTATCGCCTGGCTCAGGACACGAGTGCCCCCGTGCGACTCGCCGTTGCGACTGCTTGTCGGCAGTTGGTATCAGGTTCACTCACAGTCAATACGCCGCCGGAGCGCGTCGCCGACGAATTGATGATTTTTTCAATCCTTAACCGACTAGTCCAACAGTCCGCTCCTGAGAACGACCCTGTGATTCCGGCGCTCACTTGGATGGCGCTTGAGCCAAAAGTTGCTGGCAACCCGAAGACTGTCCTCACATGGCTCGGCAACATTGGCCCGGCCACGATGCCGCTCTCCGGCCAGCTCACTTACAAGACAATGCGGCGTATTTGCGACACGCAAACCCCAGAGAAACTCGACGCGGCGCTGGATTTCCTCAGCGCGTTGCCCGCAACTGACCCGCTCCTGCCTTTCGCGCTCAACGGCCTCTTGGACGGCCAGAAGGGCAAGGCCCTGAAGCCCGCCAAGCCCACCGAGGTCGTGCTGAAGCCGCTCCTCGCCAGCCCGCGCGAGGACGTAGCTCGCTTCGCCCGCCAACTCGGCGCGCTCTGGGGCGACGCTGGCGCTATGCAGGCGAGCCTTGCGCTGGTGAACGCGGAATGGGTGCCGCTCGAGGACCGTATCAAGGCCGCGCAGACCGCCCGCCAGCTCAAGAACGACGCGGCCCGCGACGCGCTGCTCAAGGCCATCACGCCCGGCAACCCCGAGCCGCTCGTGCTCGAAGCCATCGCCGGCCTCAGCCAGCTCGGTGCGCCGGCCACCACCGAGGCGCTCTTTGCGCAGTGGAAAAACTTCAGCCCCGCAGCCCGCCGCGCCGCCGCCGAGACGCTGGCCTCGCGCAACAACTGGGCTTCGCAGCTCCTCAGCGAGCTGGAGCAGAAGCGCATTCTCGCCAGCGACATTCCCGCCGCC
>JBEBFV010000206.1:0-10019 GCA_040081795.1 Limisphaerales bacterium | reverse complement strand
GGTCGGTTTACCCTGCGCCGCCCGCTCGACGCCAAGCCGCTCACCGAGTGCCCCGCGTGCCGCAAGCCCGTGCGCAAGGTCTTCGGCACCTTCTACTCACCGAAGATTTTCAAGAAGTTCAACGTGAAGGACGCGACCAATGCCGGCTTCACCGTCCTCAAGAAGCTCGGCAAGGGCGAATACGAGACGCATCGGCCCAAGAAGAACGACCCCGGTGCCAACGTGAAACCGCCGAAGGACTAATCTGCACTTTCAAGGCATCACTCCCGCCGCGACGACGAACAGCCAATTGCGTATGCGCTACTACAGCCTCCATGAGAAGGATCAGCCAAAAGATAGCTGGGTGGTGTTTAATGTGGGTCTGAAACTGCCCAAGCGCCCAAGAAGTCCAGAAATACCAATCGTGGTTCACAGACTCTTGGGCCACCCTCCTGAGGCGAAAGTGCGAATGAAGCCGGGCTATCTGGCTCTCTGCTGCAATTCTTGCGGAAGGTATGATCCGTATCAGCTCTTTGAACAGGGTTTTGACGATCCAGTGTCAATCCGAGTGAAGGGGGTTTTTCTCACACCAGAGACCGCATCTTCATCGTCAGTGGCAGATTTCGACAGGTCCTTCGCGACAACGATGTTAGTGGGTATGAAACCAAACCTGTAGGCACTAGCGGGTGGCACGCCCTGAGGGTGACGACTCTGGTTGAGTGCAATCGTGGAGTGGTCGTGTCAGAGGGGACGATTTGTGCCCGCTGTGGTCGCCCAGAATCCGCTCATGGACTCTTCAGTCAGATGAACCAGCTCGTTTTACCAAAATCGTCTAACACATTCTTCACCACGAAGGAGGCGTGGCCACGAGCTTTCACTGATCGCGACCTTTTTGTGACTGAAGACGTGGTGCGGGCCTTGAAGGCAGAGGGATTAAAGGGTGCCTACTGCGAGCGACTGTTGACCGACGATGAGGCGACTACGCGCGCGGAGAAGGTCAAGAAGGGCCTATCATGGAGACCACCCGAAGCCACAGTCCGGTTGTGACAGGCGTCTCAACGAATTTCGACAAACGTCGGGCTTGAAGCTTGCCATGACGCGTGCGCTTCGCTACCAGAGCGCCCATGAAACTACTGCGCCCTGCCCTGCTCTGCCTGTCCGCCCTCTGGCTCGTCTCCACGCTCCACGCCGCCGGCCCCGAGACTTTCAAGGTCAGCGAGTTCACCTTCAAGCGCCCCGGCACGTGGGATTGGGTCGAAGTCCAGTCGCAGATGCGCAAGGCACAGCTCAAGGTCACGGCCAAGGACGCGAAGGAGCCGGGCGAGGTCGTGTTCTTCTTCTTCGGCCCGCAGAGTGGCGGCACGAAGGCGAACGTGGATCGCTGGTTCGGCCAATTCGAGGAAGGCCGCGACAAGATCAACGCGAAGACCGAGGAGAAAACCGTCGGCAAGGTGAAGGTCACCTACGTCTCCGCCGAGGGCACCTACAAGAGCGGCATGCCCGGCGCGCCTCCCACGCCGAAGGCTGGCTTTGCGCTGCTCGGCGCGATTGTCGAGGGCAGCGAAGGCAGCGTGTTCGTCCGTCTGACCGGCCCGGCGGCGCTGGCCAAGGGAGCGCGCCCTGACTTCGAGAAGATGATTGAGAGCGGGTTGAAGTAGCCGTCTCGAAGTGCTGGGCGCACTCGTGCTGAAAAGTAATTAGTAGGCAGTGATTAGTCGGGCACGGCGCTTGGCCCCACTAATTACTAATCACTCTTCCCCCGTGCGCTCCTTCACCGAACCCGCCGTCCTCCTGCGCGCGGCCATCGGCACTGCGCTCACGGCACTCGCCTGCTACCCGCGTCTCGCTCACTGGGGCCAGCGCACGGACGCGGTCTGGTTTTATGAGGCGATCATCGGCTGGTCGGCGTTTGTGATGTGGGCGGCGGTCTTTGCGTGGCAGGAGCGACACGGTCGCGTCGAGGTCTTTCCCAAGAGCGTGCCGCAGAAGCTGTGGCTCATCACGTTGGCGCTGGGCGTGAGCGGTGCGGCCATCTCGTTCCATCTCGGCGATCCCGCGCTGAGACAGCTCGCGCCCACGGACTTCCCCCGCGATCCGGGCCAGTGGGTGCAGCACGTCCTCTTCAACCTCGCGCTGGAACAACCCTTCCTCTGCTTCGCGCCGTTCGCGTTCCTCGTGCGGCTGCTGCCCAGTGCGAAGGCGGCAGCGATCGGCGTTGTGCTGTTCGGCCTGCTAGTTTTCGCGCTGAAGCTCCAGAGCCTCAAAGCGGCACCGACGTGGGACGTGGCGCTCGTGATGGTTTTCTTCCGCGCGATCCACAGCACGGTGACGGTCTGGCTGTATCTGCGCGGCGGCGTGTGGATGGTGTGGCTCTTCGCACTGCTGCTGCAATGCCGCCACTGGTTCGCGTTCGGCAGTTGAAGCGAGACGTCTCACGCGAAGGGCGCAAAGGGCTGAGGGCTCGGCAAGGTTCATCCTGTGGACTGTCTTCTTTGCGTCCTTCGCGTCCTTTGCGTGAGGCAATCCCCTTCAGGCCCCACCGCGCGCCGCCAGCACCTTGCGCGACGGCACGTAGCCCGCGATGAACTCGCGACGGAACTCGCCGAATGTTCCCGCCGCCAAGTGCCGCCTCATGTCCGCCATCACGGCGAGGAACAGGTGGCTGTTGTGGATGCTCACGAGGCGCAGGCCGAGAATCTCGTTCACGTTCAGCAAGTGCCGGATGTAAGCGCGGGAGAATCGCTGGCAGGCGAAGCAGTCGCAGCCCGCCTCAATCGGTCCGAAGTCCGCCTTCACCGCGCCGCCCTTGATCGCGTAGGTGCCCTTGCGCGTGAAGGCCGTGCCGCCACGCGCCACGCGAGTTGGCAGCACGCAGTCGAACATGTCCACGCCGCGCGCGACCAGCTCGACGAGCTGCGCCGGTGTGCCCAGGCCCATCGCGTAACGCGCCTTGTTCGCGGGCAGGAACGGCTCGGCCTGCTCCACGGCCTTCATCATCTCGTGTTCCGGTTCGCCCACGCTTACGCCGCCGATGGCGTAGCCGTCGAAATCCAGCGCGGTGATGGCCTTCGCGCAGTGCTCGCGCAGCTCCGGGTTGCTGCCGCCCTGCACGATGCCGAAGACCTGCTGGCCCGGCGCGCGCGGTTGCTCACGACATTCCTTGGCCCAGCGGATGGTGCGCTCGACGGCGAGCTTCTGCTCCTTCGCCGGCGCGTCATGCGGCGGGCATTCGTCGAAGATCATCGCGATGTCGGAGCCGAGGTAGCGCTGAATTTCCATCGCCTCCTTCGGCCCGAGGAAGAGCTTCGAGCCGTCGAGGTGCGAGCGGAACTCGACGCCGTGCTCGCGCACCTTGCGAATCTTCGCGAGGCTGAAGACCTGGAAGCCGCCGCTGTCGGTGAGGATCGGGAGCGGCCAATTGATGAACTGGTGCAGCCCGCCGGCGGCGCGAATGATGTCCATCCCCGGGCGGATGCTGAGATGGTAGGTGTTGCCGAGGATGATCTTCGTGCCCATCTCGACCAGTTCGCGCGGGTCGAGCGCCTTCACGCTGCCCTGCGTGCCCACGGGCATGAAGACCGGCGTATCAATGACCCCGTGTGGCGTGGTGAGGCGGCCCAGCCGCGCTTTGGAACTCGTATCCGTCTTGAGCAACTCGAACATCGGAGGCGGATTGAGCCACAGCGGACGCGGTCGCGGGAAGGACATTTGCGGGGAAGCGGCTTGAATAGCCCGCCTCAACGCCGGGTCTGGTTTTCCATCGCAAGAAACCAAAACTCCCAGCCATGAAACAACTCGTTACCCTGCTCGCCCTCGTCGCCACTATCGCCTTCGCCCAAGCGGACGACAAGAAAGTCGCCATCGGCAAAGCCGCGCCGGACTTCAAGATCAAGGATTCCACCGGCAAGGAGATCAACCTCGCCGAACTGACCGCCAAAGGCCCCGTCCTCGTGCGCCTCACCTGCGGCTGCCTCGGCTGCGACAAGGAGCTACCTTACTTTCAGGAGCTGCACACCGCCTACAAGGCCCAGGGCCTGACCAGCCTCGCCATCTTCCGCGAGCCGGATGCGAAGGTCGAAGCCTACGTGAAGGAGAAGAAGCTCAACATGCTCTACGCCGTGGACACCAAGGGCGATAGCTGGAAGGTCTTCGACACGAAAACCATGCCCAGCAACTTCCTCATCGCGAAGGGCGGACAGATCGTGAAGATCTCCGCCGGCTGCGACACCAGCGGCATGATCGCCGAGCGCCTGAGCGAAGCCACCGCCAAGCTCACCGGCACCGACAAGGTTGAGGTGAAGTCCAAGGTGGACGCGGCCAAGCCCGTGGCTGCGAAGCCGGCCACTGCCGCGCCGGTCGCGAAGTAACTCTCCGAGACATCGAACTTGAAAGGCCGCCGTCACTGGCGGCCTTTCGCTTTCAAGTCGCCGCTGGCAGAGCGTCTCGTTGCGAACTACGCTTCCCCCGTGAGCGCGCCGGACACGACCGAAGCACCCGATGACCCTTGGGTCACGCAATTCCTCACGCATCTCGCCACTGACCGGGGCGCGTCCGAATTCACGCAACGCAACTACTCCGACGCGCTCGCCGAGTTCCGCCGCTGGCACGAGGCGAATCGGCTGTCGCAGCCGGCGTGGGCGAGTCTCCAGCGCGACGATTTCCGTGGCTTCCTCCGCCACCTCAGCCAACGCGAACTCAGCCGCGCGACGATTCACCTCACCTTTAGCGCGCTGCGCACGTTTTACAAATTCCTCATCCGGCGCGGCCATGTCGCCGCCTCGCCCATCCGCAATGTCACGATGCCGAAACCGGAACGCCGCCTGCCCAAGTTCGTCACCGTCGCGCAAGCGAATGCGCTGCTCGAAACTCCGATGCGCGAATTCGAGCGAGAATGCCAGACCAGCGAACGCCCGGTCACGAAGTCAGACTTCCTTCGCGACGCCGCGATCCTCGAGACGATTTACTCCTGCGGCCTGCGCATCAGCGAAGTCTGCGGCCTGCGCGTCGATGACTTGAACCAGTCCGACCGCGTCCTCCAGGTGCGCGGCAAGGGCCGGAAGGAACGCCAGATTCCCATCGGCGCGCCGGCTTTGCGCGCGATCCTCGCCTACTGGGAGTCGTTGCCCCACGCGCCAGCAGCTGACGAGCCCGTCTTCCTCGTCGACGCCGACGTCACGGGACCTATCCGGCCCACGCACGTCCAGCAGCGCCTCAAGCGCTACCTCCTCGCCGCCGGCCTCGACGCCAGCCTCACTCCGCACAAGCTCCGCCACAGCTTCGCCACGCACCTGCTCGACAACGGCGCGGACCTGCGCAGCGTGCAGGAGCTGCTCGGCCACAAAAACCTCGTCACTACACAGGTCTATACCCACGTCACCACCGAGCGATTGAAACAAGCCTACGCCGCCGCCCACCCGCGCGCCTGACACCACCATGAAACACATGTCCCATCACCTCCCGCTGCTCAGCCTGCTGCTCCTCCTCGCCACCGCCTGCGCCACAACGCCGAAGATTGACTGGGACGCGCGCGTGGGCAGCCACACTTTCGATGCCGTCGTGAAGGACATGGGGCAGCCGGAAAAAAGCACGGCAGCCGCCGATGGCACTCGCGTGGCCGACTGGCTCGTCGTGCGCGGCCGGAGCAATCCCAATTACCACTCGTTCCCCGACGGCCGCGTAGTCCGCACCGAGGGCGTGCGCGACCCGGACCAACTCCTGCGCCTCACCTTCGGACCCGACGGCAGGCTGAAGGAATGGAGACGCGTCTGGCGCTGATTTCCGGCGAACGAATTCAAATTCCCCTTCCGTTTTCTTCAGCCGTTTGTTCTACTTCGGCCACGCGATGAAGGACGAGAGTGTTGATCTCGGCATTTGGGACAGGCTCACCCGGGCGGTGGTGGTCCTCCTTGTCGTCGCTTCCATCCTCGGCATCGGCTACCTCTGCGTGCCCCTCCTCCGGCAGAACGAGCAGATGCGCAAGCGCAACCTCGAACTGGAAGCCAGCATCCAGCGCGAGGAAGACAGCGCCCGCCAGCTCAAGGCCAGCCTCGACGCCCAGCGCTCCGACCCCAAGGCCGTCGAACGCCTTGCCCGCGAGAAACTCGGCTACGCCAAGCCTGGCGAGGTCGTCATCCGCTTCCAAGAGCCGACGGCCAGCGCTCACGCTGCGCCTTGAAAGCATCTTGCGATGCGGCTGTTTCACCATCAAGCGCCGGCTCGGCAAGAGCGATGCAGAGATGATTTCCGGTGACAGTCTGTAAATCATCGGTGCCCGGTGTGGCGAAATGGCAGACGCACGGGACTTAAAATCCCGGGACGGTAAAACGTCGTGTGGGTTCGAGTCCCGCCACCGGGACCAATCCCCTGTTTCATTCGGAAACACGGGCTTTTTTTGCACTTCCTGACGTAGCCATCGCCTCTTGCATAACGCTGGCGCATAACAGCGCCCCCGTTTTTGATCGATTTCCAGCCCTCTCCAATTCCCGCGCGTGTGCTGCGGAGAAGCCGGCTGACACCGGCTCGAAAAGCACGCATCCAACCACACACTTCCCCGGCGTCGAGCCGGGCATGGGCGCTTTGTGCTGCCCGTGTCAGATGCCCGTCCGGCGTCCGGGGGCACTGACACCATGAAACGCACGAACGCACAGCCGCAGCTCCCGAAGTCATCCTGCCCACGCCGCCCGAGGCGAACAATGAATCTAACCTCGAACGCCGCAGTGGCATTGAGCGAAGCGCTCGAAGTTCTGCGCAGGGACACGAGGGCCGAGCGCACCTTTTTTGCCAACTTGGCGCTGACGGTCGTGTGCGAGGCTGTCGTTCAGGCTGGGCGGATGCCGATGCCCCTGGCGGTAGATTTGCGCTTTGAGACACCGGAGGAGACGATGATTCGGATGGCGTGCATACGGTTGGAATCCTCACCCGAGCTTGTCGGGAAACTGGCAGGCCAAGGAGGGCGGGACGAATGAACGCGCCAGCTAAATATCGAGAGCCACCTGCGCCGACACGGGATTTCCGCCAGGAGGAGCTTGAACTGGCGAACAAGTGGCGCGCGGTGCAGACCGATGAACTCAGCGGGAGGCTCGGGGCGCGGAAAGCCGCGACAGCGCGCCGCATCATCGGCTGGCAGCTCCGCGCGGTGCAGGCGGTGCGCAAGGCTGTGGAACGCCGGGCAGCCGGCCGGAAGCCTTGAGGTCCGCCGCCTGCCTCGCAATGGCCCCGTCCCTCGCGCCACAGGCCCGCGCAGGCGTTTCCCGCTGCCGGGCGAAGGTTCGCTTGCGCCTGCCACGGTGCGTGCCTACGGTGGCGAAGGTTGGACCCGGAACTGCCACGGCGGGCACTGCCTTGACTGGCACCCAAGCGGAGGGACAAGCCTCCACCGGACGGCTGCCGACAACGGCACTGGCCGGCGCTGCGGACCCAGGTGTGATTCCTGGGCGCAGTCCAACCACCCCCCGCCGGAGCGCTCCGGCTGGTGGGCTTTCCACATCCCGCCATTGTTGCCCAGTTTTCGCGCGGCTTGCCGATCCCGCGCCACCTGTCCAACGTGCTCCCGCTGCGCCGAGCGCGCCCGCAACTATCACCGGCCGTGATGAGCGACAAGGCTCTGGGATGCCGGCGGAGGCGGGTGAAGTTCCCGCCCAGAGCGCGCCCGCAGCACTTTCCCCTCCGCACGCGCCCGCCGCCGCCTTGGACACCGGGGGGCATCGTTGACATCCATAACGCTTGGCGTCATGTTCCGGCCAGAATGATACAGAGCTTCGCCTGTGCGGAGACGGAGCAGTTGTTCCGGGATGAAGCCGCGCGACGGCTGCCGCCGCAAATCCACCGCTCGGGGCGGCGAAAGCTGCTGCTGCTGAACCAGGCGCGGAACCTGAACGACCTGCGGGTGCCCTTCGGCAACCATCTGGAAGCCCTGAAGGACGAGCGCGTGGGGCAGCACAGCATCCGCGTGAACGACCAGTGGCGGCTGTGCTTCCGCTGGCGCGACGGCGACGCCTACGACGTGGAAATTGTGGACTATCACTGAGCCAAAGCATGAAACCGAAGACCCTGCCCCCGATTCACCCCGGCGAAATCCTCCACGAGGAGTTCATGCTCCCGCGCGGCCTCTCACAGAACGCGCTTGCGCGGGCGCTCCACGTCCCGCCCCGCCGCATCAACGAGATTGTGCTGGAGAAGCGGGCCATCACGGCGGACACGGCGCTCCGGCTGGCCCGCTACTTTGGCACCACGGCGGAGCTGTGGACCGGCCTGCAAGCCGACTACGAACTGCGGCTGGCCCGCCATCAGAAGGCGCGGCGGATCGAGCGGGAAGTGGAGCCGATGGGCGAGCTGGAGCCGGTCCCCGCATGAGCACCAAGGGGAGACAACCGCAGCGAACCCGACGACCGCAACCTGACGGAAGCGCGCCGAAAGTAGCCCCGGCTGGCAAGCCTCTGCGTGATGAGGAATGGAAGTTTGAAGCGGTCGGTGACGATGAACTCGACGCCTGCTTCTACTACGAATTCGCTCGGAGTTCCGACCTGATTCGCAAGGGGGTTCAGTCGTGGAGAGGAGCTTGTCAGAAGCGGCTTGGCTTGAGCTTGGACAAGGTCAAATCCGCCTTCCAGAGCGTCCCGCAAAGCCAGTTCGACCGGCTGCGATTTGTCGCCGACCACGCGGAGTTCGAGGCTGCCTACGATGCTGATTTCGGGCGCAAATGGTGTCGCAACGACGACGCCGACAAGTTGAGGCCCGCCTCGCTTTCCAAAGTGGACCCCACGATTCTGAATTTCGTAGCCGAGTTCACGGAGTTTCCCCGCTGCCCGTGGCAGTTGGTCCCCAACGCGGCCAAGAAGCAAAGATGGGCGGAAGCGTTTAGGACACCCGACCGCGCACGGGTGGCCGAGGTTCCGGAAATGGCGGTGGCTGACAGCACCGAACTCCTTCGACAGTGTCACGCTCACGGACTCTCGGCATGGGAGAGGGTCAACCAGATCTTGGCGCATCCGGCCAACGCCAGAATCAAACCGGGAATGCATCTGTTCAGCCTGTCTTGGAACTACCGCAACGAGGAGATCGCCGCCGCAGTGGAAGCCTGGTGCAAGGATCATCGCCCGCCGGAGTATCAGCCGGAACCCGCCGCAATGAAAAAGATGCTCGGGACAGATTGGTCCAAGCTGCCATTTGGCAAGCGGGCTGGCCTC
The DNA here is from genome assembly GCA_040081795.1 of Limisphaerales bacterium. Taxonomy (GTDB): domain Bacteria; phylum Verrucomicrobiota; class Verrucomicrobiia; order Limisphaerales; family SXTU01; genus SXTU01. The sequence continues at coordinate 855 of JBEBFV010000206.1, read as the reverse complement.
GCCTATCTGGGAGTGTGGCGGCGGCGGGAAGCCTGTGGGAAGAAGCCTTGGAAGAAGTTCTTTTCCGTTGAGCGCTGGGCTCCGGCAGCTTTCGTAGAGAATGTCCGCGCACGCCGAGCCGCCCGGGAGAAACTGCTGCTGAAGGATGCTCCCGAATATGACGAGGCGCTCTGCGCCGATGCCTTCAACAGCTCTGACAACATCATCCGTGATTTGCAGGACAAGTGTGCGAAGGCTGAGAGTTTCATCGCACAGCTTGAAGGCCGGCCGGGGTGAGATTTTTCCGACAGTCAAAATCCCCCACCTCCCCCGCTGCTAACGTCGCCGTAGCTTGGCGACATGATTGGCCCAGAAACCAAGCCGACCGAAGGAACGGCAAAGCGAAAGCTTCCTTCACCCGCGACCGCGCCAACGGCATCCATTGCACTCACCGCGCCCGGCGGGTTTCCGTTCCAGTTTCGTCTCCCAAAGGCCCCGCCGCGCGGCGGACGTGGCGAGGTGGATCCGTGGTGGCAATTAAACCGCGCAGCTTGGAATAGCTTGGTTCTCGCGACTGAGGCCAATGGCTATCGCCCGCCGGTCAGGTCTGTCGTCCTGAAGAAGCGTGGCGCAATGCGCGGGCTGCGCGCGATCAGCTTTTTATCAGCCAAGGAGTATTTCGACAAGCTTCACGCGGAGCAGGGCACGGCCGAGCCGCAGCCAGCGGGAGGTGTTCAATGAGCCGGCGCGCGGATTCGATGACCAGCACTGGCCGGGGCGTGTTGAAGGCACCGCCGTCCACGCCTACCCCGACAGTCGCCAGCAGCGCGGTCGCGGTGGAATTCTGCGAGGATTGGGCGGGCTTGCAGGAAGCCA
>JBEBFV010000205.1:0-10021 GCA_040081795.1 Limisphaerales bacterium | reverse complement strand
GCCTCCGGCGTCAGCAGCGCGCCCACCTCCGCCGCGTCCGCCAGCTTGAGCTTGAAGAACCACCCGCCCGTGAAAGGCTCGCCGTTCACCAAGCCGGGATCATCCGTCACAGACTTGTTGGCCTCGATGACCTCGCCGCTCACCGGCGCGTAGATGTCGCTGGCTGTCTTCACGGACTCGACCACCGCGCAGGCCTCGCCGGCCTTCACCTTGCGACCCACAGCGGGAAGCTCGACGAAGACAATGTCCGTCAGCTCATGCTGCGCGTGGTCGGTGATGCCCACGGTCGCCACGTCGCCGGCGACGCGCAACCACTCGTGGCTTTTGGCATATTTCAAATCAGCAGGAACTTGCGTGCTCATGTTGGGCTGGAGTTTGGGTTCAGGCAGACTGCTTGTAAATTTTCTTCTGCACCGTGCCGGCGACTTCCAATCGCCGCTTGTGAGGAACAGCAGCAGTAGATGCTCCGAGCAGTCCACCCGCAACTCGGCGATTGGAAATCGCCGGCACGGGCTACGCCTTCCGGTAAATCGGCTTCCTCACAATCTCGGCGGCGAAGCGGCGGCCACGGATTTCGATTTCAATCTTACCGCCCATCTCCGCGAATTGCGGAGGGACGTAGCCCATGCCGATGCCGTTATTGAGCGACGGGCTTTGTGTGCCACTGACGACTTCCCCAATCGCTGCGCCACCGGCCCAGATAGGATAGTGCGGACGGGGCGGCGGGGCCTTGTCGGTCATCTTGAAGGCGATGAGTTTCTTCTTCGTGCCGTTGGCCTTCTCGTGGGCCAGCACGGTGCGGCCCACGAACTCGCCCTTGTCCAGCGCGACGAAGAAGCCGACGCCCGCTTCGATGGGCGTGGTGTTTTCGTCCAGCTCGTGGCCGTAGAGCGGGTAGCAAACCTCCGTGCGCAACGTGTCGCGCGCACCGAGGCCGCAGGGCTGGAGGCAGAACTGGTGGCCAAGGTTCAGCGCCTTGTCCCAGACCGCCTCGATGAGCGTCGCGGGCGTGATAACCTCGAAGCCGTCCTCGCCGCTGTAGCCAGTGCGGGCAACCCACACCGGCTGACCTTCGAAGGCAAACTGCGCAATCTGGTTCTTCTTCAGCTCGCTCGGCTTCGCGACGTGCGCGCCGCCGGTGGACGCGGCGGGGAAAAGCTGGTCAAGCAGACCGGGCGTCTTCGGCCCCTGGATGGCGACGGCGGCGGTATGGTCGGAGAGGTTGGCGAGCGTCACATCCGCGTGCTGCGGGAAGGCCGCAAGACGCTCCTGCAGCCACGCCACGTCCGGCTCGATGCGCGAGGCGTTGATGATGAGCAGGTATTCCTGCTCGCCGAGGCGGTAGGCATAGAGATCGTCAATCACGCCGCCGTGCTCGTGGCACATGAGCGTGTATTGGCCGAGGCCGACGACCAGTTTGCGCACGTCGTTGGTGAGCGTGGCGTTGAGGAACGCCGCCGCCGCCGGCCCGCGCACGATGACCTCGCCCATGTGCGAGATGTCGAAGATGCCGGCGGCGCGGCGCACGCAGAGATGCTCGTCCGTGATGGTGGAATACTGGACGGGCATTTCCCACCCGCCGAATTCGATGAGCTTGCCACCCGCGCGCTGGTGCGCGGCGAAGAGAGGAGTGCGTTTGAGGTTCATTGGAGATTTGCGATTGCCAATTGGCGATTGAGGGGACAGGCCAGTTTCAATGTGGCCTTCCGACCCCATGCACCTGCGCCAAGTAATTCCCAATCGCCTCTGCACCGGAGACGAAGTGCAGGCCGTTGAAGGTGCCAATCTCGACGCCTTGCACGGTGGCGGGCGGGCCGTCCGCGATGACGAGCACGGGGCAGCTTTGGTTCGCCTCGCCGATGAGCGAGAGGATTTCCTTCCGGGGGCGCGGGAAGTCCACGTAGCGCAGGTCCAGCACATGGCGGAGCTGCGGGTAGTAGGCGAGCACGCCGGTGAGCTGCGCGCACTCGGGGCAGTAATAAGGCGTGCCGGGGCCGTCGGGGAAGTCGTGCTTGAGGAGGAAGAGGATGTCGCGGTGCATGAAAAATCAATCTGGCTCGCCGAGGAAAAGCATGCGGACGGAGACTTGAAAGCCGGGCAGCAGCCGGGAGGCAGCAGTTTCTCCGGGACGCCAGCGGCCCAGCAGGTGGTATTGTCCGGCCTCAAGGAAGAGCGCCTCCACCGTCTGCGCCTCGGGGTCGAGAATCCAGTATTCGCGGACGCCGTGCTGCTCGTAGAGGTCGCGCTTGTCAATGCGGTCGCGGCGACGCGAGCCGGGAGAGATGACTTCCGCCACCCAGTCAGCCGCACCGCTCACGCGGTCCCCGATGATGGCGCGGCGTTCACTGGAGATGAACAACACGTCCGGCTGGGTGACGTGATGCTGGGTGAGAACCATGTCCAGCGGCGCGAACGCAGTTTCCCCAAGCCGCTGCGAATAGACGTGGGCCTTTAGCGCGTCGTGCAGCCGGTCAACAATCTTTTGGTGGAAGAAGGATGGCGCGGGTGACATGACAAGTTCTCCGTCCCACAACTCGTGGGGTTGGTTGGTTTCCTCAAGCTCCGCGATCAATTCGTCGTAGGACCGCACGCGCCACGGCGCGGGTGGCTCGACCGGAGGTTGAAGCGCAACGATGCTCATGGCCTTAGTTTGCCCGCACTTCGAGGCGCGGCAAGGCGGCAATTGGTTGAGGCTTCTGATTCATCCCCACTTCTCCGTCTTCATCTGTTCCTTCGGGAGCTTGAGTTCGTCCAGCACGAGGTGCTCGGTGGCCTCGACCAGTTCATTCGTGCCGCAGGCGTAGAAGACCGTGTTCGGCAGGTCATGGACGTGTTCCTTGACCCACTCGGCGGTGATGCGGCCCCGGCGGCCCGTCCACGGGTCATCGGGGTGCAGGCGCGTGCAAGTGACGTAGAAGTCGAAGCGCTCGTTCTCCTGCTCAAGCTGCTTGAACTCCTCGTGGAAGATGATGTCGTTGGTCGTGCGGACGCTGTAGAGGATGGTCAGGCGGGTATCGAGTTCACGGCGCGCGGCCTCGCGGGCGAAGGCGCGGAAGGGCGTCACGCCGCTGCCGCCCGCGATGCAGACGAGGTGCTTGCCCGGCGGGTCGAAGACGGGGAGGAACTTGCCGACCGGCTCGATGACGCCAAGTTTGTCGCCGGGCTTGGCCCAGTCCACGAGGCGCGTGCCCATCTTGCCGTCGCGCTTCACCGTCACCTCGTAAAACCCCCGGTCCAGCGCGCAGGAGGAGAGCGAGTAAGCGCGTTTGTAAGCGGGCGTGTCCGGCCAGTAAACCGTGATGAATTGCCCGGTCTTGAAATCCACGTCGTAGCCCGCCGGCCACTGGAGCCGGAGGGTCTTCGTGTCGGGCAGTTCCATCGTCACCGACTCGATGAGCATCTCGGCGATTTGCTTCGGCATAGTGTCGGCGCGGAGCTTAAAGACGGGGCGCGCGGGCGCAAAGTCATTTTGCTCGAACGTCCTCTTTCTCCACCCAGCCACCGGCGGGACAAATCCCAGTTGAACGCCAGTTCAACCAAACAGCTTGTCGAACTGATTGTGCGACCCGACCCAAACCCAACTGATGACGTCGCCACTTCGCTCACCAACGGCACGGTATTGCTCGTTGATGCGGACGGACCAGATATTCGCGTAACCTCCAAGCGGCTTGAACCGAAGTGACGGATGCGCGGGGTTCTCAGCGAAGAGGCGATAAGCGCGCCGCGCTGCCTCGCGCGTGCGCGGGTCGAGCGCCGCGTAAGCCCGCCAGAAGCTGGGGCGGGTGAGGGATTTCACAGCCGGCTTGGGTCCAGAGCCGTTTCCCCCTCCGCAGCCGACTCGCGCAGGAAGGCATCGAGACGCGGACGCGCCGCCGGATAAGCCAGCAGGCTTTCCCAACGGTCGTCGTCCTGCCGTGCAGCGAGAAAGCGCGCGAAATCTGCGACCTCGCTGCGCTTGGCTGGCGGCAACGCTTCGCAGATGCGGACCAGCTCTTCGGTCTCAACGCTCATGGCCCTTCGATACGGCAGAACCGCCGCCCAATCAATCAAACAACGTGCCGATTCCACGATACTGCGTGGAGCGAAAGCCCATGCGCAGGCTCGAATCGCGCGCGGACAGTCATTTTGCTCGGCGCAACCACACCAACTTCACCGGATTCGAGCCACGACCAAGCAAAGATTTGGAGGGTTTTGCTTCCGACTTTCACCAAGTTTGTCGGATTATGGGCGGACGCAGACATTCTCCTGGTGAAACTCGATTCTATGGATGACCAAGCTTTGCTTCGGAATTTCGCCTGCGACCGTTCGGAAGCGGCCTTCGCCGCGCTCGTGGAGCGCTACGTCAACCTCGTCTGGTCTTCGGCCCGCCGACAGGTGCGCGACGCGTCGCTGGCCGACGAAATCGCCTCGGCGGTCTTCCTCGTGCTCGCGCAGAAGGCCGGCTCGCTGCGTGACGGCACCATCCTGTCCGGCTGGCTGCTGCGCACCACGCGCTTCATCGCCGCCAACGCGCTGCGCCGTGAGGTGCGGCGGCAGCACCGTGAAGAGGAAGTCATGAACACCTTGCTCCACCGCTCCGAGTCCGACGCCGCCTGGAACCGCATCGCCCCGCTGCTCGATGAGGCACTCACCCAGCTCGGCGACCGCGACCGCGATGCGCTGGCGCTCCGGTTTTTCGACCAGCGGAGTTTCCGCGACATCGGGCAGGCGCTCGGCACCACGGAAGACAACGCGCAGAAGCGAGTCTCCCGCGCGCTGGAAAAGCTTCGCGGATACTTCGCGCGACACGGGGCAAAGGTGCCCGCTGCAATCCTTGCCGCCGCGCTCACGGGCAACTGTGTGCAAGCCGCGCCCGCTGGCCTCGCCGCCACCGTGACTGCCGCCGCCACGAGTGCGTTGGCTGGCGGAAGCTTCCCCGCGCTCGCGCAGGCCGCAGTCGAAGCCCTCTCGTGGGCGCGCCTCAAGACACTTGCCTGGCGTGGCGCTGCCGCCTTGGGAACGGTGTCGGCGGTGTTGTGGCTCGCGAAACCCACCGCCAGCCCCACGGTTGAAACTCAGCCGCCCCAACCCTTCTCCCCAGCAAAGCCAGGACCGACGCCGGCCATCGCACGCGCGAAGTCCACAGCCTCAACCGCGCCCGCAGCACTTCCGACTGCGGACCAGTTGCTCTTCCGCGTGCTGGACGCGGAGTCCGGCAACCCCGTGGCCAACGCCGCCCTGACGCTGGTAGAAATCACCACCTTTCCCCGCCGCAGCACGAACCACTTCACGACGGACCGGACGGGCATCGCGCGTCTGCCGCGCCCGAGCGCGGAAGTGCGGAACTGGAGTTACCGGGTGCAGGCCTTTCGCGACGGCTATGTGCCGAAGTATGTCAGTTGGTCTTTTACCCAAGGCGACCTGTTCCACGAAATCCCCCTCGAACACACGACCAAGCTCGACCGTGGCACGCTCATTGGCGGCTTCGTCACGGGCGAGGCGAAGGAGCCGATAGCCGGGGTGAAAGTCGTCTTCCACGTCGGCGGTTCGGCTCCCGGCGCAGGGCACGAGCGCGAGCGATTGACCATGATGGGCCATTATCACATCGAGGAGACGGACACCCAAGGTCGCTGGCGATGCAACCATGTGCCGGCAAAGTTCGGCATGGTCATCTGGGAGCTAACCCATCCCGACTATCAACACATGACTTACCGCACCGACGGACCGGATAGCACAACTCTGATGGTGCCCGTAATCCCGCTTGCCGACTTCCTCACACAGCAGGCAGCGATGCAAATGCGCGCTGGCATCCCGCTGTTTGGCAGAGTGCTTGACGAGGCCGGCGAACCCATCGCCGGCGCGAAGGTGACGCGCGGCCATGAATTTCTGGACACGACGAAAGGAGCCAACCTGTTGACCGATGCACTCGGACAATTCCGGTTTCGCAACCTGTCTCCAGCCAAAATGGCGCTGACGGTCGCGGCGAAAGGATTTGCGCCGACAAACCTCGTCATGGAAGTCCAGCCCGGCCTCGCCGAACTGCTATTCACCTTGCACCGTGGCCGGCTGCTACGCGGGCGCGTGGTTGACGAGCATGGGCAATCCGTCGCAAATGCGTCTGTCGAACCAGATGTGGACCGAACTAATCGCCGAATCTTCGACTGGCTCACGAGGACGGACGCGGACGGATGGTTCAGGTGGGACGCAGCACCGGCTTATCCGGAAAAGTTTGTGGTGAACGCGGCTGGCTACGCCAGCAAGCGCGGCATTACGTTGACCGCTGATGGCACGGAGCAAACAGTCGTGCTCACGAAATCTGAGGCTCAAAACCGTGTCCGGGTGACCGGCTTGGCCACTGATGCGATGACGCGGAGAACAATTGAGGTGTTTCAGGTGGTCGTTGAAAGACCATCGGGAATGGGAGTAACCCGGTCCTCAGCGACCGGGCAGAACGGCCGATACAATTTCCAAACCTCCGGCGCGATTGGACAACGATTCATCACGGAGGTGCGCGCGGACGGCTACTTGCCGGTTCGTGTAACGAATGTCGTGGATGGCATACCGGAGCAGTTAGTGAATTTTGCGCTGACGGCCAGCGCACCCATCACAGGAGCGGTCCTTTCGTCCGGTGGCCTTCCCGTCAGCGGTGCGACGGTGGCGCTGATCACCGGAAGGCGGTCCCTGCTCATGAAAAGCGCTGGCGAACTCCAAGTGGGGATGACTGGCATCGACTCCTCTACTACCGACCACGACGGCAAGTTCACCTTCCAGCCGCGGCTCGACGCGGACGCCATCGTCGCCACGCATCCACTGGGCTTTGCCGAAGTTTCCCTGAGCAAGCTGGCCGTCAACCGCACAGTGACGCTCCAACCGTGGGGCAGAATCGAGGGCCGGTTGCAGTCCAGCGAACACTCGGTCGCAAATGTTGCCGTCCGACTTCAGAGCATGGCTTCCCCAATTCCGACAGCGTTGCAGTTGTCCTCGGTTAGCGTGAACTACGAGACACGCACGGATGAGCATGGGCAATTCGCCTTTGACAGAGTGCCACCAGGTGATCGGCTTGTGTCGGTCAGTCCCCAGTTTCTCAGCACCAAAGGTGTGCTCGTCGAACCGGGCCGCACAGCCAATGTCGTGCTCGGTGGCCTCGGCCGCACGGTCACGGGTCGCGTTGCCACGAACGGGTTGGGTGCGGTGAACTGGCAACAGGGGTTTTACCACCTCACGACCGAGCCGGTGATGCCGCTCGGCCTGGTTCCCCCACGTCGCGAAGACTTCGCCACGGATGGTGAATTCCAAGTCGCGGCGAGAAGCTTCACGGAACGCAGTGCCGCTCACTGGGCTACGCCCGAGGGGCGTGCCGCGCTACGCGACCGGCGGAGCTATGCTCTGCCCGTCGGCCCCGACGGCTCCTTCCGTCTGTCGGGTGTGCTTTCAGGCACCTACCACCTGCGCATAATGCCCTATTCAACAGCCCCGATGAGTCTCGACGCCAATGGCAATCCAACGCCGGCAGTCAGCATCGGGAAGCTGGAGATGGACGTCACCGTGGCTGAAATCTCCGGTGCCACCGATACTGCTCCAGTGGACTTGGGCGTGCTGGAGCTTAAGCCTTCAGCACCACAGAAAAAGTGAGCCGCACCGAAGGAGTGTCCACCTCACATCCCTGAATCCTCCCCGCGCCCGGAAGCGTCTGAGACTCGACGATGTTCCCGCTGTCCAAAGCACTTTCCACTCCGGCCCTGTTGGCTTGCCTGCTGACGTTCGCTTCGCCGCGCAATGCCGACGCCGCACCGCCGGATGCGAACCACTGGGCTTACCAGCCCGTGCGCGCCGTCCAGCCGCCCGCTGACGCGAGCTGGTCCGGCCATCCCATAGACCGCTTCATCTTCGCCGAGTTGAAGAAGCGCGGGCTGAAGCCGAATCCGCCCGCCGACAACCGCACCCTGGTCCGCCGCCTTTACTTCGACCTCCTCGGCCTGCCGCCAACGCCGGAGCAAGTCGCGGAGTTCGAGAGCGAGTGCTCACTTTCTCACTCTCCCACTTTCTCACCTGCCAGCGGTGAAAGTGAGCAGGTGAGAAAGCGGGAAAGTGTGCGGAAGGCAATCGCCGCGCTCGTGGACAAACTGCTCGCTTCCCCGCACTACGGCGAGCGCTGGGGCCGTCACTGGCTCGACGCCGCCCGTTATGCGGACACCTCGGGCGACGGCGCGGATGCCCCGGTGCCCGAGGCGCGGCTGTATCGCGACTACGTGATTGATGCGTTCAACGCCGACCTGCCTTACGACCAGTTCATCACTGAGCAAATCGCCGGCGACCTGCTCGCGAAGCGCGAGCCGGAAGTGCGCGCCCGCGAGCGCATCATCGCCACCGGGTATGTCGCGGTGACGCGGCGCTTCAACAACAGCGAATACGCCGACATGCACCTGGTCATCGAGAACACGCTCTCAACCATCGGCAAGGGGATGCTCGGCATGTCCATCGGTTGCGCGCGCTGCCACGACCACAAGTTCGACCCCATCTCCAGCGAGGATTACTACGGTCTCTACGGTTACTTCGCGAGCACGCAGTATCCGCACGCCGGCACCGAGTCGGGCAAAGTCCGCAAGAACTTCGTCCCGCTGCCCGACGGCGGAATCGCGTGGGCCGTGACCGACAAGAAGAAGGCCGAGGAGATTGGCGATTCGCTCATCCAAGTGAAGGGCGAGCCGGGCACCACCGGCGGCAAAGCCCCGCGCGCCTTTCTCTCCGTGCTGAACAAATCCACGCCGCAAATCCCCGCCGGCGAGTCGGGCCGCCTGCAACTCGCGGAATGGATTGCCAGCGCCGACAACCCGCTCACCACGCGCGTCGTGGCGAATCGCATTTGGATGCACCATTTCGGCAAAGGCATCGTCGAGACGGCGGACACCTTCGGCCAGCAGGGCCGCCCGCCCACGCACCCGGAGCTGCTCGACTGGCTGGCGGGCGAATTCGTCCGTCGCGGCTGGTCGTTCAAGGAGATGCACCGGCTGATACTGACGAGCGCGACGTGGCAGCAGAGTTCCGAGGTTCAAGAGTTGAAGGGATTAAGAGTTAGAGAGGCCAAGTTCGTCCGTCCGCAAACCCCTTCAACCCTTCAACCCTTCAACCCTTTAACCACCGACCCTGAGAACAAGTTGTATTGGCACTACCCCCGCCACCGCCTCGACGCCGAGTCCATGCGCGACGCCGCGCTCTTCGTCAGCGGGCGGCTCAAGACCGGCAATCCCGGCGCACATCCGTTCCCCAAGCCGAACGAGAAGAACGAGTATCCCTACACGCAGCACCGGCCCTTCCTCGCGGACTCCAGCCACGAGTATCGCAGCGTTTATCTGCCGTCGCGCCGGCTCGGCAAGCATCCCTACATGGAACTCTTCGGCGGGCCGAACCCGAACGAGTGCAACGCCCGCCGCCCCGTCTCCACCGTCCCGCTTCAGGCGCTCTTCTGGATGAACAGCGACTTCATCCGCGACAACGCCCGCTCGCTGGCCGAACGCGTCATCGCCGCCGCCAGCCAGCCGGAAGAGCGCATCCGCCGCGCACACTTGCTCGCTTACAACCGCCCGCCCGCCAACGACGAACTCCGTGACCTGACCAGCTACGCGAAGGACTACTCCAAAGACATGGGAACAAAGGACGCGACCGAACGCGAACTCCGCGTCTGGACCAGCGTCTGCCGCCTGCTGCTCTCGGCAAACGAGTTTGTTTATCTGGATTGAGCGATGAACCGTTCGTTCGCCACCAAGCATACCAGTCGTCGAAGGCCATCCGTCGGCACGCTTCGCCCCGTTAGGGGCGAGACAACAGTAGCCGTGGGTGAAGTGAGCAACGCGAACGGAACCCACGGTTGTGTCCCCAAGAAGGACGGCAACCGCGTAGCGGTTGAACCTGGTCGCGCACGGATGGAATCGTTCAGCCGCTACGCGGTTGCGTGGAGTTTGACCGTTGTCCGTGGGTTGCCCTCGCTGCGCTCGTTCCACCCACGGCTACTCATGTTTGGCTCCTACGGAGCCCCGCGCCCGTG
>JBEBFV010000622.1:0-2624 GCA_040081795.1 Limisphaerales bacterium | reverse complement strand
AGCCCCCACTGCGCGAGCCGCGCCGCATTCGCCCCGAAGCTATGCGTGCGGATGAGCCCCGCGCCCGCCGCGAGATACTCCCGGTGCACCTGCCCGATCAGCTCCGGCTGCGAGGCGCACCACTCCTCCAGACAGCCCTGCGCCCCGCGCGCGAGCAGCAGCGAACCCATCGCCCCATCGGCGACGACGACCCGCTGGCTGAGCGCATCGAGCAGTTCCATGGCGCCGTGAATGAACCACGAAGCCACGAAGGACACGAACAATGTGCGTTACGAAGCCGTCGCACTTCCCCGCGCTGCGTCGTCAGTCCGTCCTGTCTGCGGCCACCACGAGCGCCGCGGCGTGCATTCGTTCTTCACCCCGGTGGCACCCTCGGGTAAAAACATCCGCACCCGGATGAACCACCTCTACTACGGCGACAATCTCGACATCCTCACGCGCTACATCGCCGACGAGTCCGTCGATCTCGTCTATCTCGATCCGCCCTTCAACAGCGCGCAGAACTACAACGCCTTCTTCCAGGAAAAGGACGGCACCGCCGCCGCCGCGCAAATCCAGGCCTTCGAGGACACGTGGGAATGGAACGAAGACAGCCGCACCGCCTACGACGCCCTCTCCCTGCGCAGCGACAAGCTCGGCAGCGTCATGCGCGCCTTCATGGAATTCCTCGGCACCAACGACATGAAGGCCTACCTCGCCATGATGGCCCCGCGCCTCGTCGCACTGCGCCGCGCCCTCAAGCCCTCCGGCTCCCTCTATCTCCACTGCGACCCCACCGCTCTTCCATGAACAAGCACGGATTATCGCGCGATATCCCGGACCCGGTGATGCGAGAAGTTCGCCAGCGATGCGGCTTTGGATGCGTTATGTGCGGCTGCGCGATTATTCAGTATCACCACTTCGCGCCTGAATATTCCGAAGCTCAGGCGCATCTTCCCAAAGGCATCACCATTCTGTGTGGCACCTGCCACGATCGCGTAACGCGGGGAATTTTAGGAAACGATCAAATCGCGGAATACGACGCCAATCCATACTGCAAACGCGAAGGTTTCGTCGAAGACATGCTGTTCATGTCGCGGGACAAGATTCATTTCCAGATTGGGTCCGCGACATTTCGCCGACATGCGGTCCTCCTGTATGATGACGAAGTGTTGATTGGATTCGCCGGACCAAGCGAAGGCCAAGAACCGCTTCGCTTGTTTGCAAAACTTACGGATGAAGACGGCGGTGCGTTACTCACAATCCAGGACAACGTTTGGCGCGCAGGTGTGGAGCACTTCGATGTGCAGACGGAAGGAAAGGAGTTAACTATCCGAAGGAAACTGCGCGATGTGGTGTTGCGGATGGTGCTCAATCCGGGAGGCGAGATTGTCTTGGAACGGCTGAAGATGGCTTATCAAGGCTTTCAGATAACGGTTGAAGAAGGGCGCCTGAATGTGAGGAATCCGAACGGAGGACGATTGGTCCTGTGTTGCCCGAACATCCACTCGACCATGCGCCTGACGAGCAAAGGTGCGGTCACTGTCTGAGATGCGAAACTTGAATCACGCCCGCCCCGTCGAGCAAAAGAAAGGGGCGGACGGCGGCGTGGATGGCAAAATCCTTTTCCGCGATCACCCCGACCCGAAGCAAAAGCCCCGCGCCATCGTCTTCTCCGTGAAGGGCGGCGGCGTGGGCGTGAAGGACGTGCGCGAGTTGAGCGACGTGGTGCGCAAGACCGACTCCGCCATCGGCGTGCTCATCTCGCTCGACGAACCGACCAAGCCCATGCGCACCGAAGCCGCCGACACCGGCGCCTACACGAGCGGGTTCAACGGCCAGAAGTTCCCGCGCATCCAGCTCCGCACCATCGAGCAACTCATGGCCGGCATCGCCATCGAGCGCCCGAGCGGGAATGTGGCGGTGGACGAGACCTTCAAGCGCGCACCGAAGGCAAAGGGGAAGTCGCAGGAGCAGGCGGAGCTGCTCTAAACGCGCCGCCGCGCGGGCGTCCCGGAGGGACGAAGGAAATTAGCCGGTGGTGGAGCGAAGCGAGAACCACCGGAACCCCGACCCACAACGGATGCGCCCCGGACGGGGCGCGGGAAGATGTGCGCGGTGATTTCCCGCACCCCGTCCGGGGTGCATCGCGACGGGGGGACGGGTCCGGGGGTGTTGCCCCCGGCTAAGATCCGTCAGCCCTCCGGGCTGAGCGAAGCGCCGTTTTCATGCGCTTTCTCGCTTACCTCAGCGGTGTCGAAACCTTCGGGCCCTTGCTCGTCGCACTCGCGATCCTCTTCGTCGTGGACCGCCTCTGCACGGGCCAATGGCGCTGGGAACCATGGCGGCGATACTGGCGGGCGCGGTCCGTGGGGTGGGGCGAGGACTTCCGAAAATGGCGCCGGCTGCGGCGAGATCGCCCGCGGCACAAGCCGCCACGTCGGAAGTAGCGGCGGAAGCGAGCGCGGGTGGCCTTGCAGCGTCTTTCTGGGGGGCTGTCAGCGGCTTCGCGGGGGGTTGTCAGCGGCTTTTCGGAGGGTTGTCGGCGGCTTTTTGGGGGGCTGTCAGTGCCTTTTGAGAGGCTGTCAGGTTGGATGCCACCGGGTTTGCAGGAGGCCCGCCGGGAGCACATGCGGTTAGAAGGA
>JBEBFV010000008.1:0-34855 GCA_040081795.1 Limisphaerales bacterium | reverse complement strand
TGTCAAAGCCGCCCAGGCACGCGTGCGGGAGAAGGCACCGGGTCCATCGTCAGCCCGGCGCGCACGATCTCCATGCCGTTGAGCAACGTCTGGCCCGCGTGCGCGTGGAGCTTCACGGTCAGCGTGCCGTCGGTCACGGCCACTTTGGAAATGGTCTTGGTCAGCACGCGCATCGCGCCGCCGGACTCGGCGAGCACGTCGAGATTCTCCAGCGCGATTTGGTTCTGAAGCCGCACGCTGAAATTCCGCCCGCCCGCCTTCATCGCCGGCTCTGGCTCTGTAAAAGTAAGCCGCACCGTGTAAGTGCCGGCTTTCAATCCCGCCACGGTCACGCTCTGCAAGGCCTTCACGCCCGACGCGCCGACCCACGGCCAGCCTTCGCCGCCTTCAATCCACACCGAGTGGCGGTAGAAAAACTCCGGGGCCGCCGGCTCGGTGCGGACTTCCACTTTCGGCGATGGCCCGCCCACGGCTGGATACGCGAGCCACAGCGTGCCGTCGTCAGTGCGGCGGTCCCCGGGCGCGCCGAAGTTGAGGCCGATGCGCTCAATCTTCCCGGCGAGATTGCTCGCCGCGACGCTGCCCCACGCGGCCCATTGCTCGAACGTCGGCGGCAGGCTCACGAGCGAGAGCGCCATGGGCAACGGGTAGCTGCAACTGCAACCCTCGTAGAAGTAAGGCGCGTTCAGCACGCCGTTCGCCGGGATGACGCTGCTGGTGCAGCCGGAGCGCGGTCCGCTGATGTGGATGGTGCCGCTGTCGAGCCGCTTGTCGTAAAACGCCGCCGTGCCCGAGCGCATCGTGTAGAGGTGGCCGTAGTCGAAGCCGCCGTCGCAGCCGTAGCTCTTCGGGAACGCGCGCGGCTCGTAGTCGCCGGTGAGCGGGTTGACGCGCGTGCCGGCCACGGGCGCGTCGGGCTTCCAATCGTCCTTCTGTGTCGGCGGACGATACTGGCTCTGCTGGACCTTCTCGCGGTCCACTTGGGAAAAACTGCGACTCGACGCGGGAGCTTCGGCCGCGTCCAGCACGCGCCCGGTGTAAACGTCGCTGAACACGGCGGGCTGAAGTTTGTAATCCTGCTTGCCCTTGCGGTTCGTGATGTCGAGCCAGTCCTTGTCCACGCTCACCATCACGCCGTCCACGAATTTGGGCTGCGGCGAGCGCTTGAAGTGGCCGAGCGTGTCATCGAACCACAGCACGCCGAATGGGGCTTTCACCAACTCGTCGGGGCTGGTCTGGAAGTCGCCCTTGTAATTCGTGCTGCCTTCGAGCGCGCCCTCGCGCGTGATGACCGCGAGGCCGTCCGCGAGCTTAATGCTGGCCTGCGACAGCTTCGCGACTTCGGCGATGCGCGCGAGCGACTCCGGCCCGACAAGCCGTCCACCGTAAGGCCGCAGCCAGCCATAAATCTGTTTCAAGGCCGTCGGGTCCGGCAGCGACGCGTCGGAGGCGAGCGCGATGAAATTCGCGAAGTAAGGCGGCAGGCCAGAGTCCTTCGGCGCGACGTGACGCAACGCCACGCGCTCGCCGTAAAGATCGGCGGCAGCGAGTCGCGCACGGGCGGCGGCGAGCTTCGCGGCGTCATCGGTGAGCGCGAGGAACTTGAACTGGCTTTGCTGCGTGAGCGCTTCGAGCAGGCCAGGTTCGCCGAGCCCGAGCACGAGCGCGTAGCCGCGTTGAGTGCCGGCGGCGGTGAGGAGTTGCTTCGCCTGAAATGTGGTAGGGCCGCGCTGCTGCGCGGCCTCGGCTGCCGAAGGTTCACGCCGGCCGACCAGCAGGTCGGCCCTACCGGGCGCTGCGGCGAGCGCGGTGAACCGGCCTTCCTCGGTGACGACGAACACCTTCCCATCCGCCGCGAGCACGCTGTGGACTTTTTCGGTCACGCCGGGCCACGGGCCGTCGAAGCTGAGTTCCTTGCCACCCGCGAAGAAAGTGCGGCGCACGCCAGCATCGCCTTCGGCACGGGGCTTGTCCTCGTGGCGGACGGCGTTGACGGAGTTATCGAAAAGCAGGCCGAGCCGTTTCTTGCGCTGGAGTTCCTTGTCCTCGGGTGTTGACGCAAACCAGCCGCCGGGCAGCCGGCCCGCAGCGGGCAGCGCGAAGTCCTTCAGCTTGCCCGTCGCGAGGTCGAGGCGCGCGGGATACGCTGAGCTGCACGGCACCACGAGGTCCGCGCCATCCACGAGCAGGTAGCCTTGCGGGGCGATGCCGCCGAACGCCTCGGCCTGATGCGGGTGGACGCCGTAGATGTAACTCGCGCTGTCGTTGAGCCAGATTTCGCGGCCCGTCGCGGCGTCGAGGCAGTAGATGAACACGCCTTCCAACGGCCAGACCCCGGCGGCGAAATACACGCGGCCCGCGTGCAGCACCGGCCCGCCGCGAATCGGCCAAACGGAGATGAGCCGGCCGTTGCCGAGGAGTTGGCGGTCATTCGGAACGGCGCGCTTCTGCCAGAGCAACTCGCCTTCGTCGGCGGAGACGCAGCGGAGAATGCCGTCGTCGGAACCGAAGATGACGCGCCCATCGCCCGCGACAGGAGCGAAGCGCACCGGCCCATCGGCGAAGACCTTCCACAGCACCGCACCCGTGTCCGTAGCGTAGGCCGTGACGCTGTCTTCGCGCGAGGAGGCCACGAAAAGCCGCTTGCCCAGCACGACCGGCTCGTAGCCGCGGTCGAATTGCAGCCGCACATCGCGGAAGGCGGGCTTGAGCGGCCCCAGCTCGCGGCTCCAGAGGACGGACAATTTCTCCGGCAGCGCGGGTGCGACCGAGGCCGTGCGCCCGGGGTTGGCCCGCCACATAGGCCAGTCGGCAGCAAAGACTGGCAGCGCGAGCAAGTTAAGCAGCAGCGCCACGCACGCGGAAAGCAAGGCGCGTTTCATGGAAGGCAATCGGTTGAGAGGCGAACGCGCAGGGGAATTGATTCCGAGCCGAACTGTGGTTTGGCGAACGAGTCGCTCGGGTGGCACCCGCCTCCGGCGGGTCGCGGCGGGCGTCCCGCCCGACGCACGGGCGCGGAGGTCAAAGTCGGCTGAGATTCCGCACGGGCCATCCCTCGCGCGCCAGCGCAGGACGCAGCCAAAACAAACACTGTCCGACTTCTCAGCCCGTGTGCCGGGCGGGACGCCCGGCACGACCCGCCAGAGGCGGGTGCCACCCGAGGCAATGCGGCGCGCTCGACTTTCAAACTTTCAGCCCTTGATTTCAAAAATAGCCTCGACCTCGACTGCCGCGCCTGTGGGCAACTGCGCGAAGCCCAACGCGCTGCGGGCGTGATAGCCGTCGCCGTCCTTGCCGAAGATCGTGTGCAGCAAGTCCGACGCGCCGTTGATGACGAGATGCTGGTCGGTGAAGTCGAGCGTCGAGTTCACGCAGCCGAGCACCTTGATGACGCGCAGGCCGTCGAGCGTGCCATGCGTCTGCCAGACGGAGCGCAGGATCTTCTCCGCGCAGTTCTTCGCGGCGGCATAGCCCTGCTCGACGGTGAGGCCCGCGCCGAGTTTGCCCTTAAGGTCGCTGACGTGGCCGGAGGAGAGGAGCTGGTTGCCGCTGCGGATGCAGAGGTTGAGGTAGCCGGGGGCGATTTTATCGAACTTGATGCCGAGGCTTTCGGCTGTCTGTTGTGGGGTCATGGTGAGGAGATTTCTGGCAATGGACTGAGTGACGGCGATGAAAGACTGCCTTGGTTGACGCTGGCTGGTCCACCGCATTCGCGCGGGCTGCGGACGATCACTCGCGCGCAGCCAGCCGCGACTTGAGCCACGCGTAGAAGCTCGCGCCGATCTGCCGGTAGCCTTCGGCGTTGGGATGCACGGCGTTGTTGTCGGGATAGCCAGCGGCAATGTCCAGGTTCAGCTCGGTGGGGACGATGAAGATGCCTTCCGCCTCACGGCCCCGGAAGTGCGCGAGCTGCCGCTCGACGAGCCGGTGCTGCACGGCGCGCCAGTTCGCGCGCGGGTAGAGGCCCTTGTAATTCGCCTCGAAGGCCCCGTCCCGGATGTTGCCCGGCGTGGTGAGGCTAACGCCCAGCTCGGCGCGCGGCGCGGCCATGCGGAACGCGGCGAGCAACTTGTCGGCCTCCTTGAGCATCTGGGTGATGCCTTCGTCGAGTGCGGCGGGATTGTCGGCCTTCAGACGGAAGCAGTCGTTGATGCCGAGCAGGAACGTGACGTAGTCCGGCGCGCGACCGTCGCAATGCTTCGCGAGATAGTTCGCAACATCCAGCCGGGGCTGGTTCTGCGGCCCGGTCGCGGCGACGAACGGGCTGCTGTTCGTGTAGCCCGGCATGGGCCGCGCGGGGTTGAACAGCGTGTTGAACCGGTTCCACGTCCAGCCGCCGTAGCCTTCATGCGCGACGTTTGTGGCCGCGCCAGCCGGCTTGTGGGTGCCGAGCATCCGCCATTTCGGGTTGCCGGGCAGGGAGAGAAGGCGGGCGATTTCGTTCGGGTAGGCACTCGCGTGAGTGAGGCTGTCGCCGACGATCAACAGGGTGATGCTCTGGCTCTTGCCCGCGTCGGCACGCACGACGCGGACAATGGTCTTGGCCTCCTCAGTCGCGCGCGATGTCGCGTCGGTTGCGCGGAGGCTCAGGGGATGCTCGCCCACGTCGGCGGGTGTCGCCGTCAGCGTCCAGCGGTTTGAGAGCGAGCGCCCGAGGTCGCAGCGCGCCGCGAATGTCGGTGCGTTGCTGGCGAGCACGGTGTTGGCGAAGTGCAGGTTCATCTCCACGCCCGGCACGGCGTAGATGGCTGGCGGCAGCGTCAGCCGCAGCGGTCGGGTTTCCTGCGCAGGCAGAGAAATGGCGGCGAGCAAACCCGCGGTGACAGCCAGCGCAGTCCGCAGGAGAAACGTCGGGGTGGCGGTGCGAAGGGCTGTGGCGTGAGTGTTCATCTGGAATGCGGGCGAATAGTGTCCGGCAGTGCAGTGGTGTAAATGGAGTTCTTCGCCACGGCGGAAATCTCGACTGGCAGCCGTCATGGTGTTTACGCTGCACCAACATGAAGACCTTGCTCTGCGCCGCGTTGGTGGCGATGTCGTCCCTGTCTCGCGCAGCCGAACCTACGCCTGTCCCCGACCGGCTGGTGGTGCTGACGTTCGACGATTCGGTGGCCAGCCACGCCACGTTCGTCGCACCGCTGCTGAAGAAATACGGGTTTGGCGCGACCTTCTTCATCACCGAGGGCTTCGAGTTCTTGACCGACAAGGAGCACTACCTGACGTGGGAGCAGATCAAGGCGCTGCACGCCGCCGGCTTCGAGATCGGGAACCACACGCGCCGCCACGCCGCCGTGCCGCGCCAGACGCAGGAGCAATTGCTCGCCGACGTGGAGCACATCGAGCAGCAATGCGCCGCGCACGGCCTCCCGCGCCCGACGAGCTTTTGTTATCCCGGCTACGCGACCAACGCGGCCGCAGTGAAGCTGCTGCGCGAGCGAGGCTATCGGTTCGCGCGGGCGGGCGGGGCGAAGGCCTTTGATCCCGCCACCGACGAGCCGCTCCTGATGCCGCAGGCCTTCGACGGAAAGCCCGAGTCCACCCTGGAGCAGTTCAAGGCCGCCGTCGCGCAGGCGAAGGACGGGAAGATCGCCGTGCTGACCTTCCACGGCGTGCCGGACATCAAGCACCCTTGGGTGAACACCGACCCCGCGAAGTTCGAGAGCTACCTGGCGCACTTGAAGGAGCAGGGCTGCCGCGTGGTCGCAGTGCGGGAGCTGGCGCGTTATCTGAAGCCAGTGGTTAAGTGAGCGCGCAAAAGTTGAGCCGCCGCCAGACGGAATGAGGCTGGACGGCCATTTCGCCCCGGCTCACCGTGTCACCATGACTACCGACCCGACGCAACTCTTCGCACCACGCACCGCGACCGGAACCAGTTTCCGCCGAGCGCCCTGCGCGCGGAACTGCGGCTGGCTGCTGACGTTGCTGATCGCCAGCACTTCGCTGCACGCCGCGCAGTTCGTGCTGTTCGACGCCACGTTCACCTTCACCAAGGACGACGCGGACAATTCAAAGCCGAGCAAATCGCACTACTACATCAAGGGCGCGGCCATCAACCCCGACTGCCCCAAGGACTGGACAGCTCCGGTGGACTATCGCAACGGAACAGTCCATGTCCGGCTCGAAGTGCTGGAGAAACCGCCGGGCGGCGAGCCGACGACCTGGAGCATTTGCTACATCCCCAACAAGGGCCAGGGCAACGGCTACGGCTGCACCGGCACGGACGTTTACCGCGAGAAGGGCGTGTATGAGAAGGACGTGTCGATGAAGTCATTCTGGCAGAACGACGGGATCATCTGGTCGGAGGGCATCAAGCAGATGGACCTGGTGATCAAGGACAACAGCGGCGGCAGCGGTCACGCGCACAAGCGGGCGGACCATGAGAAGTTTTTCCCAACAAAGGTTCGCATGACAGTGATCCAAGTTTCAGCCGGGGCGAAGTATGACCCCAGTCTGGTCCCGAATCTGCCTGCGAAGGCGGCTTCGGGAATCAAGAAGTAACCCAGCCTCCAGCCGGAGACGCCGCAGTGCCTCGACGAATTGTCACTCGGCACCCCAACGCACGAGCCGTTGCCGCAGCTTCTTTACGTGCGAAAATTTCGGCGTGATGGGTGGAAAGTCGTTGAGCAACTGCTCCGCCGTCGGCACCGTGCCCCAGGCCGTCACGGTGAACATCTCGAAGGCGTGCTGCGACTCGAAGCCCAGCTCGCGGTTCTGCCGCAGGAAGCGTGAACGAAGGACGGACTTCCACTCCTCGCGGTCCTTGGGTGCAGCCATCTTGTGCCGGCCAATCCACGGCAGCCACTCGGCGATTTGCGACTGGTGGCACCACGCCATGTCGCAGATCGCCTCGAACGCCGTCTCCACGTCAACCGCAAGGTCGTGCGAGTTCGCCCCGAACTGGTAGCCGTCGTAGGTGTTCAGGATGACCGGCACTTTCACCGGCTTCGACTGGGTCTCGTCCGCCGGATACTCGGGCGTGAAGGCGTGGGGCACGTTGATCATGTAAGCCACCTCGCGCACCGCCGTCGCGACTGCGACGTGGTCCACGTGAATGCCTGCGCGCGGGTCGCCCGCCACCGGCGGGCAGAAAAGATAATCCGGCTCGAAGTCGCGAATCACCTTCCACAGCGCCGCGAGCAAGTCCGTCGTCACGCGCAGGCACGCCTCGCGCGGGATTTGCCCGTTCGGCAGCCGCAGCGGCTCGAACTGAAACCCGCCAATCGCCGCCGCAGCCGCCTGCTCGCGGAGCCGCAGCGCGCCCGTCTCGTCGCGCGTGCGGAAGTGGTGGCCCGCCTTGCCGTCCGTGCAGACGACGACCTTCGCCGTGAAGTCCGCGCCGAGCTTGCGTCGCCACAGCTCGAACGTCCCGGCGGCGGTGAACTCGTAGTCGTCGAAGTGCGCGTGTAAAAAGAGAACCTTCATAATTGACCCGTCTGCGGGCAGCGGCGAAGAATGCGCCAGCCTCTCCGCCGTTGAAAGAACGACGTTGCCGCCCTCCATGACTCTTGCGGAACATTTCAGGCAGCTCGCCGAGTCCCGCTGGTTCCAGCGGTTTGTCATCGGCGCGATTTTCCTTTCCATCCTAAGCATCGGATTGGAGACGCTGCCGGGCGTAACGGAGGAGGTGGCGCGTGGCTTCCAGTTCGTCGAGTGGCTGTTGCTGGGCGTGTTCCTCGGGGAAATGGTCGTGCGCATCGGCGCACACGGCGCGCAGCCGTGGCGGTTTTTCGGCAGCGCATGGAGCGCCCTGGACTTCGCCATAGTCGCGCTGTGCTTCGCGCCTGGCATGGACAACCTCGCGGTGCTGCGGCTCGTGCGCATGCTCCGCGTGCTGCGGCTCGTCGCGCCGCTCTACGAGTCCGAGGTCGTCCGCCGCAAGAATGAGGAACTCGCCGCCGCCTATCACGCGCTCGCCGAGGAGAAGGGCAAGTCCGAGCGCCTGCTGCTGAACGTGCTCCCCGTGCTCATCGCCGAGCGGCTCAAAGGCAGCCCGCAGGTCATCGCAGACCGTTACGAAGCCGCGAGTGTGCTGTTCGCGGACATCGTCGGCTTCTCGAAGTTCGCGCGCGTCACGCCGCCAGAGCAGATTGTCACCATGCTCGACAGCGTCTTCTCGCGCTTCGACCACCTCGCGGGCGAGCTGCGTCTCGAAAAAATCAAGACCATCGGCGACTGCTACATGGTCGTGGCCGGCGTGCCGGAGCCGCGCGCCGACCATGCCGAGGCCATCGCGCAGATGGCGCTGGCGATGTTGCGCTCGCTGGGCGAATTCAACCGCGAGCAAGGCCAGTCGCTGCAACTGCGCGTGGGCCTGCACTCCGGCCCGGTCGTCGCCGGCGTCATCGGGCGCAAAAAGTTCATCTACGACCTCTGGGGCGACACGGTGAACACCGCGAGCCGCATGGAGTCGCACGGTGTGCCCGACCGCGTGCAGGTGACGGAGGAATTCAGCCGGCTGCTAGCGGACAAGTTTCGCTTCGAGCAGCGCGGGCCGACCGAAATCAAGGGCATCGGCACGTTGAACACGTTCTTTCTTACCGCCGTGAAATGAGTGTGAAACTGCTCAATGCTTGGTGGAAATCCGACGGGATGCGGAGGCCTTGGGCGGGTAGGGCGCGGTGTCCTCACCGCGCCGGTTGGGTGTCCGAGCGGTCTGGCGGTGCGCTGGGGACAGACGCGCCCTACCAACGCGTATGAAACCCCTCCGCGTCCTCGGCATCATGTCCGGCACGAGCCTCGACGGCGTGGACCATGCGCTGTGCGACGTGTCGACGGATGGCGTCAAGTTGCTGGAACTTTGGAGCGCGGGCTTTCCCAAGGCACTGCAACGCCGCCTCCAACTCGCCGCGCGCGGCGAAGCCACGAGCTGGGAACTCGCCCAGCTCCACCACGACCTCGGCCGCTTCTACGCCGCCGCCGCCCAGCGCAACTTAGCCGTCCGCCGTGCGCAACTCGTCGGTGTGCACGGACAAACCGTCTTCCACCATCCGCACCGCACGCGACCCGCGACGCTCCAACTCGGCGAACCCGCTTACCTCGCGGAGGCGCTCCGCGTTCCCGTCGTGAGCAACTTCCGCGTCGCCGACCTCGCGGCAGGTGGGCAGGGCGCGCCGCTCGCCACGCTCTTCCACGAGGTCGTCTTCGCCCGACGCGGCGAGCACGTCTGCATCAACAACCTCGGTGGCATCAGCAACGTCACCTCGCTCGACTGGCGGCGCGGCGCACAACCGCGCGTGCTCGCCTTCGACACCGGCCCCGCAAACGTGCTGCTCGATCTCGCGTCGCGGCATCTGACGCTCGACCGAAGCGTCAGCGATCGAGATGGCAGGCTGGCGGCCCTGGGCTTGGTGCATCACGACCTGCTCGAGCGCTGGCTCAAGCATCCCTATTTCCGGAAGCCCCCTCCCAAGAGCACAGGTCGCGAGTTGTTCGGCGAACAGTTCCTCCGACCGGCGCTGGTGGAGATGGAATCGCTCGGCCTCGACCCGGCGGATTTCTTTGCCACACTCACCATGTTGACAGCCCGTTCGCTCGCATTGAATTACCGGCTCCATCTCCCTGCGCCGCCGGACCGCATGGTCCTCTGCGGCGGCGGCACCTTCAACCCGACTCTGGTCGCGGCCATTCGCCGGGAGCTGATCTCGCTAAATCCAAACGTCGACGTCTCGCGCAGCGACGACGTCGGCTGGCCCGCGCAGTCCATCGAGGCCGCCGCATTTGCTCTTCTAACGTGGCGGCGCTGGCACGGCCTGCCCGGCAACCTGCCGGCAACCACCGGCGCGCGACGCCCCGTCCTCTGCGGCCAGATCACAGCGGTTCAGTGAGGACGGATTCCACTCCCGACTCCGACCTGTCACGGAATTGTCACTTGGATTTCATCGCCCGACGGCCATCATCGCGGCGCATGAAGAAGTTCGCAGCGGAAGCCATCGGCACATTCGCGCTCGTGTTCGCGGGCACGGGAGCCATCGTAATCAACCACGCCAGCAACGGGGCCATCACGCACGTCGGCATCGCGCTGACGTTTGGGCTGGTGGTGCTGGCGATGATTTACACGGTGGGTGAGGTGTCGGGCGCGCACTTGAATCCGGCGGTGACGCTGGGCTTCTGCGCTGCGGGGCGGATGCCGTGGAGCGAGGCGCTGCCTTATCTCGCGAGCCAGTGCGTCGGCGCGTTCGCCGCGAGCGGGCTGCTGCGATTTCTCTTTCCCAAGGATGCCACGCTGGGCGCGACTCTGCCGGCAGGCGCGACGATGCAGTCGTTCGTGCTGGAAGTGGTGCTCACGGCCATCCTGATGTTCGTCATCCTCAACGTCTCGACCGGAGCGAAGGAGAAGGGCGTAACGGCGGGCATCGCCATCGGGTCGGTCATCGCGCTGGAGGCGCTGTTCGCCGGACCGATCTGCGGAGCCTCGATGAACCCCGCGCGCTCGCTCGCGCCAGCGGTTGTCTCCGGGCATCTGGAGCATCTGTGGATTTATCTGCTGGCCCCGGTGCTCGGCGCGCAACTCGCGGTGCCTGCGTGCCGCTGTGTGCAGGCGGAGGGCTGCTGCGGCGTGGCCAAGACTGCGTGAACGCGATGAAACGGAGCAGGATCAGGATCAAGATTAGGAGCAGGAGTCTCTGCTCGGTTCCTGCTCGTGATCCTGATCCTAATCCTGCTCCTCCCATTCTCTCACCATGAACGAAAAGCCCCTCGTCCTCATCCTCTGCACCGGAAACTCCTGCCGCAGCCACCTCGCGGAAGGGTTGCTGCGCCAGTTCGCGGAAGACTTGATCGAAGTCGCCAGCGCTGGATCGAAGCCCGCCGGCCACGTGCATCCGCTGGGCATTCAAGTCATGCGCGAGGCAGGCGTGGACATCAGCGCACACACGTCGAAGCACATGAACGACTTCCTCAACCGCAAGGTGGAGACCGTCATCACCGTCTGCGGCAACGCGGACCAGGCGTGTCCGATGTTCCCCGGCCAGTTGAACCGCCACCACTGGCCGTTCGATGATCCGGCGCACGCAACCGGCTCGGAGGAGGAGAAGCTCGCCGTCTTTCGCCGCGTGCGGAATGAGATCGCCGCCGTCTTCCGCGCGTATGCGGACGGGCGTCGGGATGCGGCGCGTGAGTGAAGGGGCTCTCCTGTCCCCTGTCAGCTTTCCAACCAGGCATCCGAACGGCGGACAAGAGTGGCGGCCCCATCAAAAAGGCAAAAGGCGGAACCTGAGTTCCGCCTTCGCTGAAATGATGTTGCGCCCGCTTACTTTGCAGCCGCCGGTGCCACAGCCGGGGTTTTGCGGGTGTCGCGCTCCTTCACTGCGGTCGCGCCCTTGCCGATGCGCTTGCGCAGGTAGGTGAGCTTGGCGCGGCGGACGGCGCCGTGGCGCTCCACCTCCACCTTGTCCACACGCGGCGAGTTCACCGGGAACACGCGTTCCACGCCCTCGCCGTAGCTGATGCGGCGGACGGTGAAGGACTCCTCCAGCCCGCGCCCGCGCCTGCCGATGACGACGCCGCTGAAAATCTGGATGCGCTCCTTGTCGCCTTCCACGACTTTCGTGTGGACCTTGACGGAGTCGCCCACGTTGAAGATCGCCGGCTCCTTGCGGAGCTGTTCGCCGTGAATCTTGTCGAGTAGTGCCTGGTTCATAGATTGTTGTTGGTTACTGGTTTGTCTTGTCGTTCTGGCCGTCGAGCAAATCGGGTCGCCGTTCGCGCGTGCGCTGCATCGCCTGATCGCGCCGCCACTTCTCAATCTCCGCGTGGTTGCCGGAGAGGAGCACGTCCGGGACGCGCATCCCACGGAACTCCGCCGGCCGCGTGTATTGCGGATACTCCAGCAGCCCGTGGCTGAAGGATTCGTCCGTCGCGCTCTCGTCGTCGCCCAGCACGCCGGGCAGCAGGCGCGTCACGCAGTCCACGATGATCATCGCCGGCAGGGCACCGTTGGTCAGCACGTAGTCGCCGATGGACAACTCGTCATGCACCAGCGCCGTGCGGATGCGCTCGTCGTAGCCCTCGTAGCTGCCGGAGATGAGGAGCAAATGCTCCTGCCCCGCCAGCTCGCGCGCGATGCTCTGGGTGAACTTTCGGCCCGCCGGGCCAAGCAGGATCACCCGCGTGGTCGCGGTCTTCAATTGCTCAACTGCTTCAAAGAGCGGCTCGGGCTTCAACAGCATTCCCGGTCCGCCGCCGAATGGACGGTCGTCCACCGTGCGGTGCCGGTCGTGCGTGTAGTCACGCAAATTGTGGATGCGCAGGTCCAGCTTGCCTGCGTCGCGCGCTCGCTTGACGATGCTTTCATCCAGCGGCCCCGCGAACATCCCCGGAAACAAGGTGAGCACGTCAATCTTCATGCTCGGTGTGGCGCGGTCCCGGTCGCGCTCCGGCCTCCGCCGGTCAGTCTTCGATAATCTCCACGGTGCAGCGGATGCCGCGCTTGGCCGCGCCGACCTGGGTCAGTGCGCGAATGGCCTGGATGGTCGCACCCTGCTTGCCGATGATTTTGCCCACGTCGGTCGGGTGCAGGCGCAGCTCGAACATCGTTTGTCCGCCGTGCTCGACCGGCGTGACCGTCACCGCGTCGGGCCGGTCCACGAGGCCCTTCACGACGTATTCGAGGAAGGCCTGCATGGCGAAATTACTTGGAGACGGCGGCTGCGGGCGCGGGCGCGGGCGCGGCGGCTTTGGCGGCGCGACGGGCCTTGCGCATAAAGCTCGCAACGGTGTCGCTGGGCTGCGCGCCCTTGCTGACCCAGTAGTCGGCGCGATCAAGGTCCAGCTTGAAGTTGTCGTCCTTCTTGCATGGCAGGTAAGTGCCGATTTCCTCGATGAACTTGCCGTCGCGCGGGCTGTGACCATCGGCCACGACGACACGGAACGCCGGCGAATTGCGCGCGCCGACTCGCTTCAAACGGATTCTGACTGGCATAAATCGTTTTGTTTTCGCCGCTGCGTCGTGCCTCTCTACGGGCACGCTGCGCTGCGGTCCTTATCAAAAAGGAGCGGGAGGTTAGCCACGCGCTCACGCGCGACGCAAGAACTGATTTTGGCTTTGGGGAACGCCGTGGCACGCGTTGGCGGGCACCCTCTCATTCCCTCACCCTGCTCGTAATCCTGATCCTAATCCCGATCTTCTTCCTTCTCCCTTCCGCACATCTGAAGAGGAGTCCGAGCCTGCCATCTGCCGGGTTCACCGTTGACAGCCGCCGCCCGTGCCCGCTGAATTCGCGCCGCAACCGAATTGTCGCAACCACCGCTCAAATTATGAAATTCACATCCGCCCTCTTCACGCTAGCCACCAGCGCACTGCTTTCGCTTCCAGCCATCGCCGCTGATGAGGCTGGCTTCAAGTCCATCTTCAACGGCAAGGACCTCACCGGTTGGGACGGCAATCCCAAGCTCTGGTCCGTGAAGGACGGCGCGATCACCGGCATCACCCCGCCTAGCGAGAAGGACCCGAAGAAGGGCGCGATCACGCACAACACCTTCCTCGTGAACAAGGAACTCAACACCAAGGATTTTGAACTGCGCCTCAGCTACCGCATCGTCAACGGAAACTCCGGCATCCAGTATCGCAGCAAGGTGCTCCGCCAAGGCGAGTGGGGTCCCATCGTCGGCGGCTATCAGGCGGATTTCGAGGCCGGCAAGACCTACAGCGGCATTCTCTACGAGGAGCAGGGCCGCGGCATCCTCGCAAAGCGCGGCGAGAAGACCACGGTCAAAGATGCCGAGGGCAAGGCCAAAGTCGAAGTCACCGGCTCCACGGGCAAATCCGAGGACATTCAGGCCAGCATCAAGAACGAGGATTGGAACGACTACGTGGTCATCGCCAAAGGCAACCACCTCCAGCACTTCATCAACGGCATGAAGACCGTGGACGTGACCGACGAGGGCGGCGCGAAGGCCGCGAAGGACGGCATCCTGGCGCTGCAAATCCACGTCGGCCCGCCGATGACGGTCCAGTTCAAGAACCTCCGCATCAAGGAACTGAAGTAGTCGCGTTTTCCCTCCCTCTCTCTTTGCGGAGCAAGGGGAGAGGGCCGGGGTGAGGGGTTGCCCGTGCCGGCTTTGGTGGCCGCACCCCTCATCCGGCCTGCGGCCACCTTCTCCCCTCGCTCCGCGAAGCGAGAAGGCGCGATGGTTCCCCGCATTTTCCATCACCGCTTTCCTCGTGGACATCGCCGCCAACATCGCCGCTCTCCGCGAACGCATCGCCGCCGCCTGCGCCCGTGCGGGCCGCGACCCCGCGACCGTCACGCTCATGGCGGTCAGCAAGAACCAGCCGCCCGAGGCCGTTGCCGCCGCGCTGGACGCGGGCCTGACCTGCTTCGGCGAGAGCCGCGTTCAGGAGGCAAAGCTGAAAATCCCGCTCTGCCCCGGTCGCGCGCGCTGGCAGATGATCGGCCACCTCCAGTCTAACAAATGCCGCGACGCCGTCGCGCTCTTCAGCATGATCCAGAGCGTGGACAGCCTCGCGCTCGCGCAGGAGTTGAACCGCCAGTGCGAGAAGGCCGCGAAGACGATGCCCATTCTCCTCGAAGTCAATGTGGCCGGTGAAGCCAGCAAGTTCGGCTACGCGCCAGCCGCGCTGCTCGCCGAGTTCGGTGAGCTCAACAAACTTCTGCGTCTCGAAATCCACGGCCTCATGACCATCGCGCCCTACAGCCCGACGCCCGAGCGAGCGCGCCCGGTTTTCCGCCGGCTGCGCGAACTGCGCGGCGAGTGCGAGCAGCTCCTTGGCGCGCCGCTCCCGCAACTCAGCATGGGCATGAGCGGCGACTTCGAGGTCGCCATCGAGGAGGGCGCGACCCTCGTGCGCCTCGGCACCGCGATCTTCGGCGAGCGACCAAAGCGAACCGAAGAAGATGCCGCTGCGTAGGCGCAGTTTTCCAGCGCCAGTCCTCGCCGCTTCCTATACAGTGGACCTGCGCATGAAAACACTTTACCTCGACGTGTTCAGCGGCCTGAGCGGCGACATGTTCATCGGCGCGTTGCTCGACTTGGGCGCGGACTTCCGCCAGCTCGAATACGGCCTGGCGCAACTGAATCTCGACGGCTACAGCCTCGCGCACCGGCGCGCGGCCAAGTGCGGCATCGAGGGCGTGAAATTCGACGTGAACCTGACCGCGACCGCCACGCCGCCGGAGAACGACGGGCCTGACTACCACGCGCTCTCTCACTCCCACAGCCACGGCCCCGGCGACCACTCGCATGCGCACTCGCACGGGCCGGGCGAAGCGGAGCACGCCCACGACGGCAGCCGAAACTTCCATCAGATCAAGGCGCTCATCCGAGCCAGCACGCTCTCGGACTGGGTGAAAGAAAAGTCCATCGCCGTCTTTCATCGCATCGCCGTGGCGGAGGGGAAGATTCACGGGATGCCGCCGGAGCAAGTCCACTTCCACGAAGTCGGTGCGGTGGATTCCATCGTGGACATCGTGGGCGGCTGCCTCGCGCTCGAACTTCTCGGCAGGCCCCGCGTGCTCGCGTCGGCAGTCGTCGAGGGCACCGGCTGGGTGAAGTGCGCGCATGGGCGGATGCCGCTGCCCGCGCCGGCCACGCTGGAAATCCTCGGCGCGCGCGGCGTCGCCATCTCGCAGTGCGAGGAGCCGCGCGAGTTGCTCACGCCCACGGGTGCCGCCCTGCTCGCCGAGTTCGCTGAAGGCTTCGGTCCGATGACCGGGCTGGTCGCGGAGAAAGTCGGCTACGGCGTCGGCACGCGCGACAATGACACGCGGCCGAATGTGGTGCGGGCGGCGTTGGGGGAAATCGTGCCGACCAGTAATCAGTCTTCAGTAATCAGTGGTCAGTCGGACAAGGCCCCTGGCGCTCTGGCGCATGATTGGGATACCGACACCATCGCTGTGCTGGAGACAAATCTCGATGACATCAGCGGAGAGCTGCTCGGCGCGTTTGTCGAGCGGGCGCTGGGCGAGGGCGCGCTGGACGTGTTCCACACGCCCATCCAGATGAAGAAGAACCGCCCCGGCGTGCTGCTCACCGTGCTCTGCGCGGCCAGCGATGTCGACAAGTTCGCCGCGCTCGTGCTGCGCGAGACGAGCGCCTTCGGCGTCCGCCGCACGCTGGCCGAGCGGCGGAAGCTCAAGCGCGAGTTTCTCGCCGTGAAGCTCCCGCAGGGTGACGTGATCGTGAAGCTCGGCAAGCTGGACGGCACAGTCGTGCAGGTCGCGCCGGAGTTCGAGTCGTGCAAGCAGCTCGCCGCGAAGTCCGGCGTGCCGCTGA
Organism: Limisphaerales bacterium; assembly: GCA_040081795.1. GTDB lineage: Bacteria > Verrucomicrobiota > Verrucomicrobiia > Limisphaerales > SXTU01 > SXTU01. The sequence continues at coordinate 18,625 of JBEBFV010000008.1, read as the reverse complement.
AACAGATTTACGAAGCCGCCCTCGCCGGCGCGCGCGGCCAGCTTCGGTAGGCCGAAACAGCACTCGCAGCCACCCCACTTCGCCGCGCTTTCTTGCCAAGCCCCGGCGCGTCCCGCAGCATCCGGGGCGATGGACTTCCGGGACAAGATCATTCCCTTTGCCAGCGTCGCAGAGTGGCGCGAACGGGTGCGCGCGGCTGGCAAGCGCCTGGTCGTGACCAACGGCTGCTTCGACATCCTCCACGCCGGGCACGTCACCTACCTCACGGCGGCGCGTGCGCTGGGGGACGCGCTGCTTGTCGGGCTGAACAGCGACGCCTCGGTGCGCCAGCTCAAGGGCGTGGGCCGCCCGGTGAACCCTGAGCAGGACCGCGCCACCGTGCTCGCGGCACTCGCGGCGGTGGATGGCGTCTGTGTGTTCGAGGAGGTGGACGCGCTGCGGTTCCTCGCCGAGGTGAAGCCGGACATCTACGCGAAGGGCGGGGACTACACGCTCGACACCATCAACCAGCCTGAGCGCCGCCTCATCGAGGACGCGGGCGGCAAGGTGGCGATCCTCCCCGGCGTGCCCGGCCGTTCCACGAGCAACGTGCTTCAGCGAATTGCGAAGGGATGACGTCCGCGCTTCAGGGATAGTCGCGGGCAGACCTAGCCCTGCCTTGCCTCGCGGTTCTTCATCGCGCGGAAGATGCGCAGCGGGCCGTAGTCGATGTCCGGCAGCGACTCCTTCACGCCGGTGATGTTCCCCCAGCCGAACTGGTAAAACGCCTTCGCCGCGCGCGTCTGCTGGTCGGCGGTCATCACCTTGCTCAGGTCGAGCGGCTCGCCAGCGTCCACGGCTTCGGCGAGGTGGCCGTAGATGGTGCTTGGCTTCACATCGCGCAGGTGGGCGATCTCGTCCACCGACCGGCCACCGCGCCAGTAGTGCAGCGTGGCGACGACGGTCTCGGTGAGCTTGCTGCGCTGCGGCGCGGCGGGCTTCTGCGTGAAGGAATTGTCGGCGAAGATTTGCTTCGGGTTCGCGCGCAGGTGGGCGGCGATCTCCTCCAGGAACTGCGCGCCGAAGTCGCGGAGCTTGCTCGCGCCGACGCCGCTGATGCGGCTGAACTCGCCTTCGGTCTGCGGGTAGAGCCGGGCCATCTGCCGCAGCGCCACGTCGGAAAAGATGATGTAGCTCGGCACGGCGCGGGCGTCGGCGAGCTCCTTGCGGAGACGGCGGAGCTTCTCGAAGAGGAGCTCGTCGCAGGTGATTTCGCCGACGTGGCTGACCGATTTCTCCGGCGCCGAGACCGGCTTGGTCAACGTGACTTTCGTCCGCGCAGTCAGGACGGCGCGGCCCGCGTCGGTCAGCTCGACGACGGGGAATTTGTCGGTGGTTTGGCGCAGGTAGCCGAGGCGGATGAGTTCGCGGCCGATGGCGGCCCACTCTGAGCGCGAGTGCTCGTGGCCGATGTTGTAAGTGGTGAGCTTGTCGTGGCCCCATTTGAGGACGCGCTCGCTCTGCGCACCGGTGAGCACCTCGATGACGTGGTTCAGCCCGGTGCCGAAGTCGCTGGCCTGCCGGATGCGGAAGACACACGACATGAACTTCTGTGCGGCAACGGTGCCGTCGAAAGTCGCGCGTGGTGTGAGGCAGTTGTCACACGCACCGCAGTTCTCCTCGGCCGAGCCTTCACCGAAGTAAGCCAGCAGCTCCACGCGGCGGCAGCCTGAGCACTCGGCGTAGTGGACCATCTGCGAGAGCTGCTCGCGGGCGATGACCTGCTCGGCGGGCGGCTTCTCGGTGATGAATCCGAGGTATTTCTGCACGTCGCCGGGACTGAAGAGCAGCAGGCATTCGCTCGGCAATCCATCGCGGCCCGCGCGGCCCGTCTCCTGGTAGTAGCCCTCGATGTTCTTGGGCAGATCGTAGTGGATCACGAAGCGGACGTTCGGCTTGTTGATGCCCATGCCGAACGCGATGGTCGCGCAGATGACGCGGATTTCGTCGCGGAGGAAGCCTTCCTGATTGCCGGAACGTTCCTCCTTGGGAACTTCGGCGTGATAGGGCGCGGCCTTGATGCCGTCGGCGCGGAGCTTCTCGGCGAGTGACTCGGTGGTTTTGCGCGCCTGGCAGTAGATGATGCCGCTGTCGCGCGGGTGCGCGCGGAGGAAGTCGAGGACTTGTCCGTAGGCGCCGGTCTTCGCGCTGATGCGGTAGGTCAGGTTCGGGCGGTTGAAGCTGGCGACGTAGCGGGCCGGGTCGCGGAGCTTGAGCTGCTCGGCGATGTCCTCGCGCACGCGCTCCGTGGCCGTGGCGGTGAGCGCCATGAAGGGGACTTGCGGGAAGCGATCGCGGAGTTGCGCGATCTGCCGATACTCGGGGCGAAAATCGTGGCCCCATTCGCTGATGCAGTGCGCCTCGTCGATGGCGAAGAGGTTCACGCGCCAGCGCTGAAGGTCGTCGAGCATCCCCGAGAGCATGAGCCGCTCGGGGGCGGCGTAGAGCAGGCGGAACTCGCCGTTGTGCAGGCGGCGCAGACGGGCGCGGGCGTCGTTGGCGTTGAGCGAGGAATTCAGGAACGTCGCCGGGACGCCGCTCGCCGTCAGCGCGTCCACCTGGTCCTTCATCAACGCGATGAGCGGCGATACGACGACGGTGAGGCCGTCGCGGGCGAGCGCGGGGAGTTGGAAGCAGAGGGACTTGCCGCCGCCGGTCGGAAGCAGCGCCATCACGTCGCGGCCTGCAAGCGCGTCGCGGATGATTTCCTCCTGGAGCGGGCGGAAGGTGGCGAAGCCGAAGTATTGCTTCAGCAACGCACGGAGGTCGGGGGACTCAGGCATGGGCGGAGCAGGCCGGGCGCTCCGGCCCGCACTACACCTTCACGGAATCGCGCGGGACGATCTGCACGCTCTCCACGCTCATGCGACGCGTCGGGCGGCTCTTCTCGCCGCCACCGGCGGACTTGGTTTCCACGGTGCCGATGGCTTCGAGCACGTCGTCGCCGGCGATGAGCTTGCCGAACGCGGTGTATTGGCGGTCGAGGAACTTCGCATCCCCGAGGCAGACGAAGAACTGGCAGCCCGCGCTGTCCGGGTCCTGCGAGCGCGCGGCCGAGAGCACGCCGCGAACGTGAGGACGGTCGTTGAACTCCTGCTTGATCTTGTAGCCGGGCCCGCCGGTGCCCCAGCGGGCCTCGTTCGCGGCGTCCTTCGTGAGCGGGTCGCCGCCCTGGATCATGAAGCCCTTCACCACGCGGTGAAACGCGGTGCCGTCGTAGAAGCCTTGCTTGGCGAGCTTCTTAAAATTCTCAACGTGGCCGGGCGCGACGTCTGACCAGAACTCGACGATCATCTGGCCGTGGCAGGTGTTGATCAGGGCGACTTCGTTGGCGGTGCTCATGGTGCGGGAGGAGGGATGGCGGACGGTTACTTGACCGAGTCAGCGGCGACGATCTTGACGCTTTCGAGGACGACCGGGCGCTGCGGCTTGCTGCCCTGCGAGCCGCCGACGGGCACGGCTTCGAGCTTGTCTAGCACGTCGAGGCCTTTGAGCACCTTGCCGAAGACGGTGTATTGGTTGTCCAAGTTCTGCGCGCGCTTGAAGCAGATGAAGAACTGGCTGCCGGCGGAATCAGGGTTAGCGCTGCGGGCCATCGAGAGGACGCCCTTGTCGTGCGGGCGGGCGTTGAACTCGGCCTTGATCTTGTAGCCGGGATCGCCCGTGCCCCAGAAGGCCTCCTTGCTCGGGTCCTTCGTGAGCGGGTCGCCGAGCTGCACCATGAAGCCGGGGATCAGCCGGTGCGACTGAGTGCCGTCGTAGAATTTCTCACCCGCGAGCTTCTTGAAGTTCTCGACCGTCTTGGGCGCGACGTCCGGGAAGAACTCCACGACGATGTCGCCGAAGTCCTTGAACTTGAGCACGGCGACTTCCTTCGCGGCGGGCTTGGTTTCCTTCTTGTCCTGCGCGGGCGCGGAAGCGACGCCGAGGGCGAGGACGGACACGGTCAGGCAGAGCAACAGATTTTTGTGCATGGCGGGGAGGAAATGCCACGCGGCGGGCGGAAAGTCACGCGGGAATTGCCACCACCGTCACCGTGCAATCGCCGGCCGTCGTGCGCAGCGTCAGCACAGTTCCCGGCGCGTTGCATTCCTTGCGCACGTAGCCAAGCGCGAAGCCCGGCACGACGCTGGTGAGGTGGCCGACTTCCTTGCCGTCTGCAAGGAGCTTGTCGCCGCGCACGGGCAGCGAAGCGAGGTCGGCCGGCAGACGCAGGCCGCGCAACGTCTTCGCCACCTGACCGTAAGTGCGGATGCGCGCGATGACTTCCTGGCCGATGTAACAGCCCTTGCTGTAGCTGATGGCGCGCGACTCGATGCCGGCTTCGGGAGGAAGGTTCGTCTCGTCCATGTCCTGCCCGAAGCGCGGGATGCCGGCCTCGATGCGGGCGGTTTCCAGCGCGTCCCAGCCACACACGCGGCCGCCGAGCGACTTCGCGGCGGCAACCAGTTTGTCGAATACGGCTCCGAGTGCGGCGGTGGGGATGAAGAGGTCGAAGCCACTGCTGGCTCGGCGCATCAGGTAGAGCTGGCCGAGCGTCGGGTCTTGGCGGGCGCTGAAGGAGAGTGGCTTCACCGGCAACTCCCAAGGCAAGCCGAGTTGCGCGACGGCCTCGGCGGCGCGCGGGCCTTGCACACCGAACAGCCCGTAGTGCGGCGCGGCGTCGAGCAACTGCACGTCCTCGGTGATGACGTATTTCTCCAGCCGCTGCGCAACAGCGGCGCTGTAGCCCGGCTCGAAATCGAGCAGCAACTCGTCGTCGAGGCGATAGACGTTCAGGTCGCTGTGCATCCTGCCTTTCGCGTTGACGAGCGCGGCGTAGCAGCCCTCGCCGGTGGGCAGGCGCTGCACATCGTTCGTCACCTGCCCGTGGAGGAACTTCACGCGATCGGCGCCTGTGACGCACAACCGGCTGCGGCAGCTCAAGTCCAGCACGCCCACGGTGCCGCGCAACGCGTCGCGCTCCGCCGCCGCGTCGCCGTAGTGAGCGACGACTTCCGCGCCGTTCACCTCGGTGAAGTGCGCGCCGAGATGTTGATGGAGTTCGTGGAGGGCCAACTGGTTCACGCGCGCACTCTAGCAAGCGGCGGGGAAATTGAAACTGCGGGACAAGCCCGGCCTTTGCTACAGTCCGCGCGTGCAAGCGGAGCGCCGCACCCTCCCGTGGGTCGAATACACCGAACTGACCGCGCTGTTCCTCATACAAGGAGCGGCGATGGGAATGTGGCTCGTGCCCTTGAGCACCGTGCTGGACGCGCACGGGCTGCACGCCATCAAGCCCTTCGCGTTTGCCTCGACGGCGGTGGCCGCGTTTGTCTCGCCGCTGTTCTTCGGCGCGATGGCAGACCGTCATGCCTCACCGGTCAGGGTGTTGCGCTGGCTCTCGCTGGCGACCGCCGCCGCGATGGCGATGGCTGCGACGGCGATTCAGCTCGGCTGGAATCCGTGGCTCGTGCTCGCGTTCATCCAGCTCCACGCGCTCTGCTCCTCGCCGACGTGGAGCCTCGCGTCCACGATCGTGTTCGCCCGACTGCGCGACGCGAAGCGTGAGTTCGGTCCCATCCGCGCCATGGCGACGCTGGGCTGGATGGGCGGCTGCTGGCTCGTCAGCGCGTTGAACGCGGACGCCTCGACGCGCGCCGGCTTCAACGGCGCGGTGGCGTGGCTGGCGGTGGCGGGGTTCACATGGCTGCTGCCCGAGGTGGAATCGCCCAAGTCCACCGGTCACGTCACGCTCAGCCAGCGCTTCGGCCTCGACGCGCTCGCGCTGCTGAAGAACCACGACCACCGCGTCGTGTTCATCACCGCCGCGCTGTTCAACATCCCGCTCGCGGCATTCTACCCCTACACGCCGCCGCATTTGAAGGATCTCGGCTTCACGCACACCACCGCGTGGATGACGCTCGGCCAGGTGACGGAGATTCTCGCCATGCTTCTGCTCGCCCGGCTGCTGACGAACTGGCGGCTCAAGTGGATCATCGCCGCCGGCCTCACCTGCGGAGTCATGCGCTATGCCCTTTGCGCGCTGGACGGCAAGGTGTGGATTCTTCTGGGTGTCACGCTGCACGGCTGCGCCTTCACGCTGGTTTTCATCACCGCGCAGATCTACCTCGACGAGCGGATTGACCCCGCGTGGCGCGCGCGGGCGCAGGCGCTCATGTCGCTGCTGACAGGCGGCGTGGGAAATCTCATCGGCTACCTCGGCACAGGCTGGTGGTTCGCCGCCAACGCGCGGCCGGCCGGGGAGAACTGGCCGTTGTTCTGGGGCGGGCTGGCCGCCGTCGTGGCGGGGGTGCTCGTCTATTTCCTGGTCGCCTATCGCGGCAAGGGAGCGCCGCCACGCGTGCCACCTTGAGGCTCGGACCGCCACTCGCGACGCCAAACCCCGAAAACGGCGCTTGCCAAGTGGCGGCTCGTTTGTATTCTGCGCGCCCTTTGACATGAAAACGGACATCCATCCGAAATACGAAGCCGCCGAGTTTCGTTGCGCCTGTGGCAACGTGATTCACACCCGATCCACCCGCAAGACCCTCCTGCTGGGCCTGTGCAACGCCTGCCACCCTTTCTACACCGGCCAGCAGAAGTTCGTGGACACCGCCGGACGTGTGGACAAGTTCCAGCAGCGCGCCGCCAAGACTCTGGCCGCGCAGACTGCCGTGGCCGACGCCGCGTCGAAGAAAAAGAAGAAGTAGCTTTCCGCAGCGCCATCGCCCGCCGGGTTCACGCCCGGCGGGCGATTGCTTTTGGCGGTCGTGTTGAGAGCTGAAGGTTGAGCGTGGAGAGTCACATCCAAGCCCCTGCACCCGCCTCTCAACTCTCAACTCCCCAACTCTCAACTTCCCCATGGAACTCTGCCCACACATCGAGAAGTTCAACCGCCGCTTCGCGGAGGTCGAGGCGGCGTTGAGTGATCCGAAGGTCTTCGACATCCCGGCCCGTGCCCAAGAGCTGGGGCGGGAATACGCACGGCTCAAGGAACTCGTCGCCACCGGCGCGGTGTATCTCAAGGCGCAGCACGACCTCGATGAAAACCGCGCGCTGCTCGCCGCCGAGCCAGCCGACTCCGAGCTTGCGCTCATGGCGAAGGAGGAAATCGCCCGGCTCGAAACGGACCTTCACCGCATCACCCTCGAAGTCCAGCGCGGCGTCCTTCCACCTGACCCGACCGACTCGCGCAACACGATCGTCGAAATTCGCGCCGGTGCCGGTGGCGCGGAGTCCGCGCTTTTCGCCGCCGATCTCTATCGGATGTTCACCCGCTACGCAGAAACGCAGGGCTGGAAGATTGATCCGATGGATTCCAGCCCGTCGGACTTGGGCGGCATGCGGGATGTCACCTTCGGCGTCATCGGGCAGGACGTTTACAAGCGGCTCAAATACGAGAGCGGCGTCCACCGCGTCCAGCGCGTGCCCGCCACTGAGGCGCAAGGCCGCATCCACACCAGCACCTGCACTGTCGCCGTGCTGCCGGAAGCCGAGGAGGTGGACATCGAGATCCGTCCCGAGGATCTCGATATCCAAGTCTGCCGAGCCGGCGGTCACGGCGGCCAGGGCGTCAACACCACCGACTCCGCCGTGCGCATTGTTCACAAGCCCACCGGCACCGAGGTCCGTTGCCAGGACGAGCGTTCGCAGCACAAGAACAAGGCCAAGGCGATGAAAGTGCTCCGCTCGCGCCTGCTCGACCGCAAGATCGCCGACGAGAAGGCCAAGTATGAGGCGCAGCGCAGCTCGCAGGTCGGCACCGGAGAACGCAGCGAGAAAATCCGCACCTACAACTTCCCCCAGAACCGCGTGACCGACCACCGCATCGAGCTGACCCTTTACAACCTCGCCAACGTCATTGAGGGCGACCTCGACGGAATCATCGAACCGTTGATGAACCACGACCTTGAGCAGCGGCTCGCGGCGTTGCCGACGTGAGCCGGAAGTAATTAGTGATTAGTAATCAGTCATGATCGCAGTCAGCCATGCCTTTCGGACCGATCACTAATTACTAATCACTTTCCCCATGACTCCCCGCGCCCTCATCTTCGACTGCGACGGCACGCTCGCCGACACCATGCCGCTGCACTGGCACGCGTGGCAGGTCATCGCGGAGCGGCACGGCTTCCACTTCACTGAGGAACGCTTCTACTCGCTGGGCGGCGTGCCATCGCGGGACATTCTCAAGATGCTGCGCGAGGAACAGGGTTTGAACTACGATCACCACGAGGTGTCCGTCGAGAAGGAGCACGCCTTCCTGCCATTCATCCCGACGGTGCAGGGGATACCAGAAGTCGTCGCCATCGCGCGAGAGCATCACGGCAAGGTGCCGATGGCCGTGGCCAGCGGCGGCAAGAAGCGCGTCGTGGAGCAAGTCCTTGTGCATCTCGGCATCCGGCACTGGTTCGCCGCCGTGGTGACCAGCGAGGACGTGACGCGCCAGAAGCCGGAGCCGGACATCTTCCTGGAGGCAGCGCGGCGGCTCGGTATCGCGCCGGAATTCTGCCGGGGCTACGAGGACACCGACCTTGGCATGAACTCCATCCGCGCCGCAGGCATGGACGCCGTGGACGTGCGGGCGTTCGTCACCGCCGTTCGTTGAGCATCTTGCGGGCGCGCTCGATCTTGAGCGCCAGCGGCTGGCGGAGCGGCGGGAACAACTGCTGCATGCTCTCGTAGATCGCGATGGCCTGCGGCCATTCGGCACGCTCCTCCCTCAACCGTCCGAGATTCAGGCCGGCCATCTTCACTTTGTCCACGTCAGGCTCCTCGCCGGGGTGGAGATTTTTCCGGTAAAAGACATTGCTCCAATGGTCAAGGGCGTCCTTGGGACGACCCTGCGTTTCCCGCACGAGACCCAGAGCCACCTCCGCAAAGCTGCGCGTCTCCGCGTCCGCGCCCGGCCAGATCATCGTCTTGAAATACGCCTCGCCGGCCAGTTCGAGCTGCTTGGAATCCTTGTTTTTGGCCGCGCGCTGGAACAGGCAATCGCCAATGCGGCCCATGGCCGACGGTGCGACCGGGCAGTTGGGGAAGTGCGTCGCGTTCGTGACGCGGCTGAAGGCGATGATGGCGTCGCCGAGCGGATCCAAAGCGATGGGCACCACGTCCTCCTGACTCGATTTTTGGTAAGTGTCTCCTAGCGCGACAAACGCGCTGGCCTGGATGTCCTTGGACACTCGCTCGTCGTTGACCAGCTCGACGAAGTAGTTTGTGGCAAACTTGAAGGCCTTCCGCTCGTAGGCTGCGCGGCCCGCCCCGAGCCGCGCCAGGTGTTTCAATTCCGAATCCGGCCAGTTGGTGTTCTGGAACAACAGTTGGTAGTTCTTCTCCGCCTCGGCGAAGCCGGTCTGGCCCTGGCTGAAGAAGTGGTCGCCAATCCACAGTTGCGCCAGCGGCGCGTTGCTGTGCGTCTTGAACTGCGCCACGAAGTTGGTGAACAGCGGCAGGGCGTTGGTCCCGTCCGCGCGGCTGGAAAAGAGCGCGTTCTCAAACTCCACATCCGCACGCGCGCTGTTCGTCGGGAAGAGCTTCAGCCACTCGGCATAGATGCGTGCCGTGTTCGTCCAGTCGGACTCCTGCCGGTAGGTGCGCGCCACCGCCAGATGCACCTGCGGCGCGAGCTCGGATTTCGGGAAGCGCTCAAGCTGCGCCAGAAACACACGTCGCGCGTCGGCCGGCTTCCCCTGGCGGTTCAACTCGCCGCCGAATTGAAGCGTCGCCTTGTCGCTGACTAGCTGCTCGGGGAACAACTCGATGATCTTGCGAAATGCCGCGTCCGCCGCCACCTGATTGGACACGGCGATTGCGGAACGCATCGCCCGGTAGAGCGCCTCGTCGAAGTAGGCGTTCCGCACACGCTCCAGGTCGCCGTATTGCTCGACCACCATCTGGAAATTGCGGAGCGCGTTGGTATGGTCGTTCTGCAACGCCTGGGCCTCGGCCAGTTTGAACCGTGCCATGGCCTGTTCCTCGGACTTTGGCAGGCGTCGTGCAGCCTCGCCGAAATCCGCCGCCGCTGCTGCCGGCTGGCTCAGGTGCCATCGGCACCACCCGCGCTGATAGAACGCCTGGCCCAGCCGAGGACTGTTCGTGTGCTCCGTCACCACGCGGCCCAGATTCGTGATGGCGATCAGCAGCAGATTGGTCGGCCCGGCGTTTGTCGCGCTCGCACGGGCGTGAAACTCCTTCACCCGCAGTTCGCCCAGCGTGAGCTGCGCGAGATCGAGCGAAGGGTCCGTCGGATACTGCGTCGAGAACAGCTCCAGCATCGCGATGGTCTCCGGCTCCTTGCCCGACTGCTTCAAACTCAATAACACCGCTTGCGCGAGCGCCCGCTGGCGCAGCACCGCCGGCGCGTTGGTGGTGAAGTTGTTCGTGAACGACGCCACCGCTGCGGACAGCTCGCCGAGCTTTTCCAGCACCGTCCCCTGCAACGCGTAGGATTCGGCAAGCTTTAGCGGCTGGTTCAGCGCGCTGGCGAACCGCACCAGGTTCGTCACGACGGACAGCGCCTCGGCGGTGCGTCCCGCCTCGGTCAGCACGCGACCGAGGAGAAACCGCCGCTGCCAGTCCACGTCGGCGGCAAGCCGCCGCTCGCCGAGTGCGCGCGCGGCCTGTTCCGCCGCCGGAAACTCACGCGTGGCCAGCAATGCCTCGCCCAGCAAGAGCGTGCCGCTGACGACGAGATCGTTCGTCGGCGATGCCCTCGCGGCCCGCTGAAAACTGCCGGTCGGCGCGCGCAGCAGGGCGACGACATTGGTGTGCTGGCCGAGCTTGAAGCGCGCGAGCGCCTCGTGGTGCGCGGCGGCGAGGAAGTGGGGCGAGTTGGTGAAGTCACGGCAGAGCAGCGCGTAGGTGCTGGCCGCCCTGTCGAGACTGCCGACTTGGAAATGGGTCTCGCCAAGCCAGAACTGGTATTGGTCAGCGAGCTTGCCGGCTTGCGGCAGCCCGGCCGTGAGCAGGCTCATCGCGCCGGGATAATTCGTCAGGTGAAAGCGCGCCTGCGCTTGTCGCAGCACCGCCAGGTTCTTGAAGGCGGAGTCCTTCCACGTCTGCACGAACTCGCCGAACTCGCGTTCCGCCCGCTCGTAGTTCAAGTCCTGGAACGCCCCTGCCGCCGCCTCGAAGTCCCGCTTCTCGATCGGATCCGCGAAGTCAGCGGCGACCAACGGAAGCGCCCACAGCGTGAACGCAAGGAGGAGAGCCGCACGGAGAAGACCCAAAGATTCGGGGCGGACAAAGATGGAAGCCCTTCCTTCCCAATCTTTGTCCGCCCCACATCTTTGGGTTTCCGTTTTTCTCTTCACTTGCTCGCAGTATTCGTCCCCCCACGGAGGATTCGATTCAAAAATTCTCCCGTGTGGCTGCCGGGCGTGGCCGCGACGGTCTCGGGTGTGCCTTGGGCCACGATGCGTCCGCCCCCCGTGCCGCCTTCGGGGCCGAGGTCGAGAATCCAGTCGGCGCACTTGATGACATCGAGGTTGTGCTCGATGACCAGCAGCGTGTTGCCCGGCGCGCGGAGCTTGAAGAAGACTTCGAGGAGCTTGGCCACGTCGTGGAAGTGCAGGCCGGTGGTCGGCTCGTCGAGGATGTAGAGCGTCTTGCCGGTCTGTCGGCGCGAGAGTTCGGCGGCGAGCTTCACGCGCTGCGCCTCGCCGCCGGAGAGCGTCGTGGCCTGCTGGCCGAGGTGCAGATAGCCGAGGCCCACTTCCGCGAGCGTCAGGCACGGCTCGAAAATCTTCGGCACGGCGCGGAAGAAGTTCACCGCCTCGTCCACCGTGAGGTCGAGCACGTCGGCGATGTTCATGCCCTTGAAGTTGATTTCGAGCGTCTCGCGGTTGTAGCGCCGGCCCGCGCAGTTTTCGCACGTCACATAGACCGGCGGCAGGAAGTGCATCTCAATCTTCAGCAGGCCGTCGCCCTGGCACTTCTCGCAGCGTCCGCCCTTCACGTTGAAGCTGAAGCGCCCCGCCTCGTAGCCACGAATCTTCGCCGACGGGAGCTGCGCGTAGAGGTCGCGGATGGCGTTGAAGATGCCGGTATAGGTGGCCGGATTGCTGCGCGGCGTGCGCCCGATGGGCGCTTGGTCAATGACCACGACCTTGTCCAGCAGCTCAGTGCCGGTGAGGGTGCGGTGCGCGCCGGGCCGTTCCTTCGAGCCGAAGAAGCTGCGGAAGAGCTGCCGCTGCAAAATATCGCAGACCAACGTGCTCTTGCCCGAACCGCTCACGCCGGTGACGCACGTCAGCGTGCCGAGCGGGATGCGCGCCGTGACGTTCTGCAAGTTGTTCTCCCGCGCGCCTGTGATTTCCAGCCAGCCAGCCTTGCCCACGGGGGAAACACGTTTGCGCGGGACGGGAATGCTCAAGTCGCCGCTCAGGTAACGGCCCGTGAGCGAACGCGGGTTGGCCATGACTTCCGCGATGGTGCCTTGCGCGACGACTTCGCCACCGTGCGTGCCCGCGCCGGGGCCGAGGTCAATGACGTGGTCGGCGCGACGGATGGTGTCCTCGTCATGCTCGACGACGAGGACGGAGTTGCCGAGGTCGCGAAGGCCTTCGAGGGTCTTGAGCAGGCGCTCGTTGTCGCGCTGGTGCAGGCCGATGCTCGGCTCGTCGAGGATGTAGATGACGCCGACGAGGCCCGCGCCAATCTGCGTCGCCAGCCGGATGCGCTGCGCCTCGCCGCCGGAGAGCGTGCCCGACTCGCGGTCGAGCGTGAGGTAGCCGAGGCCGACGTTCTTGAGGAAGCCCAGCCGCGCGCGAATCTCCTTCACCAGCTCGCCAGCGATTTTCTGCTGAAACTCCGTGAGCGCGAGCGACGCGAAGAACAGGTCGGCGGTGTCCACGGAGAGGGCGCACACGTCGGCAATGGAGAGGCCGGGGAGATCGTGCTGCGTGCTGCGTGTTGCGTGACCAGGCACGGAACACGCAACACGCAACACGTCACTGGTGCCCCCAAGCCGCACCGCAAGGATTTCAGGCCTCAACCGCCGCCCCCCGCACGCATCGCAAAACTCCGGGGCCATGAACGCCTTCAGCCGGTTCTTCGTGAACTCGCTTTCGCTCTCGGCGTAGAGGCGTTCGAGGTTCTTCAGCACGCCCTCGAAGGGACGCGAGATTTTGCTGACCTTGCCGGCGCGCATGAAGTTGAAGCCCACCTCGGTCTCGCCCGAACCGTGCAGCACGACGCGGCGGAAGTCCTCGGGCAGCGACTTCCACGGCGTCTCCAGGTTCTGATCGAAGTGCGCCGCGAGGCCGCGCAGCAGGGCTTTGTAATAGACCACCATCCGCTTGCCGCCGCGCCGCCACGGCAGCACCGCGCCCGCCTCCAGCGACTTTTCCACGTCTGGCACGATGAGCGCAGGGTCGAAGACCATCTTTTGCCCGAGGCCGTGGCAAGTCGGGCACGCGCCGAACGGGGAGTTGAACGAGAAGTGTTTCGGCTCCGGCGGGTCGAAGGTCTGACCGGTGGCGGGGGAATACATCCGGTTGGAAAGCAGGCGCTCGGTCCACGGCGCGCTGGTAGGGCCGCGCTGCTGCGCGGCCTCGGCTTCGGTGCCCGCTCGCTTCGCTGCACTCGCTGACGCGGGGGGGACTTGGCCGACCGGCAGGTCGGCCCTACCGGCGTCGGGCGCTTGCGACAGCAGCAGCAATTTTCCCCCGCCCCACTTCAGCGCCGTCTCCACCGAATCGCCGAGGCGGACGCGAATCCTATCCTCCACCACCAAGCGGTCCACGACCACCTCGATGGTGTGCGTGTGCTTTGGATCGAGCTTGATGCGGACGTTCGCGGCGAGTTCGACCAGTTCGCCGTCCACCCGCGCCCGCACGAAGCCGTCGCGTGCCAGCCGCTCGATGACATCGCGGAACTCGCCCTTCTGCTTCTCCACGACTGGCGCGAGCAGCATCACGCGCGTTCGCGGCGGCAGCTTGAGGATGGTGTCCACGATGTCGCTCGTGGTCTGGCGCGAGATGGGCTGGCCGCTCGTGGGGCAGTGCGGCTGGCCGACGTGCGCGAAGAGCAGGCGCAGGTAGTCGTAAATCTCCGTCGTGGTCGCGATGATGGAGCGCGGGTTCGAGCCGGAGCTGCGCTGCTCGATGGCGATGGTCGGCGACAGCCCTTCGAGGTAGTCCACGTCCGGCTTCTGGAGTTGGTCGAGGAACTGCCGCGCGTAGGCGGAGAGGCTTTCCACATACTTGCGCTGGCCCTCCGCGTAGATGGTGTCGAACGCGAGCGAGGACTTGCCCGAGCCGGACAGGCCGGTGAGCACCACCAGCTTGCCGCGCGGAATGGCGAGCGTGACAGCCTTGAGATTGTGCTGCCGCGCGCCGCCGATGCGGATGAAGTCCGTCGCCATGTGTGCCAAATTTCGCTTCGCGAGTAAGGGCCGAGCTTATCCGCGCCGCCGGCTGATGCAAAGCCGGGACGGAGAAAATGCGCAGCCCCAGTTTGACCGGGGGCAGCTCCTCTGACATAAGCTCGGCAGAACACATCGCCAATTATGCTTCGCACAGCTCTCCTATTCGCCGTCGCCTTCATCGCGTCAGGGTTCAACACGGCGGGGGCCGCCGCTTCAGGGCCGGGGACGGAGGCGATCCGGGCTGCGGTCGAGAAGTCGCTGCCGTTGCTGACCGCAGGCGCGCGCGGCTCGATGGAGAAGCGCGAGCGCTGCTTCACCTGCCACAACCAGGGGCTGCCGGTCATGGCGCTCGCCACGGCGCAGTCGCGCGGCTTCAAGATTTATGCGGAGGAGCTGGCCAAGCAGCTCAAGTTCACCGCCGACTTCCTCGACAAGAGCCGGACGAACTACGTCGCCGGGAAAGGGCAGGGCGGCCAGGTGGACACCGCTGGCTACGCGCTGTGGGCCTTGGAGAATGGCGGATGGAAGCCCGACGCCACGACTGCCGCCGTGACAGAGTATTTGCTCCGCTGGCAAAAGGAACTCGAACACTGGAAGCCGCAGTCGCGCCGTCCGCCGACGGAGCAAAGCCTGTTCACCTCCACTCACGCTGCATTGCGCGGGTTGAAGACATTTGGCACGCCGGAGCAGCGCGAGCGGATCGGCCAGCGCACGGAGCAGGTTCGCGCGTGGCTCGTGAAGACGAAGGCTGAGGACACGGAGGACCGCGTGTTCCGCTTGCGCGCGCTGCACGTCGCGGGCGCGCCGGAGGCGGACGTTCGCCAAGCCGCGAAGGAGTTGCTCGACACGCAACGGGCGGACGGTGGCTGGGAGCAACTCGCCGGGATGGAGACGGACTCCTACGCGACCAGCACCGCGCTCGTCGCGCTGCACCAAGCCGGCGGACTCGCGACGACGGAGGAGGCGTATCGCAAGGGGTTGCGCTACCTGCTCGGCAAACAGCTCCCCGACGGCTCATGGCTCGTGACCTCGCGCAGCAAGCCGATCCAGTCCTACTTCGAATCCGGCTACCCGCACGGCACGAACCAGTTCATCTCCATCAGCGCCGCGAGCTGGGCGACGACGGCGCTGGCCTTGTCGTTGCCGGCGACGCAACAGCCTTTGCGCGGCGCGGCAAAGTGACGATTTGCGCGCCGGCACCCAACCCTCGCCAGGCTGGCAAGCCTCCTCCTGTTCGCTGCGGGTTTACGGACGTTTCCGCAGCTTGACCATTGCCGCGCGAGGCTTCTCTTGGTTGGACCGGCCCTTGGGAGCGGGGCCGTTTGAGGCCAGCCGGATGAATTCCGACTGGCTGCGCAGGGCCTTGGCACCACGCTTCGGGGTCGCGCGCAGGTAAGTTCCGTCGGCCTGTAGCACACGGGCCTTCACGGTGTCGGCCAGCACGGTGTCGAGCAGCTCGCGCTTCACGCGGTCGCGCAGGTTGCCGTCCTCGATGGGGAAAACGACCTCGACACGGCGGAAGAAATTGCGCGGCATCCAGTCGGCGCTGCCGACGAAGACCTCCGGCTGGCAGGCGTTCTCGAAGTAAAAGATGCGGCTGTGCTCCAGGAACCGGTCCACGAGGCTGCGCACGGTGATGCGCTCGCTCACGCCTTTCACGCCGGGGCGCAGGCAGCAGATGCCCCGCACGATGAGGTCAATCTTCACCCCGGCCTGCGACGCGCGGTAGAGCGCCTCGATCACCTCGCGGTCCACGAGCGAGTTCATCTTGGCGATGATTCGCGCGGGCAGTCCGCGCTTCGCGTTCGCTGCCTCGCGCTCGATGAGCTTGAGCATCCGGCTGTGCAGCTCGAAGGGAGCGACGAGAAATTTCCTCGTTCCTTGAAACTGGCAGATGCCGGTGAGCAGGTTGAAGAGCGATGACGCGTCGTTGCCGAAGTCCGGGCGGCACGTCAGCAGGCCCAGGTCCGTGTAGAAGCGCGCGGTGGTGGCGTTGTAATTGCCGGTGGCGAGGTGGACGTAGCGGCGGATGCCATCGGCGTCGCGCCTCACGATCAGCGTCATCTTGCCGTGAACCTTGTAGCCCACGAGCCCATAGACCACGTGGACGCCCGCCTCCTCCAGCCGCCGCGCCCACGCGATGTTGTTCGCCTCGTCGAAGCGCGCCTTCAGCTCGACGACGGCCGTGACCTGCTTGCCGTTGCGCACGGCGTTCATCAGCGCGCCGACGATGCGCGGGTCGCCGCCGGTGCGGTAGAGCGTCATCTTGATCGCGAGGACATCCGGGTCTTCCGCCGCCTGCGCGAGCAACTCGACGACGCTGCTGAAGTTGTCGAAGGGATGGTGCAACAGCACGTCGCGCTCGCGGACGGCGGCGAAGAGGTCCGTCTGGTCACGCAGCGCCGGGGCGACGCGGGCGATGAATGGCGGGTCGCGCAGCTCCGGCGAATGGTCGCCCTCGACAATGGCCATGAGCCGCACTGGGTTGATCGGGCCGTCAATGATGTAGAGGTCGTCCTCGGTGAGATGGAGTTTGTCCAGCAGCTCGGCGCGGATGTCCGGCGGGCAGTCGGCGGAGACCTCGAGCCGCACGGCCTCGCCCTTGCGGCGGTTGTGCAGCTCCTCCTCGACGGCCTTGATGAGGTTCGCGGTGTCCTCCTCGTCAATGTAGAGCTCGCTGTTGCGCGTGACGCGAAACTGCCAGTGGCCGAGCAGCTTCGTCCCCGGAAACAGATCGGCGAGGTAGTGGCCGACGAGGTGCGCTAGGAAGACGTAGTCCTGCCGCGAGTCCTCGCGCGGCAGCTTGACCAGCCGGGGCAGCGCGCGCGGGACCTGCACGACTGCGAGCCGCCGGTGGTTCCCGCCGTTCAGCCGCACCTCGAGCTGCACGATGAGGTTGAGCGTCTTGTTGAGCAGTTGCGGGAACGGATGCGCGGGATCGAGGCCCAGCGGCGTGAGCACGGGCCAGACCTGCGTCTGGAAATAGCTTTCCATCCAGACACGGTCGGCGGGGCCAAGCTCGGCGACATCCAGGAAGCGAATCCCGTTCTCCGCCAGCGCCGGCACGAGCTGCTCGCGCCAGCAGCGGAACTGCGCCCCGACCATCTCGCGCACGCGGCGGTGGATGGCGCGGAAGCTCTCGCTCGCGGTGAGGCCGTCCACGCTGCGCTCGACCACGTCGCTCTCGATCTGCTGCTTGATGCCGGCCACGCGGACCTCGAAGAACTCGTCGAGGTTCGAGCTGGTGATGCAGAAGAACTTCACGCGCTCGAGCAGGGGCGTAGTAGAGTCGAGCGCCTCGTCGAGCACGCGCTGGTTGAAGGCCAGCCAGCTCAACTCGCGGTTGAGGAAATGCTCCGGTGCAAACTTGGTGACGGTGGTGGCCATGCCAAAGGGAGCGCAGCTTAGGCACGCGGCGCGGGGCTGGAAAGTGACATTTGTGTGGCAGAGGAGGCGCTAGGAAAGTCTCGCGGCCCGCGCTACAACACTTCCGTGTCGAATCCATTGCCGCCTCGCCGCCTCGACCAGTTGCTCTCCTCCTGCGGCTATTGCAGCCGGAGCGAGGCACGTTTGTGGGTGCGTGGCGGGCGCGTGCTCGTGGCCGGACACCGCGCGGAAGCGGTGGAGCAAAAGGCGCGTGCGGCGGACGTGGTCGTGGATGGCGAGCCGCTGGATTCGCCGGAGGGAATTCTCGTCCTGCTGCACAAGCCCGCCGGCCACGTCTGTTCACACGACACGAAGGAAGGCCCTCGCGTCTTCGACCTGCTGCCCAAGCGCTGGCTCAAGCGCAACCCGCCGGTCGCGACTGTGGGCCGGCTGGACAAGGACGCGACGGGCGCGCTGGTCGTCACGGACCAGGGCGACCTCGTGCATCGCTGGACCTCGCCGAAGCGCCATGTGACGAAGCTCTACGAAGTCACCGTGGACCGCGACCTCGACGCGAAGCTCATTGGCGTCTTCTCCGCTGGAACGCTACTGCTGGAGGACGAGCACAAGGCCTGTCTCCCGGCGAAGCTGGAGATCGTGAGCCCCCGAGAAGCGCGGCTGGAGCTAACAGAGGGCAAGTATCACCAGGTGAAACGGATGTTCGCGAGCCAGGGCTGGACGGTCACGCGATTGCATCGCAGCCGGTTCGGGGATTTCGAGCTGGGCGATTTGCCCGTGGGTCAGTGGCGCAAGCTCGCGCTGTAGCGGCGGTCTGTGACCGCCGAGTGCGCGCCTTATCGTGCTTCAGTC
>JBEBFV010000204.1:0-10077 GCA_040081795.1 Limisphaerales bacterium | reverse complement strand
CTCGTCCTCCTGGCCGATGTTGGCGCAGAAGCAGATCATCTCGGCGTTGCCGTAGGTTTCCTTGATCCAGGAGAGCAGCACCGAGGTGTCGAGGCCGCCGGAGTATGCGAGGACGATTTTCATGAGTTCAAATCCAGTTCAAATCAGGGCGGGACTAAAGGCCAACCCGCCGGGAGTGAAAAGCAGAAAGTGCGGCGCGACGCACGGTCACAAAATCTCCGCCGTGCGCGGCAGGCCGAGCCAGAGCGCCTCGGCATACTTCGCGCCGCAGGACGAGCCGCGATACCGCGCGAGCGTCTCCTTGGCCTGCATCGCGCCGTCGGGCTTCGTCCGGTCGTAAGGCTGGTTGCGCACCAGTGCCATGAGCGCGCCGAGCCAGTCCTGCGCCTCCTGCCAAGTGTCGCTCACGTCCACAAACGTGTCCGGCGTGAAGCCGATCGTGTGGCGCGGGCCGTTGTCGTAGAAGTAGAGGCGGCCCGGCGGCTTGTAATCCACGCCGTCGAGCATCTGCCCAGCGTTGCGCACGGCAACGCGGCTGAGTTCGGAAGCGACCACGTGGTCGTTGTGGTGGTCGTCCTTCCAAAGTGTGAAGGCCACGTCCGGCTTGATCTCCGCGACGGCCTTGGCGACGAGGAGCTTGTTCTCCAGCCGCGCGTCGAAGCGATGCGAGGCGAAGTTCAGGAAGCGCATCTCCACGCCGCGCTCCTGCGCGAGCCGCCGCGTGCCTTCGACGATCTCGCCCGCGCTGCCCTTGGCCGGTGCCCAGTTCGTGTAGTCGCCGATGAGCGTGAGCACCACGACGCGGTAATGTTTGCGCACGCCTTGCAGCAGAATCCCCGGGATGCCGAAGACGCAGTCGTCGTAATGCGCGCCGAGCGCGAGGAGGGTTTTCATGCGGCGAGGCTAGCAGGCGGAAAGGCGGCGTTTCAATCGTCGCGACGAGGGGCGGGGTTCTCCGGCGTCTTGCGCCGCAGCAGATACGCGACGAACGAACCCAGCCCGGAGAACTTGAAGCCCGAGTCCACGTAGCGTTCGAGGACGTAGAAGGCGAAGTAGTAGGCGCGGCAGAAACACCAGATGGTGAGCGCGAGCAGCAGCGCGACCTTGAGCGACGGCGCTTCGAGGAAGACCAGCACGACGGACGCGATGCCGAGCAGCAGGAACAACCAGCCTTTGAGCCAGATGAGCTTCGGATTTTGCAGGTCGCGCATCTTGGTAGGGCCGACCTGCCGGTCGGCCTGAATCCAGCGTCAGCGAGCGAAGCGATGCGAGCGGGGCGGCTACCTGCGAGCATCGGTCGCCACAGCCACGGACGCGCGGCAGCGCGTCCCTGCCTCAATTCAGCGACCAGCTCACATCGGTGGACTTCAGCCGCACGCTATCGGGCAGCTTCGCGCCGTCGAGGCGGAGGACGATGATGTGCGTGCCGGCGGGGAATGAGTTCGCCAGCTTGGTGAGCTTCTGGCCGTTGACCCACAGCTCGGGTTTGGCGAGGCCGTCCACCGCGAGCGTCACTTGCCCCGGCTTGGCCAGCGTGAACGTCGTCGCCACGAACACGCTGGTGAGCGTGACGTGCGCGGGGATGTTGCCGGGGGCGAAGTCCGCCTTCGCCAACGCGCCGCTCACCTGCGAGGTGAGCGTGCTCCAAGTGTGGTTGCCAATGCCGCTTTCCATCGCGGTCCACTTGGCGGTGAAGTCGCCCTTGGTGATTTTGTCCCAGCCGCCCTGGTCCATGCGGTGCGTCACGGGCAGCACGCGCCAGACGCGGGCCACGCCACCTTTGCTGGCGTCGTAATCGCCGGGCTTGCCGAGGCGGGTGAGGAAGGCGAAGAGGTCGTTGCGCTCGGACTCAGGGAGCGTGTCGAGCAGGCCGGTGGGCATGAGTGACATCTGCGCGTTGGCGCGCTTGCGGATGTTTGATTTGGCAACACTGACTTCCAGGTTCTGCGCGTTGCGGAGGACGACTTCCTGACCGGTCTCGCGCACGAGGATGCCGTTGTATTCGAGGTCGTCCTTGGTCTCGATGGTCAAGCCGTGGAAGCCTTCCTTGATTTTTGCGTTGGGCAGCAGCAGGGACTCGACGAGGTAATCCGCCGGAGCCGCCGCGCCAAGACTCGTCATGTCCGGGCCAACCTTGCCGCCGACGCCGCCGATGCTGTGGCAGAGCACGCAACCGAGTTCCGCGCGGCGATACACGCGCTCGCCGCGCGCGGGGTCGCCGGACTTTACGGCGAGGTCGGCCAGCTCCTTGAGCTTCGCGGGCGTGAGCTTGTCGGGGGAAAGCGCGGTGATGTTCGCAAGCTTCGTGAGCGAGGCGACGAGCGTGGGGTCCGGCTGCGCGCCTTCGCGCGCGGCGCGGAGGCCGGAGCTGGCGACGTGCGGAGGCAGCGCGGTGCGGCTGCCGACTTTCTCACCAAACGACTTGGCCGCGCCCTTGGTGGCGAGCACGCCGCGCCAGAGGTCGAGCGCCTCGGCTTCGGTCTTCGTCTCGGCCAACTCGTCGAGCGCGAGGTCGGCGAACCGCGCGGGCTGGAGCGACGCGAGCGTGACGGCGGCGGCGCGGCGCACGGGTGCGGGGGAAGTCTTCGCGGCCAGCGGCTGCAACGCGCCGAGCACGGGGCCAATCGCGCCCAGCTCGCGGAACGCGGCGAACGCGGCGGTGCGGACTTCGGGCGGCGTGCGCTCGTCGCCGGCGAGCTTCACCATCTCGGCGAAGGCGGCACCGGGATTCTTCCACGCGCCCATAAGGTCGAGGGCCGCGACGCGCTGCGGGAAAGTGGCGTAGTAGAAGAACGCCGTGGCGCGCGCGCCGTCGCCGGCGGGCTTCACGTTGCGGAGGCGCGCGGCGCTGGCGAGGGCGTTCATCGCGCGGACGAGCGCGGCATCCGAGAAGTCACGCTTCGCGACCTGCTCCCAGAGACGGTTGATTTCCGCCGGGCCGCCGGCCGCGCCGATGAGTTCAATCCACGGGCCGGCACCGTCCTTGGTGAGCGGCTTGGCGGCGAGCAGCTTCGCGACACTCGACGCGGCGAGCGCGGGGTCGAGGGACTTCATCGCATACTCAAGCTGCGTTTGCTTCGCCGGCGAATTGGGCACCCACGCGCCGGACTCCAGCGCGGCGAGGAAGGGCTGCGCCAGCTCGTTGATGGAGAGCCAGACCGCGTAGTCGAGGAACGGGTCGGCTCCGATGCTGTCCACGGCGGAGAGCACTTGCTCGACGGATTTTAGGTGAGGATATCGCGCAGCCATGCGAACGGCTTCCATGCGCACGCGTGGATGCGGGTCGGCCACGAGTTGCGCCAGGCGGGGGTTGGTTGAGCCTTGATAGTAAGCGGTATCGGCATCCGATAGGTAAGTGCTGACCGTTCCGTTGGCGTCGGCCAACCGTATCGGCGACGGCACGTTCATGTGACTAAGCACCCGAACTCCGGCGGCGCGGATACGGCCATCTTTTGCCGCCAGCACGCGGGTCAGTAATTCGGGCGCGGGGAGGTTTAACGCCTGATGAATCCACAGCGCGGGGAGCAGCTCTTTCTCGGTCTTGAGCTTCGCGGTCCACGTCTTCAGGTCGGGAGCGACGGCGGCAGCACCTTCCTCCACGAGCACGCGGGTGGCTTGGGAGCTGTTGAATTGATTGGGCGAAAGCAGTTCGTTGAGCAGCGCGCCGGTGCTGGCTTTGGCGAGCGCGGGATTCTTCAAACCGGGTTTGGCCTTCACCGCCACGCGCCAGATGCGCCCGTGCTCGCGGTCGCGGCGCGGGTCGCGGAAGTCCACTTCGCCGTGGTTGATGATGGGGTTGCTCCAGTCGGCGATGTAGAGCGCGCCGTCGGGGCCGAGCTTCACGTCAATCGGCCGGAACGTGTTGTTCGAGGTGCGGCAGATGTCGGCCTCTTGCTTCGTGATGTAGCCCGCGCCCTGCTCGGTGATGCTGAAGCTCGTCACGCGGTTCGCGCGGAAGTCGCACGTCACCACGCGGCCCTGCCAGTCGGCGGGGAAGTGCGTGCTGCGGATGATTTCGAGGCTGGCGAACTTCGGGTAGCCGCCGGGGCTGACGCTCTGGAGGATGCGCCGGGCGCGCGCGTAAGTCTGATACATCGCGCCGGGCAGGCCCCAGTTGATGCCGCCGCCGCCCGCGCCGTCGGTCAGGAAGCTCTGGCCGAAGTCGTCGAACTGGTGGCCCCAACTGTTCACCCAGCCCTTGAAGATGACCTCGAGCTTTTGCGACGCCGGCTCGAAGCGG
Organism: Limisphaerales bacterium; assembly: GCA_040081795.1. Taxonomy (GTDB): domain Bacteria; phylum Verrucomicrobiota; class Verrucomicrobiia; order Limisphaerales; family SXTU01; genus SXTU01. Next base: position 5,837 of record JBEBFV010000204.1, on the reverse strand, counting down.
AACACGCCGCCCGAGCGCAGGCGCACGACGCCGTGGGGCGTCTCGACCTCGCTGCGGGTGTAGATGGACTGGCTCATCCAAAGGCGGCCGTCCGGTCCCCAGCGGAGCGTGTGCAGGTTGTGGTGCGTGTCCTCGGTGCCGAAGCTGGAAAGGACGACGCGGCGCACGTCGGCCTTGCCGTCGCCGTCGGTGTCCTTCAAGTGCAACAGCTCGGTGCTCTGCGCGACATACACGCCGCCGTCGCCGGGCGCGAGGCCGGTGGGGATGAGCATGTTGTCGGCGAAGACGGTGGCCTTGTCGGCCTTGCCCGCGCCCTTGGTGTCTTCGAGGACGACGATTTTGTCGTGCGCGGCCTGGCCGGGTTCGATTTGCGGATAGACCTCGCTGCTGGCGACCCAGAGGCGGCCCTGCGGGTCGAAGTTGATTTGGATGGGCTTGGCGAGGTGCGGGTTCTCGGCCCAGAGCGTGACCTCGAAGCCGTCGGCCACGGTGAACTCGGGGGTGGGCTGCGGCGTGTGCTTGGCGGCGGCGGCCTTGCCGAGGAGCTTGGCGGGCTGGAGTTCGGGGCCGGGCTTGAAGTTCGCGTCGTTGAGGTGCTTGCACAGCTCGCGAATCTTCTTCTCCTCGGCGGCGATGAGCGGGTCGAACTGCGGCATCTCGACGGCGTTGTTGCCCTGCTCGCGTTTCCGGAAGCCGAAGATGTAGGCCATGTTCGCCGGGCGCGAGCGGTGGAAGAAGAACTCGTTTTTGCGGAGGATGACTTGGCGGAGGGTTTCCATAACCGAGCCGGTTACAGTGCGCGTCGGGAGCCACGCTCTTCCCCGCTGTCCCCAAGTGGCAAAGCCGGGATCACCAAGTCGTGTTAACCACTCCAGATGCGCGGCAGCCCACTTGTATCCCATTTCGTTAAGCTGGATGCCATTGTCGGTGAACGGAGGCCGCACCTGATTGCCGATGGGGCCACCACGAGGAGTGTATTGGTCGCCGCCGAAGAAGTCCCAGAACCAAGCAGAGCGTGAGTCAGCGATTGAGCGGATGGTCTTGGAGTATTCTCCAAGACCTTCATTGTGCTTCGCCGGGTCCGGCAGCGGCGCAGGCAGCTTCTCGTGCTTGATGGGCGACAGCAGCACCAACCGGCACCCCGGCGAGAGCTTCTCAATCGTGTCCAGCAGCCGCTCGTAGTCCGCCTTGAACTTGGGCAGGCCCGCCGCGCCGTCGAAGGACGCCGCCATGCCGTAGCCGATGAAGGCCACCGTCGGCTTCGCTTCCTCGATTTGTTTCTGGAGCAGCTTCCACGCTTCGCCCGGCGGCTCGTTGCCCGCCTGCGTGAGCGAGAGGCCCAGGCGCGACTCGCCATTGGGCAGGTCCGCGCTCCAGCCGAGGTTGCGGAAGGTGAGGTTGCGGTCCGGGAAGCGCGTGGTGAGCATCAGCTCGATCCACCCGTAGTGCTGCTCGCGCTCGATGAGCGTGTCGCCCAGGAAGATGACGCGGTCGCCGTCCTTCAGCTCGAAGGGCGCGGCGGCGCGGGTGGTGGCGGTGAACAGGCAGGTGGCGGCGAGTAGGAAGAAGAGACGGCGCATAAGTTGGAGCAGCGATTTAGCCACGGATTGAACACGGGTCAAACACAGATTCGAGTCCGTTTTCAATCCGTGTTTCAGCCGCGGTCAAAAAATCAGTGGGGCTGCGGAGAATGCGCTTGCGCCCACACGGTTGGAGTCGCCTAGATTCTACTCATGAATTTCAAAGTCCTCCTTGTCTGTGCTGTGCTCGCCTTGACCGTGTCCGCGTGCCGTAGGAAGCCCGCTCCTCCCGCCACCGCGCCAGATTCAACCGAACCGCCGCCGCCCACAAAAACTGTGGTGTCCGCAGAGACGGGTGTGTCGGTCCAAGTGGCGGACCCTGCGGCGGGTTCCGCCGCGCATGCCAGCGTGGAGATGCTGACGTTCGCAGTTCAGCAATTTGAGGGAATCAACAAGCGTGTGCCGGCGAACTTGCAGGAACTGGTTTCGGCCCGGCTGATCTCGGCTGTGCCAGCGGCCCCGGCCGGGATGCGCTACGTGATCGACGCCAAGACCAAGCAGGTCCGCCTGGTGAAGTAGCACCAAAGGTTTCAGGGCACCACCACGTTGGTTGACACGAAGTTCTCGTGCCACCGCATCTTCCAAAGAGTCTCCAGTTTGGGCTGCTGGGCGCTGCCATCACCGAACGTCGCGTTGAAAGTCCGGCCGTGCCGGAGGGTCGCCAACCGCCCCATACCTCCGTTGTTTGCGTTGTCACCACGGAGCAAATCAGGCGGGACGCGCTGGTTGTGATCCGGCCATGCGTCCACCCACGGTGAATCCGCCAGGATTGGGATTTCAGTCGGACGATCCATTTCGATGTTCTTGAAGTAATTCCCCTGAAAATACGGCGTGGTCGTCCCGACATCCACGCGCGCCTGCAGCCAGCCGTTAAGGCAGTAACTGCCCGTGGTTCCTCCAATGAAGCTCGCCGCATTGCCATACCAGGCGGCGAAGGCGGGGACGGGGTTGTTCGCAGGGTCGATCGCAAAGCCCAACGTTCCCGCGCGCGTGTTCGGACATATCCAGGACTTGTCCGCCTGGGCGTAATTGGACCGGAGCAGCGGAATCCAAAAAGTTTGGCTGCTGAGCGCACCCTGATAGTAGGGCATTACTTTGTCATCATACGTGGTGACGTAAAGTCGCACGCCAAGGCCCAGCTGTTTGAGGTTGTTGAGAGACTGAATCCCCTTGGCCTTCTGCTTCGCCTTGCCCAGCGCGGGGAGAAGCATCCCCGCCAGGATCGCGATGATGGCGATTACCACGAGCAGTTCGATGAGGGTGAAGGCGAGCTGGGCGCAGCGGCTGGGCGTGGTGTGTTTCATGTTACAGGCCATTCGTTGACGGCGAACTTCGGCTGCCCATTCGCCTGCGTCAAGCCCGCCGGACCTGCCGCAGCACGCGCGGCAGCAGCGCGCAGACAGTTTCCACTTCCTCGGCGGTGCTGTCGCGGCCCAGCGAGAAGCGCACGAGGGCGTTGGCCTCGGCGGCGGGCGCGCCCATCGCCAGCATGACGTGCGATGGCTCCAGCGAACCCGCCGCGCAGGCCGAACCGCTCGACGCGCACACGCCTTCCAGGTCCAGCCCCGCCATCAGCGCGATGCTATCCGTGCCCTCGACTGTGAAGGACACGGTGTTCGCCAGTCGATGCTCGCGGGAGCCGCGGAAGTGTGCGCCTTCGCAGGTTTCCACCGCCGCCAGCAGTTGTGCGGTGAGAGGGGCAAGCTGCGCTCGCTCGAATACCGGCACGCGCAAGAAGCGCTCCAGCGCATCGGTGAAGCCGATGATGGCGGGCAGGTTCTCGGTGCCGGCGCGGCGCTCGTTCTCGTGCGCGCCCCCGAACGCGACCGGGTCAGGATGCAGCGGCGAGCGGATGTAGAGCGCGCCCGCTCCTTTCGGCCCGTGGAACTTGTGCGCGCAGATGGAAACGAGGTCGGCGTTGAACTGATGGACGTTCGTGAACGGCTCCTTGCCAAACCATTGCACGGCGTCGGTGTGGAAGAGCACGCCCCGCTCGCGGCAGAGCGCGCCAAGCTCGGCGACCGGCTGGAGCGTGCCGGTCTCGTTGTTCGCGGCCATGACGCTGACGAGCGTGGTATCGGGACGCAGCGCGCGGCGGAGGTCGTCCACGCGCACGCGGCCCGTGGCGTCCACCGGCAGGCGCGTGACGGTAAAGCCTTCCTTGCGTTCGAGGTAGTCGAAGCAGTGCAGCACGGCGTGATGCTCGACGCTCGATGTGATGAGGTGCCGGCCCTTCTCGCGGAGCATCCGCGCGGTGCCGAAGATTGCGAGGTTGCTGCTCTCCGTGCCGCCGCTGGTGAAGACGACTTCGCTGCCCTTGCAGCCGAGGATGGCGGCGGAGCGGTCGCGCGCGTCATCGAGCAAGGCGCGCGCGCGGCGGCCGACGTGGTGGACGCTCGATGGGTTGCCCCAGACTTCGTCCAGGAACGGCAGCATCGCCGCGCGGACCTGCGGGTCCAGCGGCGTGGTGGCGTTGTAGTCGAAGTAGATGGTGCGCATGGGCGGTGCGGACCGATGGCTCAAGTGAACTGAGGCGGCAGCGAGGCAACAAAACTAGTCTCCCTCTCCCTTTGCGGAGCAAGGGGAGAGGGCCGGGGTGAGGGGTCAGCCGCATCGGCGCAAGTGGCCGCTCCCCTCATCCGGCCTTCGGCCACCTTCTCCCCTCGCTGCGCGAAGGGAGAAGGCTCAACTCGAAAGCTCCAGACTTGAACTAAAGGCGTTTGGTATTTGATGCACATCACTTCGGCCGCATGGAAAAGGCCAGTTGCCGGCGGAACTGCTCGCGGTTCTTCGCGTCGTGGAACTCGACCGGATTGAAGTCATCCGTCAGCACGATGCCGCTCTTGGGGTCGGTGGTGCGGATGGTTTCGAGCGCGGCCTGCGCCTGGTGGCGCACGGACGGGTGCATCGCGGCGAAGTCCATCGTGCGGTGCTGCTTCAGCTCCTTCGCCGGCGTGGCGACGAAGAAGACGTTTCCATTCCCGCTGGCGTGGATGCGCACGGTGCCGAAGACGGACCGGAGCGTCTTGTCCAGCGACGCGGCGAAGTAATCCTCGCCCGCCTCGAATTCGCCGAAGCAGTTGATGACGAGCACGCCGTCGGGCCGCAGCACGCGGCGCATCGCGGTGAAGGCCTCGCGCGTCATCAGGTGCGACGGCGAGGAGTCACCGAGGAAGGCGTCGAGGATGACCGCGTCGTATTGCTTCGTGGCGGCGTTCACGAACTGGCGTCCGTCGCCGATGGTGAGATTGAGCTTCTCGGGTTCGAGATTGAAGTGCGCCTTGGCCACGCCGGCAATGGCGTCGTTGATTTCCACGACGTCCACCTTCGAGCCTTCGCGGGCGAACTGCATGGGCACGATGCCCACGCCCATGCCGATGCAGAGCACGTCCTTGATCTGCGCTGTATAAACCGTCGCGAGACCGTGCAGGCCGTAGGTGAAGAGCGAGATGCTTTGCTTCGCCTCAGGGTCGTAGGTGTTTTGCGTGAGGTAGTCGTTGAGGTAGTAGCGCTGCGAGCCGTCGAGGGTCTCCATCACCTGCATGAGGCCGAAGTTCGAGTTGCGGCGCGCGACCTCCTGCATGGAGTCGGACGGCGGACGGCCGTCAATGCGCACGCCCGCCCAGCCCGCGAAGAGGCCGAGCGCGATCAGCACGACGGGGCCGTTCAGCGAATCGCCCTTCTCCCGCCAGACGAGGAAGTAAACCGCCGGCACCGCCATGAGCACGCCGGCGGTGATGAACATCGTCACCGAGTTCGGCAGGAATGGGATCAGCACGTAGCCGATCAGCACCGTGCCCAGCACGCTGCCCAATGTGCTCACGGCGGAGAGACGGCCCACGTTGCCGCCGACGCCCGCGACTGCCGAGGTGAGCACGCGGATGACGAACGGCCCGACAGTTGCCAGCAGCGTGAGCGGGACGAAGAAGAGAAAAAGCGACGCCAGCAGCGAGCCGACAGCGAGGGGAAATTGCAGGCAGGCGAACGCAACCTTCGCCGTGAACGGCACGGTGAAGGCGAGATAAACGCCGGCGAGCAGGATGCAGGTGTAGAGGCGGCGGAGGTTTTGCGAGCGGTCCACGAGCGCGCCGCCGAACCAGTAGCCCGCCGCGAGCGAGAGGAGCGTGACGGCGATCTGCGCCGTCCAGACGAAGTGCGACGTGCCGACGTAGGGCGAGAGCATCTTCGCGCCGAGGATCTCGACGATGAGGATGGCCGCGCCCGTCGTGGCGGCGGTGCCGTAGAGAAAGCGGCGCA
>JBEBFV010000203.1:0-10092 GCA_040081795.1 Limisphaerales bacterium | reverse complement strand
GCGTGGGTGAGCAACTGGGCGCGCCGCTCCGGCGACCGCAGCGAAGCCTCGACGGCCATTGGCAAGATCGGCCAGCTCAAGCTCTCGGGGAAGATCGTCCTGCGCGTGCAGCCCGAGAGCGGCCCGGTGCCGCCGTTGCTGCGGGACAGCACTTACTCCCGCTTTGAAAGCCCCCGCTGGAGCAATGCCCGGGAGAACAGCACCCCCGTTCCCCCCGCCATCGAGGACGGCAACTCCTGGCCGCTGCTGACCAAGCGGGCCACGAACGCAGTTCACATCATGACCTTCGCCACCCGTGGCCAGGCCGTGTTGTCCACGCCGCCGGGCACCGCCGTGCTGCACAACCTGCTCGCCACCGAGATGAGCACCAACAGCCACGGCGTCATCCGCGTGCAGGGCGCGGCGGACTTCCTGCATTTCCGCGCGGTGCATGGCCCGGGCGAGAGCGTGCAAGACCCGCCCATGCCGGATCAGCTGTTCCGCTTTCCGGATGGCCGCGAGCACGGGTTTTGGCTGGATGGCGACCTGCAAATTCCCCTCGCCGAGCTGGAGGCCGTTTCCAAAATTGCGAAGGAGCTGAAGCTGGATCGCCTGCCGGAGGCGGAGAGAATCCGCGCCGTCCGGCAGTTCTTCGCCAGCGGTTTCAGATACGGCTCCTTCCTCCCCAGCTCGCTCGTCACGGTGCCGGAAGGCATGACGCCGCTGGGCTTCTTCCTGCTGAAGAACCGCGTCGGCCACTGCGAATACTACGCCACGGCCACGGCACTGCTGCTGCGGCGCGCGGACATCCCCGCCCGCTACGCCTACGGGTGGAGCGTGCAGGAGCCGGAGAAGGACTCGCACCGCTTCGTGGTGCGCGAGCGGCACGCGCACGCGTGGTGCGTGTATTGGAGCGACGAGGCAAAGGCGTGGATTGACCTCGACACCACGCCCGGCGACTGGGCGCGCACCGAGGAGCAGAACACCTCCTTCTGGGAGCCGCTCTCCGACCAGTGGTCGCGCGCGTGGTTCGCGTTCTCGCAGTGGCGCTGGTATGGCGGCGCGGGCGAGTGGCAAAACTATTTGCTCCTCGCGCTTGTCGGCCTCATCGCGTTGCTCGCGTGGCGCGTGCTGGCCCGGCAGAGGCGGCGCAACACCGGTGCCGCAGACCTCGACGCGGAATGGCTGCACCGCCCCGGCCTCGACTCGGAGTTCTACCGCGTCGAGGCGCGGCTGGATGAACTGGGGCTGGGGCGACGGGAGAGCGAGGCGTTGGCTGACTGGCTGGCGCGCATCGAACCGCTGGCGCAACTCCCCCTCGCGCCGCTGCGCCAACTGCTCGCGCTGCACTACCGCCTGCGCTTCGACCCGCAAGGCCTGCAACAGGCGGAACGCGAAGCCCTGCGTGGCGGAGTGGGCGCATGGCTGGCGCAGGCGAAGGCGGCGTAAGACGCGCTTTCCGCTGCCTCCTTACATCGTCCACCGGCTGAAGTCGGACAACAGTGTCCGCCTCGCGGCTTACTCGTAGCGCAGCGCCTGGATCGGGTTGAGTTTCGCCGCCTTGAACGCGGGGAAGAGTCCCGCGAGGATTCCGATTGCCACGCTGAAGGCAAACGCCAAGGCCATCGCCTCGACGGTGATGATCGGGGTGTTGCCGGTCGGGGAAAGCGAGGCGAGGAACAGGACAAGCAGGTTCGCAGTCACTAGGCCGGCCAACCCGCCTAGGATGGCGATGACCACGGCCTCGACAAGAATCTGCGTGAACACGTCGAGGAAAGTCGCCCCGATGGCCTTGCGGATGCCGATCTCGCGCACGCGCTCGGTGATGCTCGCCAGCATGATGTTCATGATGCCGATGCCGCCCACCAGCAAGCTGATCGCCGAGATGATGCCCCCGCTCATCCGAGCGTTGCGGATGGCCTGGTCCACGCTCTCGATGTTCCCCTCCTGCGTGGAGAAGCTGAAGTCCTCGATGCCGTTGTGCGTGGTGAGCAGGACGTTCTTCGCCTGCTGCAAGGCATCCTCCATCAGGCTGAGGTCGTCCACCTTGAAATCAATGTCCGACAGCGTCGGGTCGGGAATGCTGCCCGTGCCCGAGGCGGCGCGGAAGCGGAGCCACATGGTGTTCATCGGGCAATAGACCGTGCGGTTTTTGCGGTCGAAGGCCCAGCCGCTGCGCGAGCTGCCGCCGCCGTAGCCGGGCCGGCCCCGCGCCACCGCAAGCTTCTGCGCGGCCTCCTCGGGATGGTCGCGCGCCCACTCGCGCTTCTTGCGGTCCTGCTCCCCCTCGTAGTGCTCGAACATGCCGACGATGGTGAAAGTCTGGCCGTTGATCTGCACCCGCTCGCCGATGGGGATAACCTCGCGGCCCAGTTGCTCCGGCGAACCGAACAGATCGTCGCGGATGGCAGTGCCGATGACGATGACCGCGTGTGCGTTCGCCTCGTCCACCTCGTTGAAGAAACGCCCGTGCTCCAGGTGGTGCAGGTTCATCTCGATCACCACGGGCCACACGCCGACGAACTCCGAGGGGCGCGTGCGCTTGTCACCGCGCGAGATGGTGACGCGCTCCAGCGCCATCTCCGGCGAAACCATGCGGATGAGCGGCGCGCTGCGCTGGAGCGCCTCCACGTCACGCATCGTGCGGCCCGTCGCCTGGTCCGACAGATGGCTTTGCCACGTCGGCACAGGGGCTTCGCGGGTGAGCACCTTGTCGAGGCCGCCAAGGGCGACCATCGCCTCCTTCATCCCGTGCTCCATGCCTTTCACGATGGCGGACATAGCGATGAGGCTGGAGACGCCGAGAATGATGCCCAGCATCGTCAGGAGGGAACGGAACTTGTGCGCCCAAATTTCGCGGAGGCCGACGAGGATGGCGTTGAGGAGGGACACGTTCCTTCGTGATCGTAATCCTACTCTTACTCCTAATCCTGCTCTTGCTCTGCCTGCGCCTTCACCGTGGGATTAAGATTAGGAGTAGGATTAAGAGCAAGAGAGGGAAGGCTACTCATACCGCAGAGCCTGGATCGGATTGAGCTTCGCGGCCTTGAACGCGGGGAAGATGCCCGCGAGAACCCCGACCGCGACGCTGAAGCCGAACGCCAGCATCATGCTCTCGGCGGTGATCATCGGCGTGTTCTCCGTTGGCGACATCGCGACGAGGAGCTTCACCAGCATGTTCGAGGTGAACAGCCCGGCGATGCCGCCGATGATGGCGATGACCACGCTCTCGACGAGGATCTGCGTGAAGACGTCGAAGAAGGTCGCGCCGATGGCCTTGCGGATGCCGATCTCACGCACGCGCTCGGTGATGCTCGCCAGCATGATGTTCATGATGCCGATTCCGCCGACAAGCAGGCTGATGGCCGAGATGATGCCGCCGCTCATCCGCGCGTTGCTGATGGCGCTGGTGATGTTCTCGGACCAGTTCTCCTGCGTGCGGAAGGAGAAGTCCTCGATGCCTTTGTGCGTGTGCAGCATCACGTTCTTCGCCTGCTGGAGCGCCTCGTCCATCTTCTCGATGTCGGCGATCTTGATCGAGAGTGTCGAGAGGCGAGGGTCGGGGACGAACTCCGCCGTGCTGCCGGAAGTGCTGGCGGAGCTGCTGCCACTGCTGCGACTGCTGTAGCCGCCGGAGCCGCTGCCCGAAACGCCCGTCGCCGCGCGGAAACGCAGCCACATCGTGTTGAGCGGGATGTAAACCGTGTTGTTCTTCATGTCGAAGACGAACCCGCCGCTGCGGCTGCTGCCCTTGCTGCTGCCGTAGCCCTTGCTGCGGTCCGGCCCGCCCTTCGGCTCCGGCGGCTTGTCCTTTTGCAGCTCGCGCAGCTTCTTGTCCTGCTCGGCCTCGTAGTGCTCGAACATCCCGATGATCTTGAAGCGCTGGTTGTTGATGTTCACGAACTCGCCGATGGGAATAATCTCGCGCCCGATCTGCTCGGGTGAGCCGAAGAGCGCGTTGCGCACCGCCGTGCCGATGACACAGACATTCCGCGCATGCTCGTCGTCAATCTCGTTGAACATCCGCCCGTGGGCCATGACGTGCTGGTTCAATTCGACTGCGTTGGGCCAGGTGCCGATGAAGTTCCAAGGGCTGATGCTCTTGCCCATGCGAGTCATGACGATGCTGCGCGTGCGCATCTCCGGCACGACCATGGTGATGAGCGGCGCGCTGCGCAGGAGCGCGTGGACGTCGCCCATCGTGGTGCCCACGGCTTGGTCGGCCATGTGTTGCTGCCAGACCGGAATGTCCTGCTCCTCGACGCGCACCTTCTCCAGCCCGCCGATGGCGATGAGCGCCTCCTTCATGCCGTTCTCCATGCCTTTCACGAGCGCGGACATCGCCACGAGGCTCGACACGCCGAGGATGATGCCGAGCATCGTCAGCAGCGAACGGAACTTGTTCGCCCAAATTTCTTTCAGGCCGACCGCGATGGCGTTGAAGAAGTTCATAGAAACGCGGAGCGCGGAGCGCGGAACGCGGAAACCGGAACCGCCGTCCGGTTGACGAGGCTCGCTAGATAGTGGGAAAGGGAGATCATGCTAGCGTGCGTGGGTCGAGTTTCGGCGGGCAGTGTTGATGGAGGCGACGGCAATAGCCACGAGTTCGTAAGCTTCACGCGTCAATGCGTCTGCCTTAGCCAGCGCGGTTTTGCCGCTCTCCACCAGCAGTTCCAGCCAATAAGCGCTTTCGTCAGCTTCCTCCTCGACGATGCCCATCTTGGCGATGAAGTCGGTGTTGGACTTGGCCCGCTTGGCAGAGCGGTAATTGGCCCCGACTGAAGTGCCCGAACGAAGCAACTGTTTGCCCAGCACCCGACAAGTTTCGTCCCTCGGCAAGGTTTCGGTGAACGCGATGACTGCCAATGCAAACTTCTTTGTTCTCAGCTTGAGGTCAGTTGGGTTCATAAAACACCGGCGACATCCGCTGCACCATTTTCCGCGTTCCGCGTTCCGCGTTCCGCGTTCACCACAAACTTAGGCCCTTCCCGCTCCCCAGCGAGCCGCGCGTCCACGTTCTTGGCAATCTTGCCGTCGCGGATCTCAATCTTGCGCGGCGTCACGGCGGCGATCTCGGGGTCATGCGTCACGAGCATGATGGTGCGGCCCTTGAGGCTGAGTTCGTGGAAGAGTTTCAGGATCGTCTCGCCGGTGTGCGAGTCGAGATTGCCGGTCGGCTCGTCGGCGAAGACAATTTTCGGGCTGTTCACCAGCGCGCGGGCTATGGCGGCGCGCTGCTGCTGCCCGCCGGAGAGCTGCATCGGGCGGTGCTTGGCGCGGTTCTCCATGTCCACGAGCTTGAGCGCGTCCATCGCGCGGTCGCGTCGCTCCCGAGCGCTGCACCCGGCATAGACCATGGGCAGCTCGACGTTTTGCAGCACGTTGAGCTTGGGCAGCAGGTTGAAGAACTGGAAGACGAACCCGATTTTCTGGTTGCGGATGCGTGCCAGCTCGCGCGCGGAGGCGCTGGCGATCTCGGTGCCGTCGAGTTTGATGCTGCCCTTCGACGGCGAATCAAGGCAGCCCAAGATGTGCATGAGCGTGGACTTGCCGCTGCCGGAAGGGCCGATGATGGAGATGAACTCGCCGCCCTCGATGTCGAGGTCCACGTTGTCGAGCGCGCGGATCTCCTCGCCACCGAGGTGGTAGATCTTGCTGACGTTGCGGAGTTCGATGAGGGCCATGGCGGGCGCTAGAGGAGAGAGATCAGAAGATAGAGAATAGAAGTCATTGGCCGGGCGGGCCACGGCGCTCGCCGCCGCCGGAACCGCTTTTGCCACTGCCACCGCTGCTGCTTCCGCCTTTGGTGCTGCCGCTGCTGCTGGCTTTGGACCCGGACGCGCCTTCGCCGCCTTTGCCACCCTTGCCGCCACCCTTGCTACCTTTGGCTGCGGCGCCGAAGGCTTGCTGAACTTTGCCGACTTCCTCGGCGGGCGTGACTAGCGAGACGGTTTCGCCGCCCTGCAAGCCTTTCGTCACCTCGGCGTAATCGTAGTCCGTCACGCCAATCAGGATCGGCGCGCGGGCGAATTTGTCGCCCTGCTTCACATACACGAACCGGTCGCCTTGGTCGCTGAAGACAGCGGCGAGCGGGACGGCCAGCACGTTGTCGGCGGCTTGAAGCGGGATGGTGAGGTTGGCGGTCATGCCCGGCCGCACGCCAGATTTCTCGTCGTTCTTCACGATGATGCGCGTGGAAAAACCCTTGATGCCGTTCTTGATCGTGGCTTGCGGCGCGATGCGGTCCACACGCCCGAAGAGCTTCAAGCCCGCGACGGCCTCAACCTCGATCTGCACGCGCTGGTTCACAGTCAAACGCGTCACGTCGGCCTGATTGATGTGGGCGTTGATGATGAGTTCGCTCAAGTCGGCGATGGTGAGCACCTCGGTGCCGCTGTTGACACCGCCGGAGCCGGACACGGCCTGGCCCGCAGACACGGGCCGCGTAAGGATGGTGCAGGCGAAGGGCGCGGTGATCTTGGTCTTGGAAAGCCTGTCCTCGACGAGCTGCAGCGCCTTGAGCGAGCGCTCGTAACTGTTGCGGGCGAGCGCGTGGTTGTTGCGGGCCAGGTCCACATCGATCTTCGCGTTCTCCAGGACTTCCGACGCGAGGAGCTTGTCGTAGTTGTTGCGGGCGAGCGCATGGTTGTTGCGAGCCTGGTCCAGCTCGGTCTTGGCGTTCTCGAAGACTTCTTTCGCGAGGAGCTTCTCCTCGAAGAGCTGCTTGGAACGGTCGAAGTTGAGCTGCAACTTCTCGAGCGCGAGCCGGGCGCCCTCGATCTGGAGCTTGGCCGCCTCGATCTCCGTCTGCCGCTGGCTGCGGTCCAGGGGGAGCTTCTTCTCGAAGATCTGCTTCGTGCGTTCGTAGTCGAGCTGCAGCTTCTCGAGCGTGAGCCTCGCGCCCTCGATCTGAAGCTTGGTCGCCTCGATTTCCGTCTGGCGCTGGCTGCGCTCGATCTGCAAGTCGGAGTCGTCGAGTGTGAAGAGCACTTCGCCCTTCTTGACCTTGTCGCCGAGGTCCACTGGCAGCGTGGCGATGCGACCGCTGACCTCGGGCCGCACGGAGACCTGCTCGGCGGGCGTGATTTCGCCGGCGGCGCTGATGGCGAAGCTGATGTTGCGCGCGGAAACTTCCGCCGTGGTTGGCCGCGAGGATTTCTTCGCGGCGTCGGCCTTCTCAGCCGCCTTCCAGAACGCGACCTTGTCCGGCCACTTCTGGTAAGCGTAGTAACCGCCGCCGCCCAGGGTGCCGAGAACAACCAGCCAGACCAACAAGCTCTTCATGTGTTGAGTCGGAGACTAGGCCAACGCGGGGGGACTTGCAAAGGGGGATGCCAAGAATTCCTGCGCAATGTTTACCCAACTGCTATGCGATGAAGGGCGAGCTTAAGCCAAGTCAGGGCATCCGGACGTCGTCTTTGTCAGAGCAAGGAGGAAGTTTGCGCCCGCGAAACACGCGAAGGGACGCGAATGACTTACTTCTTCCCCTGGTCGTGAGGCACGCGGACGACGGCGACGTTCTGGGAGCCGTCGGCGGCTTGTAGGAGGATGGTGTAGATGCGCCCGCGCCCGGTCCCCAGCCGGTCTGCGCGCAGCTTCAAGGTCAACGCGCCGGTGACTTGCCATGCGGATCCCAGCCGCCCTTCCGGCTCGTTGCTCGTGACTCCAATGATGGTGTAGCCCGGCGCGTTCACGGTCACGGGCACCAACTTCCCGTTGGCCTCCCAGAGGATGTTGGGTGTGGCCGGGAGCGGCTCGGGAGCCGAGGTGAAGATGGTTCCCGACAACTCGGTAATCTTCGGCGTGCTGGTGTTGTCCAGTGTGACGGTGAAGTAGCCGCCGATGCTGCCGGCCCCGTCGGTCGTGGTCTGGACGGGGTTGGCGCCGCCGCTGCCCAGCACGGGGACGTAGCCGCCGGAACCGCCGTTGGCCGTGGGATCCCAGAACTGAAGCACCAGGCTGGCCTCCGCCGCGCCTGTGATGGAATCCGGATAGAAGAAGGCTACCGTTGCAAAATCTCCGGTATCTGCGCCGGTCACTTGGAGGTCGGTGTAGCCTGCGCCCAGCTCGAAGATGGTGCCGGGCACCGTCGGCGGAGCGATGTAAGTGGCGGTGGTAATGGTCACGGGTGAGGACGCGTCCGGCGACAACGTGGCGAGGATCCCGACCCCCGAGTCAACGGACTGCACAGTGGTCCCAGCTTCTGGTGGCGCAACCGTGGTTTGAAGAGCGAGCGGATTGACGAAGGCACTATAAATCGTGAAGGCCACGGGATTGGACTCATTTTCCGGCGTATATGGCTCCACCCTAACCGTGACCATGACGGTTGTGATATCTGCTGTCGTATTCAGCTTCGTTCCAGGAACCGTCACGGTGTAGTTTGTCGCATTGCCACTCACTTGGGTCGCCTGGCCGAGCGATGTCCCGTTCCAGTAAACTCGCACATTAATGGGGGCAGGATAATCGATTGAGGTAGGGCTGACGCCAATAACGGTCAGGGTAAAATCTGGGGCTGAACCACTGGCCTGTGCCGATGAAGGGCTTAACCGTTGGACAGACGGTGTCTGAGCGTTCGCCTTATTGCCGATGTCAGCAAGCAGGCACACCGCCACGGCGGCGAATAGCCCCGCCAGCCTTGCCCGCTGGCGAGCACCGAAGGTAAATCCCAAGCGGTCGCGGTCGCTCGGGGCCTGATGGACTTGAACCGATGGATTGGTTGCTACAGTGCTTTTCATGGTGTGTTTTGTTTGTTTGTGAGTTGTTTATCCCGTCACCGCGATGCCCGCCGCCTCGCTCCACTGGCCGAGTGGGACGTCGTTGAGGAAAGGAGTGGCGTCTTGCACGGCGACTTCACGGCAGCACGCCGGTGACTGTGATGTCCAACTCGGTGCCGGTGGGCGGGGCGTGTGATTGTGACGCCCTGACTGTCTTGCACGATTTCGTTGAAGACTTGCACCTCGTAGCTGGTGGCGTGGGTGGCGCTGAATTCGAGGTGGGCCTGACCGGTGTCAATGGCGGATGCGGTTCCACTATTTCCCTTGGTTTTTGGGCACGGAAACCGTGACGGTCTTTGTGCTGGCATTCCCGGTGGCATCCTTTGCTTCGAAGAGGATGGTGTAGATGCGGCCGGTGCCATTGGCGGCGCGCTCGGCGCGCAGGCTCACGGTGCCGGCACCGGTGATGACAATGTCGCCTCCGGTGTCGCCATCGCCGAGGCCATTGTCCGGTTCATTGCTGGTAACGGAGAGGATGCGTCCGGTGACCTCGCTGACGGCTTCCTGAGCCTGGCCGGCGACGTTGACGGAAACCATCTTGTGATTGGGCGGCCAGAGCACGGCGGGCGAGGCCGCGAGGCTGGTGATGACGGGAGCAGTGGTGTCGCGCACAGTCACGGTGAAGCTGCCGGTGGCGGTGTTGCCCGCGGCGTCAGTGGCGCTGGCGTTCACGGTGGTGGTGCCGAGCGGGAAGGTGCTGCCGGAGGGAGGATTCAAGGTCACGGCCACGGTGCCTGACACAATGTCGGAGGCGGAGGCGGAGAACATGACAGCCGCGCCGTTCGGGCCGGCGGCTTCCACCGTGCCGGAACTTGGCAGCAAGAGCACCGGGGCGGTCGTGTCGCGCACGGTCACGGTGAAGCTGCCCGTGGCGGTGTTGCCTGCGGCATCGGTGGCGCCGGCGGTCACGGTGGTGGTGCCGAGCGGGAAGGTGCTGCCGGAGGCGGGGCTCAGGATCACGACCACGGCACCATCCACGGCATCGGAGGCAGAGGCGGAGAAGGTGATTACTGTGCCGCTCGGGCCGGCGGCTTCCACCGTGCCGGAACTCGGCAGCGTGAGCACCGGGGCGGTGGTGTCCTGCGGCGTGGTCGCAGCGACCAACGCCACGGTGTGATAAAATCCCGCCGCAATGGCCGTCACCCCGCTCAAGCCGGCAGGAACGGCCGTTTGACCACGTGAATTGTCGCCCCACGCCACCACCGTGCCATCGCTCTTCAAGGCCACGGTGTGTGCAACACCCGCCGCAATGGCCGTCACCCCGCTCAAGCCGGCAGGCACGGTCGTTTGGCCGGCGAAGTTGACTCCCCACGTCACCACCGTGCCATCGTTCTTCAAG
>JBEBFV010000202.1:0-10101 GCA_040081795.1 Limisphaerales bacterium | reverse complement strand
CGCCCGGTCCTCGTCGCGCTGGGCGACCTGCGCGCGCCGCCGCCGACGCTGCTGGGCAAGCGCTTCACCGACTACTCTGGCAAGCCCGCCGCCGCGATCGAGCGAGCGCTGGGCGCTGGGGAAAACGTCTTCCTCGGCGCGGGCGATTACGAACTCACGCGGCCCATCACGAACGGCCTCGTCTTCGGAGCGGGCATGGAGAAAACCGTGCTGACCTGGCCCGCCGGCGTGGATTGTTCCCAGCGCGATTGCAAGGGCCTGCTCAACCTCACAGTGCGCGGCGGACGCTACGGCCACAACTCGCAGGCCGGCGAGGGCGGCGCGACGAACACCGCCACCGCGCTCTTCCTGCGCGTGCGCTTCGACGGCCAGAGCCTCGCGGGCATCACCGTCCACGCCGCGCTGGACCAGTCGTATCAGGACTGCGAGTTCATCAATGGCAAGGTCGGCTTCACGCACGGGCACGACCGCACGCGTGGCGTCTTCCTCGGCGAGCGCGGCACCGGCGGCGGGCCGACCATCACGCGGCTCAACCTCGCCAATTGCACCTTCCGCAATCTCACCGACCGGGCGATAGACCTGCGCCCCGGCCAGGCTCAGGCCGGTGTCATCGCCATCCACAACTGCCTCTTCGAGGACATCGCGGACTCGGCGGTGCGACTGAGCGGCGGCGAGGCGCAGCTAGTGCAGAACTGCGTCTTCCGCCGCGTGGGCAAGGAGACTTCGCCCAACGCCGTCGTCGAGGCGCAGGGCCACGGCTCGGTCGTGTTGAGCCACCTGGACATTGACAACAAGGATTTCCCCGGCAGCCCGGTGGGCATCCTCGTCGGCGGGTTGGCCCACGTCTCGCACTGCAAGCTGCGCGGCCCCGCGAAGACGATCGTCGCGCGCGCGCCGATGGTGACGGACCACGTGGACGGGCCGGACGGAAACTTTGAGCTGCCCTACGGCAGCATGGTGACCACCTCGACCTTCAAGAACGCCGACGTGAAGAAAGGCGCGATGCTCGTGAAGGATTCCGGCCTCCCGGAAAGCATCTCGCTCCAGGCAGGCGTGCAGCCGCTCGACACCTCGCCGCCTCCCGCCGTGACGGGCGTGCTCGTGGAGGTCCTCACCGAAGGCCACCGCATCTCGTGGACGCCGGCGGTGGACAAGGAATCCGGCATCGCCGGCTACATGATCTTCGCGCAGGGCCGCGAGCTGCACCGCACGCCGCTCGCCTACGACCCCGGCGACAGCCTCGGCACACCGCTGATGACGCGCATCATCCCCACGACGTATCTGGACACGAGCCGCACCGCGACCAACTACATGGTGAAGGCCATCAATGGCGCGAACCTCGTCAGCGGCGGTGGCCAGGCACCGCTCGAACGCTGGGGTCCGATGCGCGCACGTTTCCTTGACCGGACCACGAACGAAGTCTTCGTGGCCGAGCTGACCTTCCGCAACCGCACGCCCGGCCTCGTGGACACGCGGGGCCGCAAGTTCACCGCCGCCGAACTCCGTCGCCTCGGCGTCCCGGACGAATGCCGCGTCGAGCCACGCCCGCCGCTGGAGGAAGGCAGTTCGCCCGCGCCCTGAGCTTGTTCGGCACCGGGAATTCCCGCTTCGACTGGCGACCCGCTTTCGGGTAATCGTCTCCGTGATGAAGGTCTTGGTAACGTGCGGGCCGAGCTACGAGCCGATTGACCAGGCGCGGCGCGTCACGAACTTC
This sequence comes from Limisphaerales bacterium, assembly GCA_040081795.1. Lineage (GTDB taxonomy): Bacteria > Verrucomicrobiota > Verrucomicrobiia > Limisphaerales > SXTU01 > SXTU01. The sequence continues at coordinate 8,387 of JBEBFV010000202.1, read as the reverse complement.
TCTACGGGCCGGCTGGGCATCGCCTTGAGCAACGCCTTCGTCGCGCGCGGCTGGGACGTGACGTGTCTCAAGGGCGAGCAGGCGACATGCGCCGACCCGCTCCACACGCAGCGAGTCCTGCCCTTCTCCACGAACGACGACCTCGCTGCGAAGCTCGCCACGCTCGCAGTCGAAGGCGGCTGGGACGCCGTCCTGCACGCTGCCGCGCTCTGCGACTTCCGCATCGAGCGCGTGCTGAACGAACGCGGGGAGGAAATGAAGTCGCCGAAGTTTTCCTCGCGTGATGGCCGGCTCAACCTCGTGCTCGCGCCGGCTGCGAAGGTTCTCCCACGACTGCGCGATCTGTTTCCGGCAGCGAAGGTCGTCGGGTGGAAATACGAGCTGGCCGGGACGCGCGCGAATGCCTTCGACAAGGCTTGGGCGCAGTTGTCCGAGTGCCGCACGGATGCGTGCGTGCTCAACGGTGCAGCCTACGGGAGCGGGTTTGCCGTGTGCGCGCCTGGAAACGTGCGCACGTGCGCGGACTCGGAGGCGCTGGCGGTCTGGCTGATGCGATGGCTGGAGGCGGCGATGACTTAGCCAACGATGCAGTTGAAGCTGGCGTCGCTTTAACGCAGAGACGCAAAGAACGCGGAGGCACGCAGAGTCGTGACAAGTCGCTTGTGTCCATTCTTTGGTGGCTCTCGCCAGTCGCCCCTTTGCGCACCTCTGCGTCCTCTGCGCCTTTGCGTTGAAGTGGAGCGCTCCAATCTCGACTCATCATTCCGGCTTGGGAGCGGCCAGCTTCACGCCGGATCGGAGATCCGGCGCTCCGCTCACGCGAAGTCGTAAACCGTGACCTTCTTCCAAAGCGCCTTGCAGTTGTCCACGAACTTCAGGTGCTCGGGATGCACCTGATAATCATCCTGCGCCTGCTTGCTGGGAAAGACGAGGTTCAGCGCGACCTGATAGGTCTGGTCCACCACCGGGCGATGGCTGCCGACCATCTTGCCGATGTGGAAATGGAGCACGCCGGGAATCGGCGCGAGATATTTTTGTCCGCCGGCGATGAGGTCCTCAGCGGCCTTCGGGTTGGCGGGATCGGTCCAAAAAATCACGACATGCGAAAACATAGGCGCGCAGCCTAAATGCGTCGGCGAGCGACTGGCAATGCGTTTTCCCGGTCCACCCGACATCGTCGTTCAAATCGGTTTTCACCCGCGCCCGCCCGTGCTTCAATCCGCCGCGTGAGCATCGCCCTCGAACAGCACCAGATTGAGATCGAGGCGAACCTGCGCGCGTGGCAGGGCAAGCCGTTGCTGCGCGAGATCTACGCTGGCTTCTACGAGCGGATCGTGACGCAGATAGACACGTCGCTGCCGGGGCGGATCGTCGAGATCGGCTCGGGCGTCGGCAACCTCAAGTCGCACCTCCCGCAGTCCATCAGCACCGACCTCTTCCCGAACCCGTGGCTCGATCTCGTGTGCGACGGCTACGAGCTGCCGTTCGCGGATGCCAGCCTGTCGCACCTGATTCTCTTCGACGTGTTTCATCACCTGCGCGCGCCCGGCGCATTCTTCCGCGAGGCCAAGCGCGCGCTGCATCCACGCGGGCGCGTGCTGGTCTTCGATCCGTTCATCAGCCTCGCGAGCTGGCCGGTGTATGGCTTGCTGCATCACGAGCCGGTGGCCATCAACGCGCCGATCAACTTCGCCACCGAGCTGCCGCGTCCGCGCGATTACTACGCCGCGCAGGGCAACGCCACGCGCCTGTTCTTCCGCGACGAGCAGCCCGGCTGGCCGGAAGGCTGGAAGGTGTTTCATCGCGAGGCCTTCTCAGCGTTTCACTACGTCCTCTGCGGCGGCTTCAGCAAGCCGGCGATGTATCCGGCGGGTATGCTGGGCTCGCTGCGGAAGGTGGATGAAGCGCTCTCGTGCTGCCCCCGACTCTTCGCCGCTCGGTGTCTGGTCGGCCTGACGCCGAAGTAGTGGAGGGATTATCTCCGCCGAAGGAACGTGTCCTGCAGCGAGCCCTTCTCGGTTCGCACCACCATCCCCGGCTTCACGTTGTTGCGCTGGAACCAGCCCTGCCGTGTCTCCAGCACGAACTGCACGCGGTCGCTGTCCGACGGGAGCGGCGTCTCGTTCCTCGGCTGCGCAGCGTGGACCTCCAGCAGCGTGCCGTCGGGCGCGATGTAGGCAATGTCCAGCGGGACGAGCGTGTTGCGCATCCAGAACGAGCGGCGGTCCGGCGCATCGAAGATGAAGATCATCCCCTCCATCTCGGCCATGTTCGTGCGCCACATCATGCCGACCTGATGCTCGGTCGGCGTGCGCGCAATCTCCGTGGCCAGCTCATGCGCGCCGAGCCAGAGCTTGATGGTGGGCAGCTTTGGCTGCGGCTGGCCGGACTCGGTCGGGTCGGTGGACGCGGCGGCCTTGGGCGCAGAAGCCGGCCTTGGGCACGCGACCAGCAGCGCGCAAACGCACGCTAGGAGCAGGACGGAAAGTCGCTTCATGCGCGGAGAGCCTGACAGACCGTGGCGGGAATTCAAACGCCGGAAGCGCAGCACCGGGGAGGGGGCGGGCTTCGCAGCCATGGCGTTGGTGGACACGCATGAGTCGAAGGGCAAATCTCCCGGCAAAAATAACTCACCGCACGGGCTGCGACCAGTCCTTCAGCCCGATGACGGGCAAGGCGAACTCGAAGGCACGCGCCTCGCCCGGCGTGCCGGCGGCTTTGAAGGCCTCGTGCATCTTGCGCGGCCGGCCCGGCGTGGCGATGGAGTCCGGCTGGCGCGTCCAGAGCCCAAGGTTCAGGCCGCCCTCGCGCCCGTGGTCCACGTGGCGATGCAGGATGAAGGCGTCGATGCCCGCGAGCGACTGGACCTTCTTCCACGCGTAGCAATAAGCCGCCGCCTGCCACAGCTCGCCGTCGGGCTTGTCGGGGCAGTTGAAACCTTGCTCCGAGAGAATGATGCGGCGCGGCTGGCCGCGAAACAGCAGCTCGGGCCGGCGGAAGTAAGCGTCGAGCACTTCGAGGTTCTTGAAGGTGATCTTCGGCGTGTCCTCGCGCGCCGTGGGCTGCTTGTCCAGCCACACACGCGGCTCAAAGAGGTTTTCCGGATAAGGATGATGCGCGAGGTGCCAGTCGAAGTCGCCGCCGGCCTTGGCAAGCGCGTTGATGTCGTCAATCAAGCCCTTGCCCTCGCACGAGCGCAGCGGGCCGCTGCGCATCACGCGGTCCCAGTAGTGCGTGAGCGAGAGATAAACGCGGGCGTGCGCGGAGGCCTTGCGCACGGCGGTGTGCGTCACGCGCACGGTGCGGAGGTAATCGGCCACGACTTCGGCGCGCGTGGCGTGGCCGAGGTTATACCACTCCCAGTGCGCGTTGACCTCGTTGCCGACGATGTAGCCCGAGACGCGGCCGTGCGCGGCGTTCGTGCCGGAGTAGCGGTCGGCGAGGAACTCCATCGCAGCCTTGTAGTAACGCAGGCCGTCGGGCGTGACGGTGTTGAACGCGGTGAGCCGGTTCGGCGTGGCCGGGTCGCAGCGCGGATGTTTCATGACTGCATCGAGCGGCGCGTTGCCGAGGTAGTGCAACAGGATGAAATTCACGACCACGCCCGCGTCGGTGAGGCGCTTCACGGGCAGCGAGTCGAGATAGCGGCGATTGAAGAAATAGCGCTGGCCGTCCATCTCCCAGCGCAGCGAGTCTGGCTGTGGCTGGAGCTGGATGAGCGCGTTCAGCGTGAAGTTGAGCGTGCAGTGCCGGATGCCCAGCGCGAGCGCGTCGTCCACCATCTGGACTTGCAGCCCCTTCTTGCTCGCGGCGATTGGATACGGCTCGTGACTGCGCGAAAGCTTTTCCATGTCCTCGACGAACCGGATCTCGCCGACGGCCACGCGTCCACTCGCGCCCGCACGCGTCGCGACGAAGCCGGAGTAGAGCCGGTCACGCGGGCCGTCGAAGCGCGAGACGCGGACGAGCGAAGCGGTTGAGATATGGGTGACAACGACCGCTCCCGCGCTGGCGTTCGTCTCGTGTGGCGCAAGCTCGACGACGCTCAGGTCCGCGACGAGCGCATCGAGCGTCACCACCAACTCCGTGCCCGTGGCCGTGACTTTGACCACGCCAGCAGCGCCAGCGTGAGCGCATGCGACGAGGGCGAGGAAGAGTGCGCGGATGAACAAGCGAAGGACCGACGGGAGGCGGGGAGCTATTAGTCAGCGGAAACATTTACTTGTGGCACCGGCTCGGGCTGTAGCGGCGCTCTGTGAGCGCCGAGCCGACGGCGGTCACAGACCGCCGCTACAATGCCAGCGCCCTCCCGCTTGCCGAATGGGTTTCGCGCCCGCAGAGTCCATGGCCACATGACACGCCGCTCCGTTCTGTTCCGCGCCGCGCGATGGCTGTGCGCTGGCGTTGCTGCGAGCACGGTGGCTTCCGTCAGCCACGCCGCGCCCGGTGACATCAGCTTCACCAAGGACATCGCACCCATTCTCGCGAAGAAGTGCGTCACCTGCCATGGACCGGAGAAGGCCAAGGGCAACTACCAGCTCCACAACTTCGAGACGCTGATGAAGCCCGGCGCGAGCAAGACCACCTCCGTCACGCCCGGCCAGCCGGCGATGAGCGAACTCTTCCGCCTGCTCGTCACCACGGATGCCGACGACCGCATGCCGCAGAAGGACGACCCGCTCCCCAAAACCCAAATCGCGCTCATCGAAAAGTGGATTCAGCAGGGCGCGAAGTTCGACGGCCCCGACGCCAAAGCCCACCTCGCCGCGCTCATCCCGCGCGTGCCGCATCCCAACCCGCCGGCCAGCTACGCGCGGCCCGTGCCCGTCGCGGCGCTCGCGTTCAGTCCCGATGGCAGGCAGCTCGCCGCCAGCGGCTATCACGAAGTCACGCTTTGGGAACCGGCCACCGGCAAGCTCCTCGGCCGCGTGAAGAACCTCCCGCAACGCATCCAGGCGCTCGCGTGGCATCCGCAGGGGCAATGGCTCGCGGTCGGCGGCGGCTCGCCCGGCCAGTCCGGCGAAGTCGCGCTCGTGGACGTGGCGAAGGGCGAGGTCGCCAAGGTGCTCGGCACGACCATTGACACCGTGATGGCGCTGGCATTCGACAAGGAAGGCACCCGCCTCGCCGGCGGCGGCGCGGACAACGCCATCCGCCTCTTCTCCGTGCCCGACGGCCAGGAACTCCGCCTCTTCCAGCAGCACGCCGACTGGGTCCTCGGCCTCGCCTTCAGCCCCGACGGCCAGCACCTCGCCAGCGCCAGCCGCGACCGCACCGCCCGCGTCTTCCGCCTCGACACCGGCGCGCTCGAAGCCAGCTACCTCGGCCACGAAGCCCCCGTCTCCGGCGTCGCCTTCAGCGAGGATGGCAAGACCGTCTATTCCTGCGGCCGCGACAAAGACATCCACTACTGGCCCGCGAAGGACGCCAAGAAGCCCGGCAAAATCTCCGGCGCGGAAGGCGAGCTGTTCCGCGTGCTGCTGGCCGGCGACCAAGTCTTCAGTTGCGGCGCGGACGCCCAAGTGCGCCAGCACAAGCTCGACGACCGCTCCCTCGTCCGCGCCCTTTCCGGCCACGGCGACCGCGTCTATGCGCTCGCCGCGCACGCCCCCGGCAAGTGGCTGGCCAGCGGCGCGCACAACGGCGAGGTGCGCGTGTGGAACTGGGAGGACGGGAAGAAGGTGGCGAGCTTTGTTGCTGCACCGCGATGAAGTGAGCGGCGGACACACGACTGTGAGTTTGCAATTCCCGTTCGCCAAGGGAGACTGCGCCCATGTCCCCCGCTGCTGAAACGAGCGCAACCAAGCTTCCGCCCAAGCAACGCAGGCGATGGGCTTGGTGGGTCTTTGGCTTGTTTGTTGGTGGAGTCGTTTTGGCTACGGTCTTCGGGCCGCTGGCTTTGGATTACTACTTTGCTTACTCGCGGGTCCGAGATGGCCACGCCAAAGAGTTGGTTGATTCTTTCGCCCGCTTTCCTGAGCTCAGAACCGCGATTGGCCGGAGCGAAACGCTCAAACTCTACGAAGGCCTTCCACACCAGCGGTGGGAATCAGAAAGTTTGAAGAGAGAACTCGCCGGGAAGCCAGTTGTCACGCTGGCTGGATACCCGTTCTACAAAGAGCCGCTCGAAATGAACCCAGCCGATGCCAGCCGGTTGAAGAGCATCTGCCGTTCTTGGTGGTCGTTTGTCCCGTTTCGAGGGTATAAGGCATGTGGCGGCTACCATCCCGACTGGTGCCTGGCGTGGAGCGATGGGCGGCAGACCTATCTGGTGCAGCTCTGTTTCGGCTGCCATGAGATGAAAGCCTTCCTTGATGGCAAGGAACTCCACGGCGACATCCGACATGGAGCATATTCCGAATTGGAGACGATGCTGGCCCGTTACCGGAAGAACCGCCCGGAACGCGGCACCCCACCTTGACTTGCAGCGGTTCCGTGGCGTGGAGTCCTGCCGTCTTCTGACTCCAGGTTTGCATTTCCTCTCCGCCGCTAAAGAATGCGCCCATGTCCTCCGCCACTGTCTTGAGCCGCCGCGCCTTCCTCGGTTCCGCCGTTGCCGCCTCCGCCTCGCTCGCCACCGCCGCCGCGCCGCGCGATTGGACGGGCGTGAACCCGACGCGCTATCCCGACCCCGACATCGTCTCGCTCGACAAGCGCTTCAAGGCCAAGCTCGGCAACACGCCCATCCAGCGCCTCTACCACAACCCCACCATGCTCTGGGCCGAGGGTTGCGCGTGGAACGGCGGGGGCCGCTACCTCGTCTGGAGCGACATCCCGAACAACCGCCAGTTCCGCTGGCTGGAGGAGGACGGGCACGTAAGCGTGTTCCGCCAGCCGAGCGGGAACAGCAACGGCAACACCTTCGACTTCGAGGGCCGTCAGCTTGCGTGCGAGCACGGCAACCGTCGCGTGGTCCGCTACGAACACAACGGCTCGGTGACGGTCATTGCCGACGCGTTCAACGGCAAACGCCTCAACGCGCCCAACGACATCGTGGTGCATCCCGACGGCGGCATCTGGTTCACCGACCCCGGCTACGGCAGCATGATGAACTACGAGGGCAACAAGGGGCCGCTCGAAATCAAGGAGGCCGTCTATCGCGTGGACCCGAAGACCCGCCAGCTCACGATGGTTAGCGATGAACTCGGCAAGCCCAACGGCCTCTGCTTCTCGCCTGACTACAAGAAGCTCTACATCGCCCACGGCAACGTCTTCGCGTGGGACGTGGTGGATCGCGTGAAGCTGAAGGGCAAGCGCACGCTCTGCACGATGGCCATGGGCGAGAAGAAGGGCGGCGCGGACGGCATCCGCTGCGACGTGGACGGCAACATCTGGGCCGGCGCGGGCTGGGCGGGCGACGGCTTCGACGGCGCGCACTGCTTCTCGCCCGAGGGCGAGCGCATCGGGATGATTCTGCTGCCGGAGATTTGCGCGAACCTATGCTTCGGCGGCACGAGGCGGAACCGGCTCTTCATGTGCGGCAGCTCGAGTCTCTACGCCGTGTATGTCGAGACGCAGGGGGCGCACATCTGCTGAAGCGGAGGGGAGCGTGATGCGTGATGCGTGATGCGTGTCAGCAACGAACGCTCCGCTCGCTCCTCACGCATCACGGATCACGCATCACGTCTCCCACCCGCGAGCTGTATCCCACGCGTGACTTCCGCCCTTCCGAACGCCCTCTGTCTCCACTGCGGCCTCTGCTGCGATGGCACGCTCTTCCGCGATGTGGAACTCCAGCCGGGCGACGACGCGGGGAAGCTGCGTGCGCTCGGTCTCCCGCTCCGTAGCCGCCGACGTGAGGAGGCGGGCCATCTGAAGTTCCCGCAACCGTGTAGCGCGTTGTGCTCCGACTTGAAGTGCCGTGTGTATGTGGACCGACCCTCGCGTTGCCGCGAGTTCGAGTGCGCACTCTTTAAGGCGGTGGCGGTGCAGAAAGTCGAGTTGCCCGCAGCGTTGAAGACCATTCGCCAGACGCGGCAGATGGCGGAGAAGGTGCGTCGGCTACTGCGTGAGCTGGGCGATGCGGGCGAAGGCGTCGCGCTAGCCAAGCGGTTCAAGCGGCTGAAGCGGAAGTTCGATGCGGGCGGACTGCCCGATGGCCTCGACGCTGAGACGGCCTACGATCTGTTCGCGGAACTCAGCCTCGCGGTGCATGAGCTGGACATGCGGTTGCGCACTAAGTTCCACCCAGACCCGAGCGATGGGTAGGGCGCATCGCTCCCGCTTAATGGCTGACGGTCAGCCGCAAGAAGCGCGTGGGCCGGGCGGAGATGCGGACCACGTCTTGCACCGCGACCGGACCGGCCGTGTTGTCGGAGCCGGTCGAGGTCCAGACCGCCGTCCACACCGGGGGCGTGAGGGAATCAGTGCCTTCCACCGCATAAGCG
>JBEBFV010000201.1:0-10141 GCA_040081795.1 Limisphaerales bacterium | reverse complement strand
AGGTGGAGACGTTCCTTGCGCAGTTTGCGGCCGCGGCGTCGCGGGCGACGTGGCTGAACCGCATTTCCACGCTCTTCGCCTTCGCGGTGCGGCGTGAGTTCCTCGCCAAGAATCCGTGTGCGCGGCTGGAGCGGATCCGGATGGACCGGCGCGCGCCGGTGATCCTTTCCCCTGGGCAATCTCAGTTGCTGCTCAAGGTCACGCCCACGGTGTTGCGGCCGTATGTGATTCTGGGCTTGTTCGCGGGGATCCGGCCGGAGGAGCTGCTGCGCATGACCTGGGCGGACGTGGATCTGGAGACGGGCACGGCGACGGTGAACGATGCGAAGACGCGGCGGCGGCGGATCGTGCCGCTGCATGGGAAGGCGCTGGCGCTCCTGGCTGAACATCCGATGAAGGCCGGGGCGGTGGCCCCCAGCAACTCAACGGTTCGGCGTTACAAGCGCCGGGCGTGCTCGGCGCTGGGGCTGGAGCGTTGGCCGGCGGATCTGCTGCGGCACACGGCGGCGAGTTATCTCCTGGCGCTGCACGGGGACGCAGGGAAGGTGGCGACGATGCTGGGCAACTCGTCGGCCATTTTGCTCTCTCACTACCATCAGCCGGTGCGCAACGGGGATTGTGGTGAGTTTTGGGGGTTGGCGGGAAAACCGACGCTCTAGGATGCCCGTAGGCGCGTTTTGATTGAGGGTCCGCTGTCTTGACCCTCGGGAAATGGAGGCCGCGCGGCAGCGCAGCCCTACCGTGAGCGCGGTTGCCAGGCGGGATCGAGGCCGGCTTGGCGGACTTGCTCGGCGAAGGCGGCGTCCTGGGCGTCGGTCCACTCGGCGTTCTGCCGGGCGGCGTCGCGGAGTTTGCCGACGTAGGCGTAGAGGGTCGCGCCGACTCCGAAGACTTCCTTGGCGGCGGAGAGGATGGTGGGCAGGGAGAGGAGCAGGGGCATGGGAGGTTGAGAGTTGAGAGTTGAGAGTCAGCGGGCGGGTTGCAGGGCGGTGAGGTGTCTTTGTGACTCGGCGACGGCGGCTTGGAGCGCCGCCAGGGCGGAGACGAGGGAGGCTTTGTGCTCAGGGGTGCGACTGGCGGCGTAGGCGCGGCGGACGTTGCCCAGGGAGGAGATCATGGCGAGGCCGCGAGGCGTGCCGTCGGGGCCCTTGGCGCGCAGCCATTCTGCGAAGGTGTAGGCGGCGGGGACGGTGGCGCGGACCTTGGTTTCGTGGTCGGCGACGAGGTGAACGAACGTGTCGAAGGTGGCGAAGGCGGTGGCCTCGGCCTGCTGGCAGCGCACGACGAGAGGGTCCGCGCCGGGCTGGAGGGTGGCGCAGCCGGTGAGGACCAGGCAGAGGAGGGCGAGTAGGTGTTTCATGGGGTGTTGCGTTCGAGGGCTGCGAGGCGTTTGTCGAGGTCGGCCTGGGCTTTGATCACGGGGGCGAGCTCCTGCTTGACCACGTCGCGGACCACGTCGCGGATGGAGTCTTTGATGCCGCCGCCGACGGTCTGCCAGACGAGGAGGGCGACGAGGCCATATTTGCGGACCAGCTCGACAAGCTCGTTGTCGAGGGCGGAGCGCACTTTGCCTGGTGGCTTCTCGATCAGGATCGTGTCGGTGTCGGCCATATCAGTTCACGAGGATGCCCCACTGGTTGCGGCGGTAGCCGTAGAGCACGTCCAGGGGTCCGCCGGCGGCGAGGGAGGGCGGAACCCACACTTGGCCGATGGCCATGGGGTCTGCGCTGAACTCCTGGCTGGTGGTGGCGGGGATGGCCTCGATGCTGGAGCGCGTGGCGATGGTGCCGACGTGCTGGAGCGCGGCCTCCTCGGCGAGGTGGTCGCCCAGGGCGGAGCGCGGGGAGAACCAGCGTTTCCAGATGAACCAGCCGGCGGCGGCGAGGGCGAGGGGGATAAGGAGTTTTTTCATGATGGTTTGCGGATGAGCTTGGAGAGGAGGCCGAGCTGCCAGGCGATCCAGAGCGCGGCCAGGAGATAGACCCACCAGGGAATGAAGCCGAGGATCCCGCGCGCGGTTGTGTTCAGCGCGCCTTTGACGCCGGACTGCATCGAGGCAAGGCCTTCCTCCGCGCCTTCCTCGAAGGCCTGGCCGACTTCCTCGGCGTAGCGGTCGGTGTTGGAGTAGCCGAGGCGCTCGACGGTGCGGGCGTATTGGCTGTCATCGTAGATCCCGCGCTCGCGGTTGCGGGCGGCGATCTCGGCGAGGCGGTCATCGGCTCGGCGGGAGGCGTCGAGCGTCTCCTGGTCGAGGAAGAGATCGCCGGTTGCGGCGCGGAAGTTGCCTTGCTTGACGTTTGACCAGAGGTCGGACCAGGCGGGCATAATCTATTTCCTTCTCATTAGGAACACGGCGAGGACCACGCCGGCGATCGCCCATGCCCACAAGGGCACGGAGAAGCCGCTGGCGCTGCCGCTGCCGCCGCCGGAGACGGGCTGATCGTTCACCTGGCGGCCGTTCATGTTCACGTTGTTGACGAAGCCTCGGGTGCCCGCGCCGCTGCCCCAGCCGAGGTTGATGGGGAGCTGGGCGGAGACGGGCGCGCCGGACTGCGCGAAGGGGTTTTGCGTCGTCTGCGACTGGTCGGTGAGTTTTACGTCAACGGGCACCATAGGTCAGAGTTTTTTGAGGATGAACTTCACGGCGAGAACGAGGGCGAAGCCGCCGGCCGCCCAGAGCAGAATGGACTTGATGTTGAGGCCGCCGCCCTCGCCGCCAGCCATGCCCAGGGCCTTGGCGAACTGGTCGCCCATGTTGACGCTGGTGTTGTTCACCCGGTTGTAGGTGTTGTTGTAGGCGTCGGTGACGGTGGTGGCGGTGTTGTTGGTGGTGGTGATCGTCGAGGAGCTGCTCGACGACGACTTGCCGGAGAGGAAGTCCAGGAAGCCGCCGATGCGCCGGCGATCGTTCCAAAGTTTGGGTTGGGCGAAGAGTTTCATGGGTAGGTGGACATGACGGCGAAGCCGAGGAAGACGGGCCAGTTCACGTCGTATGTGCCGCCCATCACCATCTCGTTGACGACGAACTCGACGGCCTGGGCGCGGACCTTCAGTTGCAGGCACGGCACGACGAGGGGCCGGGCGTTGACGTTGTCGCCACAGCGGAGGACCAGCGGGGGCTGCGGGCCGGCGGCTGCAACGTAGGGGCCGTAGGCAATGCCGCTGTCAGACACCATCGCGGAGGGTGCGACGCCGACGGTGCCGGCGCTGACGGGGATGCTGGCGAGGTATTCCCAGTTCAGGATCGGGATCTCGCACGTGAGCAGGTTGTCGTCGTAGAAGCGCACGGCCGCGTTGACGAACCAGTCGCGGCCGCCCACGCCCGCGCCGCCGGCGAGCCAGAGGTAGCGGACCACCTGGTCGCGCGGGACCGGGACGCGGATGCCCACGCGGCCGGGGGCGAGCGCGGACGTGGTCTTGTTCCACTGCGCAACGATGTCCGTGCGGTCCAGGACTGCGGAGGAGAGTTCAACGCGGCTAGCCATTGGCGGGCCTTTCGCAAATCACCTGGAGGCCGAGCATCTTGAGCTCGCCGAACGGGCGGGCGGGTTCCTTGGCGAGGTCGTATCGAACCCACGTCACCAGGGCTGCGCGCTTGGGGTTGGAGGCGAGGAAGGCGGCGACTTCGTTCTCCTTCTCCTCAGTCAGCGCCACACCGCACCAGCCATGTGTGGCCGGGGCCTTGCCGGACGCGGAGATGCAGCGCACGACGGCGGGGCCGTTGTTGCCAAGCTGATCGGCGGCGGCGTCGAACCAGTCGGCGATGGCGAGGGGGAGGATGAAGAGGGAGTGGTTCATCAGAGCGCCCACTTTGCGGTGAGGTAGGCTTCCGCCGAGGTGATCGCGGACCCCCCGACCGCCTGGTTGCAGACGATGATCTCCATGACGGCTCCGTTGAGATAGGAACCACCGTCCAGCCCGAAAGCCCCCACGCGCTTGAGGGTGGACGTGAAGCCGGCCGGGTCCGTGCCGAAGGCAACAATGGATCCAGCCACGCCGCTGACGCGAACCTGCGTGTTCCCGTTGGTCTTGTGGGCGCTCCAGTTGGTCCATGTGTAGGTGACGAGATAGGGGGTGCCGAGAGACTTGGTGGCGTTGAACCGCATCCCGCCCGGGGAATAAACATCGGTGCAGAACTCCACCGCCGCGTCGGGGTAGTGCTGCACCGGGAAAGCGATGCTCTGATTGACACCGCCCTGCTCGGCCAGTGGCGCGCCGTAACCGCCCGGCAGCACGGCGTTGACCTGCACCACGAAGAAGGCCGTCCCGGCTCCGGTGTAGGTGAATAGGCTGTCAGCAAACTCCAGGAAGTCGTTGATTCCATCAAAGAGGATCCCCAGCAGCCCCCCAGAATATACCGGCCGGCTTGTGGCCGCCGCCTGGCTGGCGTGGTTTGCCTGGCCTGATTTGTCGTCCCACTGCGTCACAAGCGGGCCACTCAGGTGCACGGTCGCCGCGTCGCTGCTGTCAAGCCAGAGCCGCAGGCCCGCAAGCTGCAACGGGGTCCACGCTCCTGGAATCCGGTGCGGAAAGAAGCCCTTGGCTTGGGGGATGAAGGGCATGGCTCACGAAAGTTCAGTAACGCGCACGGTGCCGGCCGTGGCGGCGATGGCGCTGATCTTGCCGGTGTAAACGAGGGTGTAGCACTCGTAGAGCTTGGGCTCAGTGCTGCCGGGGATGATGAAGGAGAAGTCGTCCGTGCTGGCGAGGTTGCCCGCCTCGCCACCCTCTTTGACATACAGGTCCGCTCCGGTGCCGTTGTATATCTTGTAGCCCTTGCGCGCGTGGTTGTCGTTGAGCAGCACGACGCCGGCGTCGGTGCCCACGGTCATCTTCTGGCAGGATGCCAGGCGCGCCTGGCGCTGGTCCACCATGAGCGCGCCCGTCTGCGCGTCCACCGACAGCGGCACCAGCGGGCCGACGGGATCCGGCTCGCCGAAGCGACCGAGGAGCCGGGCGATGAAGTTGGAAGGGGGCGCGGGTGGTGTGGGCATAGGTCAATCCTTGAAAACCATCCAGGCGAGCATGAGGGCGGTGAGCACCACGCCGGCGAGGACGAGCTGGTTGTTGCCCTGGTTGATCGTCAGCTCGGGCGGGCCGGCGGTCATGAGCGCGTCGCTGGCGTAGTAGAGCGGCGGGTTGTCGTAGCCGGCCTCGCGGGCGTTCAGCTCGTCATTGAGCGGGGCCGCGTTGCGCGGGTCGTCTGCGCCGTAGTCGTAGGAGGTGGGCATGGCGCGCCCTCCCCTACCGTCGCACCATGAGCCAGACGATCAGGCCCACAACGGCGAGGGCGATCAGCGGGAGGAAGGAATAGCTCGTGCCCGTCTGCGTGTCGCTGCGGCCCAGGAGGAAGTCGAACGGGCCTCGCGGTGACTGCGTGGCGGAGAGGTAGCCGTTGTTCGGTCCGGAGCCGTTGATGCGGTTGTCGCGCAGCCGCCCGTCAATCTGCTGCTGCCCCGTGGCCGGCGGATCGCCGTAGGCCCAGCGTTGCGCGAAGGGCGTGGCCACCTGGCTGCCGATGTCGAGGAGGCGGTCGAGAAGTTCCATAGCTGGTTTTCAGGTTTGCGGGCTGCCGCCGGGATCGCCGACGACAGCCCACGAGCACCGATCAGGCAGCCGCGCGAGGCCGCATCTTCAGCCGATCCAGAACACCAAAGATACGGTGCGACAGGATGTTGATCTTGACGCCCGTGCCGCCGGCGATGTCGCCGATGAGCTGGAGCCGTGCGCCCGTGGCCATCAGGTAGTTCGTGTCGAGCACGCTGCCCAGCTCCGAGACGGACTCGCCTACGCGGTCGGTGAGGAAGTCCAGGAAGTAGATGCCGGCCGTCTGGTAGGTGATCGAGCCGGCACTGGCCGCGCTCGCCGAGAAGGGGCGGAACTTGCTCATGTCGTTCTCCTCGGCGATGTGGGCGAGCTGGAAGCGCCGGAGCACGTTGCCCAGCGCCTGGAGCTTGAACTCGCCGCCGCTGGTGGACACGTCGCCCAGGGCGCTCGTGCTGGTGAAGCCGCGCAGCAGCATTCCGGTGTAGCTGCCGGGCACCTGAAGCTCCGTGAGCTGGTTGGTGCCGCTGGCGCTGAATGTATAGCTGATCTCCGACAACTCTGTGTCGTAGGTCATGAACGAGGGATCGTTCACCTCGCGGCGCACGACGATGACCTGGGCGGTGATGCCGGCGGCCACCGCGAAGGTGGGCGTGCCGTTGGTGTCCATGTCCGCCTGGTTGGAGAACTGGAGGAGCAGCTCGGGGTTGTTGTTGTAGCGCGGCGCGGGGAGCAGGAAGGCCGAACCGATGGGGTCCGCAATCTGCGGGTGCGCAAAGAAGATCGGGTAGATCAGCGTTTGCGCCGAGGTGCCGTCCGCGCCGACGTTGTAGTCGTAGCCGCCGTTGAGGCCGCCGACGATCTGCCGGGCATACTCGACGAGGCCGCGCCCGGTGGCGTCCACCACGGAGCGCGTGCGCGCGCCGTCAGACACCTTGAGCGTGACGCGCTTCAGGATGTTGTAGATGCCGTCCGCGTTGTCCGTGGCCATGACGGCCGTGGGCGTGAACGTCAGGCGGATGTAGAGCGCCTCGATGTGGAACTCGCGCGTCAGCTCGAATCGCACGCTGGAGCCCAGCGCGTTGCCCGAGCTGCTCGGGAGGAAGTCCTGCCTCTTTTGGAAGATCATGGCGGGTGCGTGTGAGTGTTGCGGTTTAGGCCTGGCCGGTGACGACGCTGCGGATCTTCGAGACGCGGAAGATGACGGCGACGGCGAGGGCGGTGAAGACGAACCCGACAAGGATGGCTTTCCAATTCATGTGTTTTTTGTTCCGGCTGCGGTGGCGGCTGCCGCGCTTCCAAGCGCACCAGCTTTCACCGACGCGATACCATTACCCGATGCCGGGGCGGGATGGGAATGGGGAGGGCGTAAGGATCACGGAGCGGACGCATTCCCGACTTGAAAAGCCTGGCTGCCGTGGGTAATACCCACGCATGAGCGTCCTGGTAGCCGATGATCGCAAACGAGTCACCCTTCCAAACCCCTGCCAGTCCCGGGACCGGTTCGAGGTGAAGGCCACAAGCAACGGGTTCGTGCTGCGCCGCCTGGTGCCGGCAGAGGACCGCGCGCCGCTTGTCAGGCCGGCGCGCAAGGGAAAGCTCCTGGCCGGACGTAACCCGGTGGCCAAAGCCACCTACGCCGCCGCCGTGCGCGCAGATCGGGACGCGCGTTGAAAACTTACTGGGACTCCTCCGCCCTGGTCGCCGCGCTCGATGGCGATCCCGACGCGCAAGCCTCCTTCCTCGCCGACGCCGAGGCGACGACGCGCACACACACGCTGGTCGAGTGTTACTCCACTCTCACAGGCGGACGGCTCGGCCACCGCTACGCCGGCGACGACGCGGCGCGCATGATCGCCAGCCACGCCGCCAGGATGCAGCTCGTTGACCTCACGTCCGCCCAAGTGCTCGACGCGCTGAAGGATGCCCGCAAGCGCAGCGCGCGCGGTGGCGCGGTCCATGACTTGATGCACGCCGTCTGCGCCGAGCTGGTCGGCGCTGATCGAATCGCGACTTACAACACCTCCGACTTCCGCGCCCTCACCAAGCTCGATCTCTTCGAGCCTTAGAAGAGCCGCCCGCTGCCCGTCACGCCGTCCAGCATCGAGCGGCTACGATACTCGCCGATCTCCAGCCCGCGCAGCTCGTCCGCCTCAAAGCCCAGGTCCTCCAGGAACTTCACCGCGTTCTCGTCCGCCTGGCGGAACGTCACCACCTCCGTCACCTGGTTGCGGATCCGGTTGTGCACCAGATTCGTCGCCTGCCCGATGAAGATCCAGTCCACGCCGTAGCGCCTGCCCGTCTCGTTCAGCGTGTTGAACTCAGGCGGCAGGCTCGACGTGGTGAGCAGCTTTTGCAGCTCGTCACACGCGAAGAGCAGCGGACGCCGCAGCTCCTTTGCCACGCTGAAGGTCCACTGGCAAAACCACTCGAAGCCCGCCGGCGCGTCGCCCTCGAACTCCTTCACCGGGTCGTAGATCACCCAGCCCGTCTCGATCGCGTCCGCCAGGCCGGCGCGGTCGGTGATCGCCTCCAGGCCCAGCCGATAGGCGAGCTCGCCCTCGTGATCGTAGATGATGCGGACGGGGTGCGCCTTCGTGTTGAGCAGATAGCGCGTGAAGAACGTGCTCTTGCCCGTGCCGCTCGCCCCGCTGACGAGGATCTTAGTTGGCCGGTGGTTTAGGAGCATCGGGCACGGGGTTTTGCTGCCGCCGCTCGGCCATCTCCTTCTTCCGCAGCTCGATCAGCTCGCCGAGTTGCCCGATCGCCGAGTAGTGGCGGTAGCCGATCGCGATCGTCGCCGCCGCGAATGTCAGCTCCGGCATCCATTGCGTCATGCCCAGCCGGTTCTCCACGATCCACGCGCCCGACTCGATCAGGGTCTTGCGCTCCTCGGGGCTGCTCTCCGTCTCGCGCACGATGGCGGACATAACCTCGTCAGGCACGGCGGCGAGCCGGGCCTTGCGCCGGAGGTGCCGGAGACTGGTCCCCTCGATCCCCTGGAAGAGGTTTCCAAGGCACTGTCGAAGAAAAGCGGGATCCAATGGCGGCAGCTTTGGCTCCACAGCCGGTTTCTGATCCACACCTGGACGAACTCGGGAGTCAGGCGCTTGACCAGGCGGAAGGCCATCTTTGCGAGGCCGCCCGCCGACATTCTTGGGCGCTGGTCCGGCAGCGGGGGCAGCAGCGGCAGCAGCCGCGCGCTTGACGCTTTCAGAAACGACAACTGCCGGAGCAGCGCCTCCGCCTTCTGGCAGGACAACGGGGTCGGGCATAGCTCAGGCGGTGAACTTGCCTTCCCAGAAATCACCGAGGTGATCCAGGAGAGAGCGCTTTTCATTCTTGGGCTGGTTGGGGTCGGGGAGCATCCGCGCCGCGTTGAGCATTCCCTCCAGCTCCGTCACGCGGCCCTTCTGCTTCCCGAGCAGATCCTCGAACGTCGCCGCTTTGGACTGCGCCGCCTTCAGCTCGCGCGAGAGTTTCGCCTCGCGCTCCGTGGCGGACTCGACCACCTCGGCGGCCTTGGCTGGCTTCTGCGACGCGGCAGGCTTTGCAGGTGAGGGATCCCCGCCGTCGTCGCCGTCGGGGGATCGGAGGAAGTGTTTCAGCACGGGCGAAGGTTTTATCAGCCCGCGCCCTCACAAGTGAAGGGAGAGCTGGTTAGGATTTCGCGCGCGCCGCCAGTCCACCAGTTTGCGGACGGAGCGGTAAAACCTCATGTATTCAGCCGCCGCCGCCCGGGTCATGGCGCAATGCAGGCCGTAACGGTAAGCCGTCGCCGGTTTGATGCGGGTTTTTCGGAAGGCCATGCCACCATTATTGCAAACCTTTCGCATCACGCAAGCCGCCGGGGTGCAAGGGTGCAAGAGGGTGTAGGCACTTTCGGGGTTTCTCCCAATTCCGGGCACGGCTCGCGACTGGAAGCGACCCGGCGAAACCCTCGCCAAGACCCCTCCGCCGTAGCGAAATCAACCACGGAGGCCGGAAACGAAGCCCGGGAGGGAATCCGCCTGTCTGTTTGAAACCCAAGAGGAAGCCCGATTTCAAGTCTTTGAAAACCTCCCCGCTCCGAAACTTGATTTTCCGCCCTGTCGGAAACCTTGCCCGGCCAGCGGTTATGCGCTCGCGCTTAGTTTCCGCGCTACGCCGGGCTTTCAAACCCTCGCCAGTGCGGCGAACGCCGGAAACCTCCCGCCCGGATGTATCCCGAAAACCCGGCGCGAGGCCGTGCCGCTGGCTAAAGTCCCCCTTGAAATCAATGCCACAGGCGCGTGAATTCAACCTCCGCGACGGCAGCGGGACGGCAGCGAACCGAAATTGCCCGAAAACCCTAACAAAACCGCTTTGAATTAAGCCCTTCAAATCCTGTCGTCCCGACCACTGAAACTTTTTCTTTTCCCGGTTTCCGCCCTCCGCCCCCCAAAACCCTCACTCTCTCTCACTCACTCACCTAGTCCCGGTGAGGGAGAGAGAGTCTCCCTCACTGGTTTTGCTAGGGGAGTGATACCAAGTCCCTATGATAATCGGTGTATAATGCTGGTCAAAGCCAAGGCGGCGGTGCATGCTCGGGGATGGCAAGAAAACGAACCAAGGTGGC
>JBEBFV010000200.1:0-10158 GCA_040081795.1 Limisphaerales bacterium | reverse complement strand
CCTGAAAGCCTACGCCCGCGACAGCCGCGAGCAGAAGAACTTCACCACCGACCTGACCCTGCGGAGCAAGGCTGTCTTCCGCGAGTTGGGTATGCGCCCCGCGCAGGCGGTCGTGGCGGCGCGGTAGAGAATGCGTTGCCCGGCAGCGGGCGGTTTGGCTAGGCTTCGGCCATGTTAGCCAAGGTCTGCTCCGCCGCCGTGCAGGGCATTGAGGCGTATCCCATCGAGGTGGAAGTCAATGTCGGCTGGGGCGAGACGAACATTGCCATCGTCGGCTTGCCGGATGTCGCAGTGAAAGAGTCGCGCGACCGCGTGAGCACGGCGATGACGAACTCCGCGTTCCATTTCCCGATGGGCCGCACCACCATCAATCTCGCCCCCGCCGACGTGCGCAAGGAAGGACCAAGCTTTGATCTGCCCATCGCGATCGGCTGGCTTGCGGCAAGCGAGCAGATGGAAAGCAAGGTGCTGGACAACTACGTGCTCGTCGGCGAACTCGCGCTGACCGGTGCGGTGCGGCCGGTGAAGGGCGTGCTGCCCATCGCGTTGCGCGCGAAGCAGGACGGGCGCAAGGGCGTCATCGTGCCGAAGGACAACGCGCCGGAAGCCGCCGTGGTCGCGGGGCTGGACGTGATTCCGATTCAGAACTTGCGCGAGGCGGTGGGCTTCCTCGAAGGCGAGGTCGCCATCACGCCGCTGAAGGTGGACCTGGCAAAACTCTTCGACTACGCGGGCGACGACACGGTGGACATGGCGGACGTGCGCGGGCAGGAGTCGGTGAAGCGCGCGTTGGAAATCGGCGCGGCGGGTGGCCACAACATGCTGCTCATCGGGCCGCCGGGCACGGGGAAGTCCATGCTTGCGAAACGCATCCCCACCATCCTGCCGCCGCTCACGCTCGACGAGGCGCTGGAGACGACGAAGATTCACAGCATCGTCGGCCTGCTCGCGGCGGGGCAGGCGCTCGTCACGCAGCGGCCCTTCCGCAGCCCGCACCACACGGCGAGCGACGCGGGTCTGCTCGGTGGCAACATCAACCCGACGCCCGGAGAAATCTCGCTGGCGCACCACGGCGTGTTGTTTCTGGACGAGCTGCCGGAGTTCAAGCGCACCGTGCTGGAGACGATGCGTCAGCCGCTGGAGGACGGCAAAGTCACGATCTCGCGCGCGGCGGGCACGATGACGTTCCCGTCGCAGTTCATGCTCGTGGCCGCGATGAACCCGACGCCGGACGGCAAGATGCCCGGCGAGTCGAAGTCCTCGCCGCGAGAGATCGCGAGCTACCTCGGGCGCATCTCCGGGCCGTTGCTGGACCGTATTGACCTGCACGTCGAGGTGCCGCAGGTGAAGTTCCGTGAGATGCAGACGGCCAAACCCGGCGAAAGTTCCGCGACAGTGCGTGAGCGGGTCATCGCCGCGCGGCGCATCCAGCAGGCACGCTTCACCGGCAAACGCGTGACGTGCAACGCGCGCATGGGCAGCCGCGAGCTGAAGGAGTTTTGCGTGCTCGACGAAGCCGCCACCGAGCTGCTCCGCCACGCGATGACGGAGATGGGCCTGAGCGCCCGCGCGCACGACCGCATTCTGAAAGTCTCCCGCACCATCGCGGACCTCGCGGCCAGCGCGGGCATCACGGCGGAGCACTTGGGCGAGGCGATTCAGTTTCGCACGCTGGATCGGCAGTTGTGGGGGTGAGGGTGGTTGAACGCTGCGAAACGACGTGACGACATCTACCGAAGCCACCGAATGCCAGCGCCCGAACAAGTCGCGAATCCTTGGTGTTTCGGCGTTCTTCGTTGTCATCGGACTCATGGTGACCTTGGTCGCCGCGCGGAAGGAGCCGGCGTTTGAAGGCCGCACGGCCCGAGAATGGGCGCGCGAGCTTCCGAACGAAGGAGGGTTTGGTGAGGCGTCGCCCGCACTCAAGGCGCTGTTGAAGATGGGCCCGGCAGGGTTCTCCGAGGCAGCCCGATTGTTGCGCCCGGAAGCATCCTTGTTTGAAAGGTTTTCCGAGTGGGCGCACCCGAAGTCGCCGGCGTGGTTGCGTGGGTTTTTGCCACCCAGACCGGTGAGTGCCGACACGCGCGCGGCGGTGGCTCGCGCGTTGGACTACGGGGGGATGCTGGCTGCCGGCCAAATTCCGGCGCTCGGTAGAGCGCTCAGCGATCCGGACCGGAACGTGCGCCAACGAGCGGCGATTGCGCTCTGGCATTTCGGCCCACTCGCGACGAACGCGAGCGCGGCGTTGGTCGAGGCTTTGCGTCATCCGGATGAGCAGACTCGCAGTCTAGCCACACTCGCACTCTCGGAGGCGAAGCCTCCCCTCGTCACCATGCCAACCTTCGTCGGGCTGTTAAGTCCACCTGGGACCTGCGCGAACGGTGCGAGAGCGCTCGGTGCCTTTGGTCCGGCCGGAAGCAATGCCCAACCACAGCTCATCGCTCGGCTGAGGCACAGCTATGAAGTTTGGCAGCCTGTTTCTGGTGACCCTCTTGAGGCCAAAGATGAGCTGGATCGAGAGACTCAGAGTCGTTATCGGCTCGCGGAAGCGATCGGAAAGATCGGCACTGGTGCCGAACAGGCGGTGCCGGCGTTGGTGCATGCGTTGGAAGATACGAATTCGTTTGTGCATGCTGCCGCTGCTGTTGCGCTTGGAAAGTTTGGACCCAGTCCGGCAGCCCAAAGTGCACTCCCAAAGCTGGGTATCCTGCTTGATCGACTCGACAGTGGAAATCTGGCCCGCATCCGCGCTGATGTGACATTCGCGATGTGGAGGATAGATCCGTCCCATGAATCTCGTTACACGAAGACCTTGCTCAAATTCATGTCCGATTTTTGGACCGTGCATTTGCTCGAAGAGATGGGACCTGCCGCCAAATCTATGCTCCCGGCATTGCAGGCTGGTCTTCGTGACGGCGCACTCAATTCACAGGTGAACCGAGCGGTGGCCATCTGGCGGATTTCTGGCGAGACCAACGGTGTCTTGGAAGTCGTGGTAGACGCGGTCCGCAATCCCACGAACACGTTTCCGCCCTACGCGGTGTATCAGTGGTGCCAGATGCAACCTGAATCACGCGAGCCGATGGATGCGTTGATCAGACTCGCGAGCGGCTCAGACTCGCGAGCGCGAGACGGCTGCCTCCAGTATTTCGCGCGGCTGGGACCGGTGGCCCGACCAGCTCTACCTGTCGTGAAGCGGTGGCTGGCGGATTCAAACTCTTCGTTGCGCGGATCAGCGGGAAAGGCGTGGCTGTCCATCGCGCCAGAAGAGGTCTCCGCACTGATGGAGAAGTGAAGTTCCTCGGGTGAACTCGAAAGCGCAGTCCTGAGCTTCAGTTCGGGTAAACCGCACGGAGCGTCGTGGCTCCGAGCGAGGTGGCGATCAGCCGCGCCTGCTGGTCCAACCCTTCGAGGGTCAACTGCTGCACGCTGCCGTCTGACAGCACGGTGTTGCCCGCCAGGTCGTGATGGCCGAACTGACGCGAGGCACCAGTGCCCACGACCCAGATGAGCTTGCCCGGAGCTGGAATGGGGTAGGTCTGGCTCTGCGCGCCGCGCGCCAGCACGGCGATGTTCGGGCTGTTGGCTCCGGAAGGGTCAATGCTGTAATTCCGGTCGGCCAGCAGTGACGTGTTTGGCTGCTTCGCGTCTCCTTCGAGACTCACTGCGTAGGAGGTGGCGTTGTCCTTGCCCTGGGCCGCATAGAAGGGCGGGGTGGCGGTGATCAATGTGTTGTCAGTCGGAGCCGCCGGCACTTGATAACCGGTGGTCGCCGTGGTGGTGAAGTCGGCTCGCTGGTTGTTCAGCTTCAGCTTGTCTCCGGGACACGTCAGGATTTTGGCGGAGCCCAGTTCGTTGGACATGACGAGCATGTGCGCCCAGACGCGCTGGGCGTTGGCGACGGTCACATTGGGCAGGTTGGCCGCCGGGATGACGGTGACGGGGATGGTGTAGGTCTGGATCTTGTAGGGGAAGCGGTCCTCATTGTCGTTGGCGAAGACGACAAAGGCGAGGCCTGTCTGCTTGAGGTTGCTCGCGCACTTGATTCGCGCGGCCTTGGCCTTCGCCTTCGCGAGCGCGGGCAGGAGCATACCGGCGAGGATCGCGATGATGGCGATCACGACGAGCAGTTCGATGAGGGTGAAGGCGCCGGAGCGGCGTTGGGGTGATGTGCGCATGGCTGGTGCTTTGGTTTGGGCGCGAACCGGAAACGCCGCCGTGGGCGGGCGCGCTTCGGGAGCGGCGCTGGAGTGGTGCTGGTGTCTGAATGGAGCATGGTGGGATTTTCCGCGCAACACTCATTTCCGTGTGCGACGGGTGCTGGACGCCGACGGTCGCAGGCCGTTGCCACCGTTGTGCGGCCGCGCATTTGCCCTCGCCCTCCACGCGCGGGCCACGTAGTAATCCGCGCACCATGAAACATCGTTTTCTCCTCCTCGTCGTGGCGCTGCTGGCCGCCGCGCCCCTGCGCGCTGAAAGAATTGTCCTCGTCGCTGGCGGCGCGAAGGACGCTGCTGGCATTTCCGCCATCGAGGCAAAACTCAAGGAGCCGTTCGGTGTGGACTTCGACCGCGCGGGAAACCTCCTCATCATCGAGATGGCGATGGGCAACCGTTTGCTCCGCGTGGACACGAAGGGCGTGCTCACGCACCTCGCCGGCACCGGCAAGGCTGGCGCGGCCGGCGACGGCGGCCCTGCGCTCGCGGCGGAGTTCAACGGCCCGCACAACCTCGCCGTGCTGCCCGATGGCAATGTGCTCATCGGCGACACGTGGAACGGCCGCGTGCGCAAGGTGGACGTGAAGTCCGGCACGGTCACGAGCCTCCCCGGCTACGGCGTCGCCGCCGAGAAGGCGCGTGGCAGCGGGCCTTACTGCATCACGCTTGATTTCACCGGCGCGAAACTCTACATCGCCGACCTGACGCGCATCCACGAGCTGGATCTCGCGAGCGGCAAGTCGAAGGTCGTCGCCGGCAATGGCAAGAAAGGCCGGCCCGAGGACGGCGCGGTTGCCACCGAAGCTCCGCTCTCCGACCCGCGCGCGGTCGCCGTGGATCGCAAGGGAAACATCTACATCCTCGAACGCGGCGGCAACGCGCTGCGCGTCGTCTCGCCCGACGGAAAAATCAAAACCGTCGTCAACGCGAGCGGTGCGAAGGGCGGCTCCGGAGACGGCGGCCCCGCACTGGCAGCGACGATGAACGGCCCGAAGCACCTCTGCATTGACCTCGACGAAAACGTCATCATCGCCGACGCGGAGAGCAACCTCATCCGCAAGTTCACGCCCGAGGACGGGAAGATTGTCCGCATCGCCGGCACAGGGAAGCAGGGCAAAGGCGTGCTGGGAGGCTCGCCCTTGGACTGCGAACTCGCGCGCCCGCACGGCGTCACCATCCACCGCGACGGCACGCTCTACATCACCGACAGCTACAACAACCGCATCCTGCGGATTGAGAAGTAGGCTGCCGTTCTTCGCTTTTCAGGGTTCGCTCAGGGAAAACCCTGAGCATCCGGAGGGACTTTCACCTCGCGGAGACGGGCTTTTTCGTGTTCGCTAAGTCGTCGTGTCTGTCCTTCGACAACTAGCCTGCTGGGTTTTTCTCCTCGCCTTCGCCGCAGCCGCGAGCGGCGCGTCGGAGGTCGTGCAGTTCCGCTTCCGCACGCCGCAGCCGGTCACATATCGCATCGAAATCCCCGTCGGCACCCGCGTCGCGGCGATGCTCCGGCCGGAGTTGAGCGCGCTGGCGGCGGACGACTCCGCATTGGTGGTGGGCTTGACCAGCCGCGTGGTGCTGCGACTGGCCGAGGGCGCGGACGTGACGCAAATCACCGCCGGCACCAAGCTCGCCGTGTCCCGCGTCGTCGCTCCGCAGTGGTTCATCCTGCAAGCGCCCGACGCGTGGACAGCCGCGCGCGAGGCGGAGCGGCTGGCCGCGTTGCCGGAGGTGCTCTCGGCGCATCCGGTGCGGCGCATTCCCATGCGAAACACCGGGCCTTACATCGCGCGGTTCAATGACCGGCTCTTCCCGAATCAGTGGAATCTGGAGAACCGCGACTTCAACGGCGTGCCGCAGGGCGTGGACCTGAATGTGCGCGCCGCTTGGCCGTTCTCGCAGGGCGCGGGCGTGCTTATTGCCATCGCGGATTCCGGTTTGGAGATTTCGCATCCTGAGTTTGTCGTCCCTTCCGCCAACCAGCCGCATTACAACTTCGACGCTGGCAACACCAACGGCGCGCAGCTTGCGTCGTCTGACAACCACGGCACCGCCGTCGCCGGCTACGCGGTGGCGCAGGGCAACAATGGCACCGGCATCAGCGGCGTCGCGCCAGCGGCCAGCCTGGCGAGCTGGAAGATGCTCGGCTCAACGGAGGAGCAGATCGGGATCATGTTCCAGTTCATGTCGAACTCCGTCAGCGTGCAGAACCACAGCTGGCTCAACAGCGGCTCCGGGTTGATCGCCAACAGCGCGCTGGCGGATGCCGGCCTTTCCAATGCGCTCACCTACGGTCGCGGTGGTCGCGGCGTCCTGATGACCCGCGCCTCTGGCAACGAGCGGGAGACCGGTGCCAACGCGAACGACCAGGCTTACACCGCCGACCCGCGCGTCATCACCGTCGCGGGCGTGCGCATCACCGGGCGCGTGGCCAGCTACAGCACGCCGGGCGCGTCCGTGCTCGTGGCCGCGCCGGTGGGCGACAACGGTCTCGACGCGCCGCCGACGACGGACCGCACAGGCTCGTCCTTCGGCTACAACGCGGGCGTCTTCTACCTCGATGACTCGGCGGACTACTCCTTCAACTCGATCAGCCCGCAGGGGACTTCTTTCGCCGCGCCGCAGATCGCCGGCCTTTGCGCGCTGCTGCTCGGAGCCAACACGAACCTCACCATCCGCGACGCGCAGCAAATCCTCGTGCTGGCATCACGCCATTTCGACTTCGCCGACCGAGACCTCGCGACGAATGGCGTGGGTCTGGCCGTGAGCCACAACGTCGGCTTCGGGGTGCCGGACGCAGGCCTGGCCGTGCGCCTCGCGCAAGTGTGGTCGAACCGCCCGCCCGCCACGACGATCACGCTCGTCTCGAACGTGACGCGCGCGATTCCCGATGCGGGCTTCCTCATGCGCGCCACCGGCACGGATGTGCCAGCGGGCTTGAACCTCGTCACCGGGCTGATGCCGGAGGAGGGACTGCATCCCGATCGAGCACCCGGCGAAAACCTTCGGCCCGACGCGCCGACCGCCAGCCTGCCGCTCGTCTTCGTGGGCCAGGCGACGAGTGCGATCACGACGAACCTCACCGGCAAGGCCGCGTTGATTCAGCGCGGCATCTCCACCTTCTCCGACAAGATCAAGCGAGCGCAGGACGCGGGCGCGGCCTTCGCCATCATCTACGACAACGTCGCCAGCACGAACCTGATCAGCATGCAGTTGACCAACGGGCTGATCGCCATCCCCTCCATTTTCATCAACCAAACGAACGGCGACACGCTCGCCGCCGTGGCGCAGACCAACGCGAACCTGCGTGCGCAGCTCGAACTCGACGCGGCGCGTTATCCCTTCGCCGTGACCAACGAGCTTGTATGCGAGCACGTTGGCGTGCGGGTGCAGACCACCCACGATTTCCGGGGCGACCTGCGCATCACGCTCACCTCGCCGTCCGGCACGCGCAGCATCCTCCAGCGATTCAATCCGTTCACCGGCAGCGGCTCGCTCACGGACTGGACCTATTACAGCACGCATCATTTCCACGAGGGCACCGCTGGCACATGGTCGGTGCAGGTCAGCGACGAGGAGACGGCAGGCACCGGCAGCGTCACCTCCGTCAGCCTTATCCTGACAGGCGTGCCAATCACCGACACAGATCACGACGGCCTCGATGACAACTGGGAGATGTCGAAGCTTGGCTCTTTGTCATCCGGTCCACGGGATGATCCCGATGGCGATGGCCTCTCCAACGCGCGCGAGCAAGCCATCGGCTCGCATCCGAACCAGATGGATTCGCCGTTCCCCTTCGTGCTCGATGTCTCGGCTTGGAACGCGGACCTGCTGCGTCTGAGCTGGCCCGCCGCAGCCGGGCGTGCCTACGATCTGCGTGTAAGCCCGGAGGCAGGCGGCGTCTTCTCGACCCTTCCCACGGTGCCTGGCCGGTATCCTGCCGGCGAGCAGTTTGTGCCCTACAGCGGTGGCCGCTCGTTCTTCCGCCTGCGCGCGCCGTAGGAGCAGGTGGAGCGCGAAAACGATTCAGGACACAAACTCCGAAAGGCGAGTCAGCGGGCAGAGTAGCTCAGGCTCGCAGTCTGACGTCGAGGGGACTCACGGCAGCGGCTTGACGAAGATGTTCTTGTAGTGGATTTCGCTGCCGGGGTCGTGGCCTTGCAGGGCGAAGGTGCCGCTGCCGATGAGGCGGCCCGGGTTGGCTTTGCGCGGGGGATTCTCCTCCTCGGTGTAGTCCACGATGACCTTGCCGTTGACGCTGGTGGTGACGTGCTTGCCGACGACCTTGATGGTCATGGTGAACCACTCGCCGTCCTTCGCGGGCGCTTCCATGTTGTCCTTCACGTTGTAGAGGCCGGCGGTTTTCTTCGGGTCGCCGTGGGTGTTGTTGACCTGCACTTCGTAGCCTTTGGCTGGCCAGCCGGGGCCGAACTCGGTGTGGAAATACACGCCGGAGTTCGCCTTGGGCCGGGTGCTGATGTCCAGCTTCAGCTCGAAGTTTTTGAACTTCGCGCCCTGCACGTCGCCCACGTAGAACAGGTGCGCGCGCGGCCCCTTCACGATGAGTTCGCCGTTCTCGACCTTGAAGGTGTCGGGGTTCTCGTTGGCCTTCCAGCCGGCGAGCGATTTGCCGTCGAAGAGGGAAATCCAGCCGTCCTTGTCAGCGGCGGAGACAGAGAGGGCGAGTCCAAGGGCCAAAGTCAGAAGCAGTTTTTTCATGTGGAAGTCGTGTTGGTTTGGGCGCGCGAACCGTAACGAAGCCGACGCCACCGCGTCAATCGCGGCCCGGTTAGCTGCCTTCCGGCGCTTCCATCGCGATGCGCCGGTATTGCTCGATGACCTTGTCGTAAGTCCGCCGCGCCTCGTCGCGCTCGCCGGCGGCGATGCTCCGGCCCCGCACGCGCCAGAGCTGCTCGATGCACTCGATGGCCCAGCGCGCGCTGGCGCGCGAGGCGCGGATGGGCTGGCCGCCCACGAGCACGTTCACCGGGTTCGTGTGCAACTGCGGGAACTCCCGCAGCGCGACCCAACTGCTGCGGTCCAGACCGGCCGTGAACTCCACGTCGTGCTCGCGGCCATCGGCAGGAACGTCTTTCGCCGAGATGGCGCGGCCGTTCACGACGAGTTCAACGCGACGTGTCTTCCCGCTGAACGCGCCAGGCCCCTTCGTCTCGTGCAGCACCACGGTGTCGCCCAGCAGGCGTGGGCCGCCCACCGGCATCGCGCCGCCGTAGTAAACCTCCAGCGGCGTCTCGGCGCTGAACGCAACTTTCGCGCGCACGGTCACGGGACCGGGCTTCTCCAGCCGCAACTCGTCGCCCGGTGATTTGCCGTTCACCGTGAAGCCTAGCGCGTGCGCGTAGCCGTCGCTCACGTAGCTACGGCCCGCACGCAAGCCCTCGCACCACGCCTTGAAGTCCACGCGGTTCGTCGCCGCGAGCTTCACATACACGCGACCCTGCCCGATGCGCGTGCCGCTCATGCACGGGAAGTCCGTCTCGCCGCTGACCTTCAGCGGGAAGCCGCAGTTGAGCAGGTGATACCAGCAGTTCCACTCGCGCAGCCGCGCCGTGTCCATCGCGCTGATGAAGTCGCACAAGCCGAGTGCGGTCGTCACGAAAATCTCCTGCGCCCCCACGCTGTTCAGCTCCGGGATGGCGAGATTCGGCAGCACGTCGGAGACGCGGTCGTGGCTCGCGGTCAGCTCCGCTTCGCTCAACGCACCGTCGCGGTTTGCGTCGGTCGCAGCGAATGGCTCGGCCAACAAACCGTTCGCCGCCTCACCCGCGTCGATCTTGCTGTCCTTGTTCGAGTCCAGCGCGGTGAACATCCGCTTCGCCGCCGCCGCTGGCTCGATTTGCAGTCCGCTGCCGGAGTGCGCGTAGCCGGTCACGCCGCCCTGCTGTTTCGCCCAGCGCAGCACGGGCACGGTCCAGGTGGGCCA
>JBEBFV010000621.1:0-2666 GCA_040081795.1 Limisphaerales bacterium | reverse complement strand
CATGATCGGCCCCAGCTACGAGTTGTATGAAGGCACCAACATGGGCGACATGCCGCCGGACTATTTCTTCCACAAGGGCGGGATGGTGAACCTCACCCGATTCTACGCCGCGCTCTACGGACCGCGCAGCGTGCGCGTGAACTGCCTGGCTCCAGGCGGCTTCTTCAACCACCAGCCCGAGCCTTTCTTGAGGCGTTACTGCGCGCACACCATGCTCAACCGCATGGCGGACGACACCGACCTCGGCGGCGCCGTGGTGTTCCTGTTGAGCGAAGCCTCCCGCTACATCACCGGCGTGAACCTGCCTGTGGACGGCGGCTACACGGCGAAATGATACCAATTCGGCATGGAATCTGGTGGAAACGTTGCGGGTCGCCGCGCTCTGGCTCCCTCTCCCTTCCTCGGAGGAGGGGAGAGGGCCGGGGTGAGGGGTTGCCTGCGTCGGCGTTGGTGGTCCACACCCCTCATCCGGCCTGCGGCCACCTTCTCCCCTCCTCCGAGGAAGGGAGAAGGTGCGCGATGTGGCGTGCGTCTGGCATTCCACCGTTTTCCATCGGGATTTGGCATGACAGGGCGGCAGGATGCGGCTTCGAGGTTTGGTTCACGGGTTTCAGACCTGCGTCTTTAGCACCTGCGCCTCAATGTCCATGCCGACGCGGCGGCTCCACGCCGCGAGCATCTCCCGGAACAACGGCCCCGGCTTGCCGGTGCCGATGGGAATGCTGTTGATCCTCGTGCAGGGGGCGAGGCAGTAGGGCGTGGTGGTGAGCCAGGCTTCATCGGCGTTGATCACGTCGTAGGGTTGGAATTCCTTCTCCACAAAGTCCATTCCGAGGCCTTGTGCGAGCTCCTTCACCGTCTGGAGGCTGACGCCCCAGAGAATGTTGCGCGTCGTCGGCGAGATGATGGTGCGGTCCTTGATGATGACGAAGTTCGAGCCGGCGCACTCGGTCACGTTTCCATCCAGATCGAGCAGGAGCGAGATCGCGCGCGGGTCCACGGCCTGTGACTGCTTGTCCGCCAGAAACCAGTGCAGGCGGCTGCGGTTCTTCATCTTCGGCTCAACGCACTGCGGCGGGACGTGGCGGATGGACGGCGTGACGACGTGCGCGCCCTCGGTGAACAAATGCCGCCACAGGCTGAAGCGCAGCGGAAACGAGTGAATGCAGACCGTGGGTGTGAGCCGCGCCGCCGCGCCCGCGCTGCCGGCATACATCGCGTGCTCGCCGGGCGTGACGAAGTGGACGATTCCGATGTCCTCGTCCGGACGCACCAGCTTGCAGTTGGCCTCGGCAAGCTCGCGGGTCCTGGCCAGCATCTCCTCCTGCGAGAGCGGCACTGCGATGCCGGAATACTTCAGCGAGCGATAGAGGCGCGCCACATGATCCTCAGCGCGGAACGGCTGGTGCAGGAACGTGCGCGTCATCTCCGTGAGCGTCGCTCCAAGCACGAGGCCGAGGTCGTAGATGTTCAGCTTCGCCTGCGAGGCAGGGACGAAGCCGCTGTTCAGATAGACGATGGGCTCGGTCATGGCGGGTCACTTTCCATCCCGGTCGGCTGCCTTGCGCAGCGCGCGGTAGCCCTGTTCGTTCAGCACCGCGATCACGCCGAGATCGCTCGCGTCCCGCGCCATGTCGGCGTGGGCATTAAGCGCGTTGTAGGTGGACTCGATGGCGGCTTCCAGCGAGTCGGTGCGGGCCGTGGAGTCATGCGCCTTGTAGAGGGATTCCAATGCGAGGAAGTAGTGCAGCGCGAACTCCAGCCGCTTCGCGTGATACAGGATGAAGGGCCGCGCCCCGCCGCGGGCGCGCGTGTTGCCGCGATACATCTCGTTCATCGCGGCGGTGTAGTGGTTCTTCGCCTCGGTGATCCACACGGGCAGCGGCTCCTTGGATTCGAGATGACGCAGGAACAGCCTGGCATCCGGCACGCCAACGCGCGGGTCGTTGGCCGAGATGAGCCGGGCGGCCTTTTCGACGTGGTCAAAACCCATCCACAGGCGCTCGGCGACACCTTCGCCGCAAATCGGAGCGACCAGGTCAGACAGCGCGCGCTCCGGCGTGATCCGGGCATCGAATGCCGCGCGGCTGACGAAGTGCGCCGGGGCATTGAGGTCGCCGGTCAACGTGGCGCGGCAAACAATCCGCTCGTGCCCCGCGAGGTCGGCGGCAAGTTTTTGGAGCGAGAACTGCGGCAGCACGGAACCAGACGAAGCGCCGAGATGCACGGGCGCACCGGCGGCTGGACCGGAGGCAATGACGCCGAGACCAAGCTCCGCAGCCTTCGCCTTGAGGTGGGCCACCACGGCGGCCGCGTCAGGATTGGCAAAAGTCCTCGCACCCTTGAACGCGGTGCGTCCCGCGGAATCTCCAGCCACGGGCAGTGGAGCGAAGGGCTCCACCTTCAGCGGCAGCACGACGTGCGTGAACTTCAGCTTCGCGAGCTGGGCCAGCAGGCGGGAGCAATCCTCGGCACTCCACGCATCCAGGCCGAAGGGCTGGCCGTTGAAGCCATCCCACGCCCGCGACTTGCTCTTCGTGTCGAGGACCACATCGAAGCCGTCCAGCTTGAACGCCGGCTTCTCGATGGGCAGCACGTCGCCGTGCAGCAGGTGGCGGATGCCGAGGCGGTAGGACAATTCACTCGCAGCCCACAGCGTGGGGGCG
>JBEBFV010000620.1:0-2669 GCA_040081795.1 Limisphaerales bacterium | reverse complement strand
AGATTCTCCTGCAACGACTGCCTGTCGCCGAGGCGTTCAAGGGAAAGTCCATCGGGCAACGTGAGCTGGCCGGCGAGTTCCTTGCCGTTGACTGGCTCGAAGGCATTGCCCATCTCGCCCGCGCCCCACACGTCGGCCTTCCACGAATCGGCCAGACCGACGAAGCCCGGCAGCCCCGGCGCGTTCGGCCCGCGCAGCTTCGCGGCGACCGCGCCCATGCTGGGATAACCGCCGCCGTCCTTGCCGTCGTTGGTGCGGCGCGCGAGCGGGTTGCCCGCCTGCATCGTGATGGGCGTGTGATCGCTGGCCCGGCAATCCACGGAGCGCAGGATCGTGAGCCGGTCCATGAGCTTCGCGGTGAGCGGGAGATGCTCGCAGACGTGGACGCCGGGGATCTTCGTGGGGATGTCCCTGAACGGGCCGCGAATCTCGCTCGGCGCGTCGGGCTTCGGATCCCACATGTCAATGTGGCTCGGCCCGCCGGACAGCCAGAAGAGGATCACGCTGGTCTTGCGCTGCGGCTGGCCCGCCGCCGAGGCAAGCGCCCGTTGCTGCAACAGCGCCGGCAGGGAAAGGCCCACGATGCCCTTCAATCCCGTCTGGAGAAACCCGCGCCGCGAGCTGCCCACGCGCAATAGGTCACCGCCCGCCGGGCCAAACCACGGCAAGATTCCGCTGCCGACATGTTCAGCGCGATGACCGGTGGGATTCATTGATGAATGCCTGCGCTTCTCCCGCTGGAATGTCAAGCCCGAGGCCGGGCTTGGAATGGCTCCGCGTGCTACGCCACGAACACCATCACGCTCAGCGGCGGCAGGGTGAATTCGCCGGAGCAGGGCTGGCCGTGCATTTCCATTTCCTCGGCGGTCACGCCGCCGAGGTTGCCGTGGTTGCTGCCCCCGTAGATGGCGGCGTCGCTGTTCAGCACTTCACGCCAGTAGCCGCCGCTGGGCAGGCCGATGCGGTAGCCGGTGCGCAGCTCGGGCGTGAGATGGAGGACGACGAGCATCTGCTGGCGACCGTCCTTCGTGCGGCGCAGAAAGGAGAGGACGCTGTGCAACGTGTCCGAGCAGTCCACCCACTGGAAACCTTCCACGTCGTAGTCGGCCTCCCAGAGCGCGGGGTGCGCGCGGTAGAGCTGGTTCAGGTCGGCTAGGAAGCGTTGTGCGCCGGCGTGATGGGGGCCTTGCTCAAGCAGCCACCAGTCGAGCGCGCGGTTCTCGCCCCATTCCTGGCCCTGGCCGAACTCGCCGCCCATGAAGAGCAGGTTCTTGCCGGGGAAAAGCCACTGGTAGCCGAGCAGCGCGCGGAGGTTCGCGAACTTCTGCCAGTCGTCGCCGGGCATCTTGCCGAGCAACGAACACTTGCCGTGGACGACTTCGTCGTGCGAGAGCGGCAGGATGAAATTCTCGTTGTGATGATAGAGCATCGCGAACGTGAGGTCGTGCTGGTGATAGCGGCGATAGAGCGGGTCGCGGCTGTAGTAGCGCAGCGTGTCGTGCATCCAGCCCATGTTCCACTTGAACGAAAAGCCCAGGCCGCCGAGATAAGGCGGGCGCGTGACCAGCGGCCACGCGGTGCTTTCCTCGGCGATGGTCATGACGCCGGGCGTCTCGGTGTGGACGAGGTGGTTGAACTCGCGGAGGAAATCAATGGCCTCGAGGTTTTCGCGCCCGCCGTATTTGTTGGGCACCCATTCGCCTTCCTTGCGTGAGTAGTCGAGGTAGAGCATCGAGGCGACGGCGTCCACGCGCAGGCCATCAATGTGGAAGCGCTCGCACCAGAAGAGCGCGTTCGCCGTGAGAAAATTGCGGACCTCGTGGCGGCCGAAGTTGAAGATGAGCGTGCCCCAGTCCTGGTGCGCGCCCTGGCGCGGGTCTTCATGCTCGTAGAGCGCGGTGCCATCGAAGCGCGCGAGTGCCCACTCGTCGCGCGGGAAGTGCGCCGGCACCCAGTCCACGAGGACGCCGATGCCCGCCTCGTGCAGCGCGTTGACGAGGAACTGGAAGTCGTCCGGCGTCCCGAAGCGGCACGTGGGCGAATAGAAGCCCGTGACCTGATAGCCCCAGCTCGGATAGTATGCGTGCTCGGAGACAGGCAGAAACTCGATGTGCGTGAAGCCCATGCGCCGCACGTATTCCACCAGCAGCGGCGCGACCTCGCGGTAGCTGTAGGACTCGGCGATGTTCTTCTTCATCCACGAGCCGAGGTGGACTTCGTAAATGCTCAATGGCTCGCGGAGCGGCTGGCGCGCGCGGCGTTGCTCCATCCACGCGGAGTCGGTCCACGGAAACTTGCGGTTGTTCCAGACGATGGAGGCGTTCTGCGGCGCGGCCTCGAAGAAGAAGCCGTAAGGGTCGGTCTTGAGGACGATTTCGCCGAGCGCGTTCCTGACCTCGAACTTGTAGAGCGTGCCTTCGCCCAAACCCGGCACGAAGAGTTCCCACACGCCGGACGCGCCGAGCTTGCGCATCGGGTGGTAGCGCCCGTCCCAGTTGTTGAACAGCCCGACCACGCTGATGCGCTGCGCCTCGGGCGCCCACACCGCGAAGCTCACGCCGGGCACGCCGTCCACCTCGCGGAGCTGCGCGCCGAGCTTGTCGTAAATGCGGCGCTCGTTGCCCTGGCCGAAGAGGTAAAGGTCCGTCTCGCCGAGCGACGGCCAGAAG
>JBEBFV010000199.1:0-10205 GCA_040081795.1 Limisphaerales bacterium | reverse complement strand
CCGCGCACCACGCGCGCCATGCTCGCCCAGCCGATGAAGCTGAGGATGACGATGATCATCGCGTAGGCCTGCGTGGAGGAGATGTTCGAGGGGAAGGTGTTGCGCAGCGCGAGGATGAGGTAGAGCGACGGGATGGACATGATGAGTTCGCAGACCCGCATGATGCTCGTGTCAATGCGCCCGCCGAAGTAGCCGGAGATGCCGCCGTTCAGCATCCCGAACGTGAACGACAGCGTGATGCCGATGAGGCCGATGCTCAGGGAAATCTGCGAGCCGTAGAGGATGCGCGAGAAGACGTCGCGCCCGAATTGGTCTGTGCCGAACAGGTAGATGGGGCGGTTCTTCTCGCCGGTGCCGAAGAGGTGCGTCTGGCAGGGGATGAGGGCGAAGAGCTTGTATTTATCGCCCTTGATGAAGAAGCGGACCGGCTTGGTGTCGCTGGCGTTGGGGGCGTATTTGAATTGCCCCTCCTTCTGTTCCCAACGCGGGACGACCAGCCGCAGGCCATCGAGCTTCGGCAAAATCGGCGGGTGGAAGAAGCGGTCTCGGTCATCGCTCTCGTAGTGATACGGCGCGACGAAGCCGGCGAGCAACGCGGTGAGGTAGAGCAGTCCGAGGATGACGCCGCCCGCCATCGCCGAACGCCGGGCGCGGAGGCGCTTCCAGAAAAGCTGGCGGGGCGAGAGATTGGTGGCGGGAGCGCTCATGCTAGTTGCCCGGCGGAATTGGCACCGACAGGTTCTTGCAGATGGAGCGGGCGAGGTGCTTCTTGATTTCGGTGTGGCGTGGAACAGCTTCGCGCCGGCCGGTCTGCGGATTGGTCCAGATGGAATGACTGCCGCCCTCACGCACCGACGCGCAACCGTGTTCCTGCAAGTGACTGAGGAGCGCGCGGCGTTTCATGCCACGAGCAATTCCGCTGTCTCGGCCTGCGGGTCGAGGCGGAAGGCCTCCTCGCGTTCCGTGTCCACCAAAAGGCGCACGGCGGCGGCGAGGTCAGTGAGGCACGCCTCCCGCGTCTCGCCCTGGCCGTTCGCGCCCGGCACTTCCAGGCAGGTGGCCCAGAAGCCGCCTTCGTGTGGTTCGCCGCGATGGATGATGGCTGTGAGTTGTTTCATGGTGAGTTGATTACTCCGTCTGGGTCAGTTTGCCAAAATGGTTTTCGCTCATTCCTTCAACCGTATCCGCGGGTCGCTCCACGCCAGCATCACGTCCGCGACGAAGTTGCCGACGATGAGCAGCGCCGTGGCCATGACCACCGAGTCCACCACGAGCATCGAGTCCTTCGCCGTGTAAGCCTCGATGGTCAGCCGCCCCAGGCCAGGCCAGGCCATGATGTTCTCCACGATGAACGCGCCGGAGAGCAGGCCCGCCAGCGAGTAGCCGAAGATGGTCAGCAACGGGTTGATGGCGTTGCGCAGCGCGTGCTTGTAGATGACCCAGCCCTCGGAGAGGCCCTTGGCGCGAGCGGCGGTGACGTAGTCGGCGCGGAGGGTGTCGAGGAGGTTCGAGCGCATCTGGCGCATGATGCCGGCGAGCGAACTGGCGGCCAGCACCAGCACCGGCAGCACGAGATGATGCGCGCGGTTCCAGAACCGCTCGGTCGGCGACATCAGGTCGTAGAGCGAGCCTTGCGCGCCGCCGATGGGGAACCAGCCGGTCGCCGCCGCGAACATCAGCGCGAGCAGCGCGAGCAGGATTTCCGGGATGGACAGCCCGACGAACGCGATGAGCGAACACGCGCGGTCCACGAGCGAATCCTTGTTCACCGCCGCCCAGATGCCCAGCGGCACGGCGATGCACCACGCCACCACCGTGGCGAAGAACGACAGCAGGAAGGTGTTCCAAAGCCTCGCCATGATGAGGTCGGTCGCGGAGATTTTGTATTGGATGGAATAGCCGAAATCGCCGGTGGCGACGTTCTTGAGCCAGTGGAGATATTGGACATACCACGGCTGGTCGAGGTGGAACTTGGCGAGGAGTTTCTCGACCGTCTCGGGGGAAATCTGCGGGTTCTGCTTGAGGCTTTGCAGGTAGCCGCCGGGCGTGAGCGACATGAGCAGGAACGTGAGCAGCGAGACCCCGAGCAGGATCGGGATCATGTGCAGCAGCCGTTTCAGGATGAACGTGCCCATGTGTTTGCGCGAGGGTGCGGACTGGACGCGGCAGAGCAAAGTTCAAAGTTCTTCAGCCATCGGTGAACCGAAACGATTGCGAACGCCCCGGCGTGTAGTCAAAGCGGTTGCGCGCGACCAACCGGCCAAAGAACCATTGGAAGGCGAACGAGATGCCCATCGCAGCCAGTGCGAGGGGCAGCGTGAACCAGTGAGGCATCTCGGCGTCTGCGATTCCGGTGGCGAGCCATGTTAGCACCCCGAGCATGACGAACAGGATGAATGCTGGAATCGCCGCCAGCCACGCGACGCAGCCCCAGAAGGAAACCCGTTGAGAATCCGAAGTTCCCGAAGACCATCGCGTGGCGGAGAGCAGCGGTCGCGCTGCCAGAAAGAACCAAGTTGCCCAGAGGCCCGTCAGCGGGCCATGCCACCAAGCCGCCCGCGGGCTGCCGTATTTGAGAAACAGAAATGTGGCGAAGGTCATCACCAGTGGCAATGCCGCCACGGCCCGCACCATGGCAATCTTCCACGCCAGTTGGGTGAACTCTTGGTAAGCGATGGGGAATCCCGTGTGAAACGTGAAGGTCGCGCCGCCCGCCCAGTAGGAGCCACATGCGCGCCCGAGGCTGCTCCCCAGTGGCACGACGAAGAGCAGCAGCGGCCCGCTGGCCATCAGGTAGGCAACCCCGAACCACGGAAACCGACAGGCCTCCAACAACAAGCCCCCGAGGCAGAGCAACAGCACTGCCTTCGCGGTGATCAGCCAGGTGGCCGACCACGTTGGCGGAAAGGGCATCATTACCTCTGTCAGCAGGCGCTCGCGGGGTGTGAGGCGGCGGTCCACCCGCCGCTCGATCCAACCACGACTCGACCAGCTCTCCGGTGCGAGCCATGTGCGGCTGCGGACGTAGTCCTCCAATTCCGTCGGCCCGGCCCGCATTTTCGGTGGCTTCGCATCCGGTTGGTTCAGGAAAGCAGCTTCGTCCAGTTCCTCGTCCTGGGCGATTGGCTTCTCAGTGAACGCCTCGATGGGCAGCGAGAACAGCGGTTCCGCCGGCTGCAAGTTTAGAGCCAGCCGCTGCCGCGCGGCGTGGATGGACCAACCGAGCGCCGCAGTGGGCAATAGCAGCAACAGAGTCACACCCGGCCCGTGCTGCGCCGTGTCCGCAAGCATCCGGCCCGGCCACGCCGTCGGCACCACGAGCGAAAGGAACGGCTCCAGCAGCACAAGGAGCGGATGAAGGAAGCGCCCAATCCACGGCATGAAGCTGCCCAAGACCAGCCCGACCACGGCGAGATCGAACCACTGGGCGAAACGCTGCCAACCGAGGCACACCACCCACACCCCAACCGCGCGGCCCAACCACCAAGCCAGCGCGCCGGCCAACACCGCCCCAGCCAGTGCCGGCCCGCTCATCCGGCCACCGGCCCAAACGACCACCACGGCCCCAAGGACGAGCGATGGGAGCGTAGCTGCGCCTTGGCTCCAGGTGAGGCGCTGCCACTGGAAGGCGAACACCTGCGAGTCCAAAATCGGCAGGTTGCGCAGGGCCAGCGCATCGCTTGAGGTGATGAGCCGCTGGCGGAGCAGGTTCACGAAGCCGCTGCCGAACCACCAACCGAACATGGCCAGGACGAACAGCGGCACGCGCAGGCCGTCGGTAAAATTAACCAACAACAGCATCGAGACCGCAGGCAGCACGGTAACGAGAACGAGACTGCCTCCCTTGTTCACGAGCTCGCGGCGCGCCAGCGACTTCCCACGCTGGTGTTCGCGCAAGTCAGCCCGGCGCTTGCGGCACACTTCCCGCACACGGGTGGCAAGGCCGGCTTCGAAGTCGGGCGAATGCAGCGTCTTCACGGCGCCGCCTCCCGCAGCGAGTCGAGCAGCCCTTGCAGCACGTTCGCCTTGTCCGCCGCCTGATCACGGAGCTTCTCGATCGTCTCGAACGCCCGGACTTCTCCCTGCTGGATCACGCAGGCGCGGTCGCAGAAGCGCTCGGCCACCTCGAGGATTTGCGTCGAGTAAATCACCGTGCGCCCACGCGCGACGGCGGCGCGGGCGTGGGTCTTGAAGGCGTTGATGCCGTGCGGGTCCATGCCCGAGGCGAACGGCTCGTCCAGCAGCCACACCTCCGGATCCACCGCCAGCAGCGCGACGAGGCCGGTCTTGTAGGCCTGCCCGCGAGAAAGCGCGGCCACGGGCATCTGCGCCAGCGGCAGGAGGTCGAACTCGCGCAGCAGCGCCAAGACGTGCTCCTCCATGCCGTGGTCGTCGGCCTGGTAGAGGCGCAGGGGAATGCTGACGTTGCGCAGCACGGTCTTCTCAGGAAAGAGGAACGGGAAGTCCGGCAGAAACATGAAACGCGGCCGCTGGTCGAGCCGGTCGCGGCGGAACGGCTCGTCATCGAAGTAGATGTCGCCCCGGCTCGGCGCGATGATGCCGGCCAACAGGCGCAGCAGGGTGCTCTTGCCCGCGCCATTCGCGCCGAGCAGCGCGACGATCTGCCCGGGGGCAATCTCCAGCTTCACGTGGTCGAGCGCCCGCATGGAGCCGTAGTTCTTGAGGACGCCGCGGAGTTCGATGCGCATTGGAGTGTCCGTGGATGAGTTGCCGCGCATCGTGGGCGAAGCGACGTATGCATCAAGCTTCAAAGCAGCTTGCTGCTCGACATTCCTTCCCGCGCGTGGAAATTCTCCCGCACACAACACGCATGAAAATCTGGCCCACCACTCTCGCCATCGCCGCCTGCGCGACATTGCTCTTCACCGCCAGCCCTGCCGCCGAGCCGCCGCAGGTGGCGGATTGCCCGCCGGGCGTGCGCGGCGGGCGGCTGGTCATCGCCACGTTCGGCGATCCAAAGACGTTCAACCCCATCACGGAGAACGAGTCCTCGTCGCGCGACATCGTCCGCCTGCTGTTCGTCTCGCTGGTGGACTTCGACTGGGCCACGGAGACGGTGAAGCCCGGCATCGCCCACGCGTGGAGCGTGGAGCCGGACCAGAGGACGTGGACCTTCAAGCTGCGCAAGGGCGTGAAGTGGAGCGACGGCCAGCCGCTGACGGCGGACGACGTGGTCTTCACCTGGAACGACGTGATCTACAATCCGCACATCATCAACGTCACGCGCGACCTGTTCACGATAGACGGGAAGGATTTCGTGGTGAGCAAGGTGGATGACTTCACCGTGCGCGTGGTCACGCCGGACATTTACGCGCCGTTCGTGGAATACTTCGGCGGCGTCGCCATCCTGCCGAAGCACAAGCTCGCGCAGTCGGTGAAGGAGAAGAAGTTCGAGTCCGCCTACGGCATCAACACCGCGCCCGAGCAGCTCGTGTGCAGCGGGCCGTTCAAGCTCAAGCAATACAAGGCCGGCGAGTTCACGCTGCTGGAGCGCAACCCGATGTTCCACGTGCGCGACAAGGCCGGCACGCAGTTGCCCTATCTCGACAACCTGATCTACAGCGTGGTGCCGGACATGAGCGCGATGTCGCTGCGCTTCCTCGCGGGCGGCAGCGACATCCACGAGAACGTGCGCCCGGACGAATTCCTGCGGTTCAAGACCGGCGCGGATGCCGGCAAGTTCAAGCTGGAGACGCTCGGTGTCGGCCCGGAGCGCGCGTTCTTCTGGTTCAACCTGAACACCAACTCCGCCGCGCAGCTCCAGTTCTCCGTGGACGCGCCCGGAGCCGAGATCGTCGTCGAGAAGCGCAAGCTCCAGAAGCTGCCAGACACCAAGCGCGTCTTCATGGGCGCTGTGGACGTGACCTTGAAGCTGGGCACCGGCACGGAGCAGAAGAAGACCATCACCATCACGCCCGGTGCCGCGTTGCCCATCACGGTGAAGTTCGACGGCGCGACGCTGACCATCAAGGACCCCGCCAACGCCAAAACCATCTCCGCCAAGCCGGTGGTGGATGCGAAGAAGATGCGCTGGTTCGCGAACCTGAAGTTCCGCCAGGCGATGCAGCACGCGATTGACCGGCCGAGCATCATCAAGAGCATCTACGCTGGCCGCGCCGAGCTGGCCCACGGCTACGTCTCCACCGCGCTCAAGCGCTGGCACAACGACGCGGTGCCGAAGTATGCCTTCGACCCCGCCCGCGCCCGCGCCTTGCTGAAGGAGATTGGCATCGCGGATCGCAACGGCGACGGCACGCTTGA
Organism: Limisphaerales bacterium; assembly: GCA_040081795.1. Classification (GTDB taxonomy): domain Bacteria; phylum Verrucomicrobiota; class Verrucomicrobiia; order Limisphaerales; family SXTU01; genus SXTU01. The sequence continues at coordinate 3,923 of JBEBFV010000199.1, read as the reverse complement.
GGACGCGCAGGGCAATCTGATCGAGTTCGAGCTGAACACGAACGTCGGCAACAACACGCGCGAGAAGGTCGCCATCTTCGTGCAGTCCGACCTCAAGAAGCTCGGCATCAAACTCAATTACCGCCCCGTGGACTTCAACGCGCTGGTCAGCAAGATTGACGACACCTTCGACTACGACTGCATCTTGCTGGGCCTGGGCGGCGGCGGCACGGACCCGGCCTCCAGCCTGAACGTGCTCAAGAGCGACGGCTTCACGCACTTCTGGTTCCCGCAGCAGAAGCAGCCCGCCACGCCGTGGGAGGCGCGCGTGGACAAGCTGATGAACGACCAGCTCAAGACGCTGGACTTCGCGGCGCGCAAGAAACTCTTCGACGAGGTGCAGGCCACGATGTCCACCGAGCTGCCGTTCATCTACACAGTCGCGCAGCACAACTTCGCCGCCTATCGCGCGGACCTTCAGAACGTGCGCCCCACCGTCCTGAGCAGCTACCGCGTGACGTGGAACGCGGAGGAGCTTTACCTCAAGAAGAAGTAAGAAGTAGCGGGAGCAGGCGGACCGGAACCGCCGTGAAGGGGACGCTCCGGTCCCCCGGTCCACAACCTGGCGGCCAGTGCCACGGCGGACAAGAGTGTCCGCCCCACGCCCGCCACATCACCTCCCCGCCGTAATGGCCCGCGCCGTCCGCACGAAGGTTTCCATCTCCGCTTCGGAGCCGATGGTGATGCGCAGGTAGTCGCGCACCTCGGGATACTTGAACCAGCGAACCAGCAGCTTCTTCGCGCGCAGTTTGCCGAGCCATTCCTCGGCGGGAAAACGCGGCGGCTTGGCGAGCAGGAAGTTCGTCTGGCTCGGCAGCACGGTCCAGCCGAGGCCGGTCAACTCGCGCGTGACCTGCTCACGCGTGGCGATGATGCGACGGAAGTTGCGCCGGTAGTGGGGCAGGTCGGCGAGCGTCGCGAGCGCGGCGACCTGGCCGAGGCCGTTGACGTTGTAGCTGTCGCGCACCTTGTCCAGCGCGGCGATGAGGTCCGCGTGCCCGACGAAATAGCCGACCCGCTGGAAGCACAGAGAGTATGCCTTCGAGAACGTCCGCGAGACGAGGACGTGCGGGTGCTTCAGCGCGAGCGCCATCGCGTGCTCTCGGGCGAAGTCCACGTAAGCCTCGTCGAGAACCACGACGCCGCGCGACTTGGCGCAGAGCGCGTCCAGCTCCGCCGTGCTGTAGCCGCGCCCGCTGGGGGCGTTCGGTGTGGTGATAAGCGAGAGCGCGGCTTTGAAATCCCAGCCCCGCTTCGGCAGGAAAGCGAGCGAAGGCAGGCTGAAGTCGGCGTTGAGCGGAACGGCATTGGTCAATGCTCCCGCGATTTGCGCGAGCACGGGGTAAAGCGAGTAACTCGGGTTGAAGAACTGAACGAGCGCCCTGTTTGTCCTAACGAAGTATTGGTTGTCCAGTTGTCGTGAGAGGCTTGAGCTCGGCTCAACGAAAGTTCGCGTCGCCAGCGCGAGCAGTTCATCCGAGCCGTTGCCGATGATGATGTTCTCCGGCGCGCAGCCGTGGAGCTGGGCGAGCTTCTCGCGCAGCGCGGAAGCGGTCGGGTTGGGGTAAAGCCGCAAGCGGCCGTCCACCGCCGCCTTCACCGCCGCGAGAACTTTGGGCGAGGGCGGGTAGGGATTCTCGTTGGTGTTCAGCTTGATGAGGCCGCGAATCTTGGGCTGCTCGCCGGGGACATAGGCGTGCAACCGCTGGACGAGCGGACGAATCAACGGGCGTGGGGCGCGGACTGCCATGCGGGGAGTGTCGCGTTTGACGGCGACAAAAGTCGAGTCAACGCCGCCAAGAGGTGGGGCAGTAATCAGTATTCAGTGTTCAGCATTCAGAGAGCGCACGAACACGGCTCGACTGACTGAACACGGAACACTGATTGCTGAATACTCTCCCTGTCACGCCCCGCAACGCTTGAGCAAATTCTTCGTGATGCGCTGCACGCGCGCGTCCGGGCCGTGCGGGCGGCTCCAGTGTGACCATGGGAGGATGTGGCCCGGCGGTGAACTGAGGGCTTGCGGCCACCAGATGGTTGCGGCGTTGAAGACGATGTTCTTCTTCGGCCCTGGGAAAATCGTCGCGGTCCAGTGCGCGGGCGTCGTGCCGCCGCGCCAGACGGTGCCTTCGCCCACGACTTCGAGGCCGGGGATGTTCGCGGGCGCGCCGTGATGCTCCCAGCCGACGAGGCCGCGCACCGAGTCGCCTTTCTTCATGCCCGTGCCCTCGAAAATCCAGTGCTCCGGCTTGGTGCAAACCCAGTCGCCGCCGCCGTTGAAGGGGACAATGCTGCGTGCGCCCATGATGTCCGCCTCGTTGCGCACGTCGCGCTTCCAGTCCTTGGTGAACACGCTGATGGACTCCTCGATTTCCTTGTCAGTCAGGCCCGCGTAGATGCCGGTGCGCTGAAGGATGCGATTTGGCTGGCCGCTGGAGGATGGCTTGAACGGCGTCCGGCCGAAGACCGAGTTGCCACAAAGCCACAGCGCGTGCGTGCCGGAGGCGATGGCACTTTTGACAGCGTCGTATTGCCGCACGTCCCAATACTCGTCGTGGCCGACGCTGAGGAAGGTTTTGCAGCGGGTGATTTGCGCGGCGTCGAGACAGTCGGCGTTCGAGCAGTAGGTCACGTCGTAGCCGTGCTGCTCCAGCCAGTAGGCGAGCGGGAATTCCCACAGCAGATACTCGCCCGAGCCGATGGAGAGCGGGTGTTCGTAAATCTGCGCATACTTCCCGTAAGGCCGGTCGAAGCTTACCTCGGTGCCGACCGCGTGGGCGCCGCGCGGGTCGGTGTAGAGCGAGTAGCTGTCCGGCCACTTGTTGTAGGCCTGCCAGGTGTTGTCGCTGCACTGGAAGAGCAGGTCCGCCGGGCGGTCATCGCGGACGATGAAGGTGATGTAGCTCTGCCAGTAAGGCTCCGTGGCCTTGTCCGGCACGGTGGTGAGTCGCGCGAGGTAAACGCCGCTGGGCCAGACGGACGGAATCTTGAACGAGACCACGGGTGCCCACTTGCACTCGCGCAGGCGGTTCTCGCCGAGGGGCGGGTCGGGCTGCTTCGTGCAGGGAATCGGCCCCTCGGACATCATCAGCCGCGCACCGCGTCCGCCGTAGTAGCCGGTGCGGAAGACCTCAAAGAGAAACTTCGAGTCGGGGTTCACGCTGATCATGAAGTCGAGCGTCTCGCCGGCCTTCACGCTCTGGCGCGAGCAGTAGCCCTCGATGGCGGGGGCGCGGTGGCCGCCGGTCTTGTCGAGGCGGACGCGCGTGAGTTGCCAGTCGAGGGAGCCGGGCCTGGCGTTTTCCTCGGCGATGAGGGAGGTGCGACGTGGTGCGGCGGATCTGGATTTTTGCTGCGCGTGGCCGTCGCCGGCGGCGAAGGCGGCGGCGCTGGCGGCGGCGGAGGCTTGGAGGAATTCGCGACGGCCGAGGCGGGAGGAGCGGGATTTCATGTGTGGAGTGGCGCAAGGGAGATTGGCGCGGCGGAGGGATTATTCAACGACGGTGTTCAACCCGAACTAGGAGCGGGCGAGGTGGATGGACAAGCGCGGCATTCATGCCGCTTCAGCGCACGACCGCGCCGCGGCCTCCCTCACCCACCCGACTCCGACCGTTGAAGCGGCGTGAACGCCGCGCCCCGGCTCAGTCAGGGACTCCGCACGTCGTCTCCTACGCGAAGAGCTGACGCGCGGCGGTGAGGTCACGGGTGATTTGGGACTGGAGCGCCTCGACGTTCGGAAACTTCTGCTCGTCGCGGAGCTTGGCGGCGAAGGTGAGTTCGAGTTCCTCGCCGTAGATTTCCTCAGAGAAGTCGAGGAGGTGGACTTCGCATTGCAGGCGTGGGGTCGGGCTGGCGAGGGTCGGACGGAGGCCAAGGTTCAGCGC
>JBEBFV010000198.1:0-10247 GCA_040081795.1 Limisphaerales bacterium | reverse complement strand
GTAGAGCGGCTTGGGCGCGGAGAGGCCCAGGCCCTTGCGCTGGCCGATGGTGTAAAACTCGATGCCGTCGTGCTCGCCCAGCTTGCGCCCATGCACGTCCACGATGTCGCCGCGATGCCGCGTCGCGAGCTTCGCCGATTCGAGGAACTTCCCGTAGTCGTTGTCCGGCACGAAGCAGATTTCCATGCTCTCCTCCTTCTCGGCGGTCTTGAGCTTGCACTCGCGCGCGAGGTCACGCGTGTCTGACTTGGTCATCGCGCCGAGCGGGAAGATGGTGCGCTCAAGCTGCCACTGCTTGAGCGAAAAGAGGAAGTAGCTCTGGTCCTTGCGCGGGTCGCGGCCGCGCTTGAGCAACGTGCGCCCCGTCGTCGCGCACTTCTCCGTGCGTGCGAAATGCCCGGTGGCGATGAGTTGCGCCCCAAGCTGGTCCGCGCGGTGCAGCAGCGTGCCGAACTTGAGCCGCTCGTTGCACATCACGCAGGGGTTGGGCGTGCGCCCGGCTTTGTATTCCTCCGCGAAGTAGGCGATGACCTGCTTCTGAAACTCCGCCGACTCGTCCACGAGGTAGTAGGGGATGCCGAGCTGGTGCGCCACCGCGCGCGCGTCCTTCACCGCCTCGGGGCCGCAGCATTTGTCCTCCGCGCGGTTGACACAGTCCTGCGGCCAGAGCTTGAGCGTGACACCCACGAGGTCGAAGCCCTGCTCCTGAAGCAACGCCGCTGCCGCCGAGGAATCCACCCCGCCGCTCATGCCTATCATCACCCGCGCTTTCTTCACTTCCGACACGCGGCGGAAGGTAGGTCGCAGGGGCGGGGTAGTAAAGCGGGCGAAGGCGGTGCGCCATTTGGAGTGCGCCGGCAGAGCGCAGCGGCGAGGGCGCTTTCGGAGTAACTGCGGCTTCAATTCGATCCGGTGCCAAAGCGGCGTCGCGCTTCGCTTGCCACCGCAGTCCAAGGCGCGTCAGTTGAACTCGGCCGCCAGCCTAGTTGTTCCCCTTGAACCGGAACGTCCACTCGCCGAACTCAGTCTTGAAGAAGACAAAGGACTGCGCCTTTGGCTCGGACTTGGTCGTGCCGTCGTTGTATTCCACGACATGCTCGCAGTTCACCATGACCGGGAAGACCGTCGTGTCTGAGTTTGCGGGGACGCCGTCAGTGCGGAACTCACCCTTGCGCGCGGGGGCAAACTTGAGAGCCTGGTAGTTGAACGTGTTCTTCACCCGCTCGCGCGCCCAGAACTTCTCCAGCAGCTTCTTCACATCCGCGTCAGTCGGCGCGCCGGCGGGCCGGGGCGACTCCGCAACTTTGGCGGACAGTGTGTGGGCCGCCGGAGCCTCGCCCTTTTTCTTCTTCTTCGCCGGCTTCACGGCAGCGGGTTTGGCGGCCGGCGTCGGCGTCGGATCTTTCACCGCTTTCACCGGATCGGCGGCGGATTCGACCAACTTCGCGCCGGAACCCTCCACATCGAAGCCCTTGGGCCAGCGCGTGCGCGCGTCGTATTTCGCCCCGGCGAACTTGGCGCTGCTCCCGTTGTAGTCCACTGCGCCGAGCAGGTAGGTCCCGCGTAGGTCCGCGTCCCGGAAGTCCGCGCGCGTGAGGTCACGGAAGCCGGACGCCCCGCGCAGGTTCGCGCCGCGCAGGTTACAGTTTTGGAGGCTCAGGCCCTTCAGGTCCAAGCCTTCGAGATTGGCCTGCGACAGGTTGGCTCCTTGAATGCCGGCGAGTTCGAAGTTGGCCTCCCGCAAGTCCGCGCCGGTCAAATCCGCGCCGCCCATTCTCGCACGGCTCAGGTTCGCCTCCTTCAAGTTCGCCTTCTTCATCACCGCGTCGGTCATGTCGGCGGCGGTGAGGTTGGCCCCGGCGAGGTTCGCGCCGAGCAGGTCTTCGCGGCGCAGGTCGCGGTTTTGAAGGTCCTTCCCGCTGAAATCCTTCCCCTTGCCCACATCCTGCGCGAAAGCGGGGGCGAGCAGCAACGACAGGGCGAGCAGGGGCTTGGCAATCCAGAGGGTTTTTTTCATGACGAGATGAGGCTGATGGAGTTGAGGGTTGGCGAGGTAGCCCGGTTATTCCTTCGTGACCACTTCATCCAAGTTCAGCAGCAGACTGCACAGGCCGGTCCACGCGGCGTGCCCGGCGGTGTCGAGCTTCTCGTTGCGCTTGGATTCGCCCACGGAGAGGAGTTTCAACGCGGCTTCCTTGTCGCCGGAGTATTGCGCGCGGAGACGAGTGAGGCTGGCTGAGAGAACTTGCTTCTCTGTTGCGCTGGGTTTGCGCGCGGTGACAAGGCGGAAGGCGTGCTCAATCCGCGCGCCGTCGGTCGCGTCACCAGTGAGCAACACCCGCTCGGCCATTGCGCGCGCGGCTTCGACGTAGGTGATGTCGTTGAGCGTGGCGAGGGCGTGGAGCGGCGTGTTCGTGCGCGGGGATTTCACGGCGCAGTTCTGCCGAGTGGCCACGTCGAAGAAAACCGTCGGGCCGACGATGCGCCGCCAGAAGACGTAAACGCTGCGGCGATAGAGCGCGTCGCCGTGGTCTTGCACATACTTCTTGTTACCGAAGGTGGCGTCCTCCCAGATGCCGGTGGGCTGGTAAGTCTTCACGGCAGGGCCGCCGAGCTTCTCGACAAGCAGGCCGCTGGCGGCGAGGGCTTGGTCGCGCAGCATCCACGAGGGCATCCGATAGCGCGGGCCGCGTGCGAGGAGACGGTTCTCCGGGTCGAGTTGATAGAGCGCGTCTGAGCCAGTCCGTCGCTTTACCTCGGCGGCGAGTGGCGCGTCCTTGGACGACTGCCGGTAAGTCGCGCTAGTCACGAGCGTGCGGATGAGCTGCTTCACGTCCCAGCCGGTGCGGACGAACTCGGTGGCGAGCCAGTCGAGCAGCTCGGGGTGCGACGGCTTTTCGCCCTGCACACCGAAGTCCTCGGCGGTCTTCACCAAGCCGGTGCCGAAGAGTTGCTGCCAGAAGCGGTTCACGGTGACGCGGGCGGTGAGCGGATTCTCCGGCGCGACAAGCCAGCGCGCCAAATCGAGACGGTTGGTAGGGACGCGCTGCCGCGCGTCCTGGCCGACCGGCAGGTCGGCCTTACCGGCCACAAGGCTTGAGGGGAAGCTCGCCATCGTCTTATCGCCGAGCTTGTTGTAAGCGCCGCGCACCAGCATGAAGGTCTCGCGTGGCTGCTTCATGTCCTCCATCACCATTACGCGAGGGATGGCCTTGTTGAAGTCGTCACGGGCCTCCATCGCCTTCACAAGCTGGTTGAGCAGTTGCGCGTGGTCGCGCGGTTCCTTGTCGGCACGAAACCTCGCAAGACTGCGGAGCTGGGTGAGGTTCCGCGACGCGCCTTTCTGCTTCAGCGCGGCGAACGGCTCGGCAGGATAATCCTTCACGCCGGGCGAGTCAGAAGATGGCTTGCCGTCCGGTCGCGGAAAGACGGTCAACTCCAGCTTGTCCACCGCTTCGCCAAGTCGCTTCACCTCGTCGCCAAGGGCCTTGAGCTTCTCGACCTGCTCCGGCGTGGTAAAGTCCATGACCGGCGCGGTCTGCGGACTGCCGCCGCCGCCGGTGATGGGCGTCTGGTTGAAGAACGCGACGAGGCCGTAGTAGTCGCGCATCGTGTAGGCATCGAACTTGTGGTCGTGGCAGCGCGTGCAATTCATCGTCGCGGCGAGCCAGACGGTGCCGACGGTTTCGGCCTGCTCGAAGAGATACTCGATGCGGTTCTCCTCCGCGATTCGCCCGCCCTCGCCGTTGATCATGTGGTTGCGCACGAAGCCGGTGGCGAGCTTCTGGTCGCGCGTGGCGTCGGGGAGCAAATCGCCCGCAAGCTGCCAGAGGGTGAACTGGTCGAAGGACAGGTTCTCGTTGAACGCGCGCACCGCCCAATCTCGCCACGGCCACATGGTGCGTTCCTGGTCGCCTTGGTAGCCGTTCGAGTCGGCGTAACGCGCGGCGTCGAGCCACTCCCAGACCATGCGTTCGCCGTAACGCGGGCTGGCGAGCAGGCGGTCCACGACGGCCTCGTAAGCTTTGGGCGACTTGTCGGCGAGGAAGGCATTCACCTCGGCGGGTGTGGGCGGAAGGCCGGTGAGGTCGAGCGTCACGCGGCGGACGAGCGTCTCGTGCGGAGCTTCTGGCGATTGAGCAAGGCCGTCCTTCTCCAAGCGGGCGAGGATGAAGCTGTCCACCGGACTTTGAACTTTGAACTTTAAACTCTGAACCTTTGGCGCCGGCGGTTTCGTTGGCGGGGTGAAGGCCCAATGCGTCGAGTGGTTCGCGCCGGAGTCAATCCATCGGCGCACCGTGTCAATCTGCGCGGGTGTGAGCGTTTTTTTGCTCTTCGGCGGCGGCATCACGTCGTCCGCGATCTTTGTGGCGAGTCGCTTGAAGAGTTCGCTTTGCGACGACTTGCCGGGGACGAGCACAGGACTCTTGGCGCGGAACAATCCCTCCTTCGTGTCGAGACGCAGCTTGGCCTCGCGCGACTTCTCATCCGGGCCGTGGCACTGGAAGCAATTCTCCGAAAGGATGGGCAGCACCTCGCGGTTGAAGTCCGGGGACTTCGGCGCGGGAGCGGCGAGGGCTGGGGACGTAATGAGGAAGGCGGCGAGCGCGGACAGTCCACGGCGAAAGTAGGCGAGTCGGGTCATCTTCATTCAGGAATCTGACGCGAGTGTAGCGGCAGGGCTTCCGGGGAAAAGCGGTAAGTTGCCAGGCCAACGACCGGTTGGGAGCCGCCATGGATGGGGGCGTCCGCACGTCGGTGGCTGTGTCTCTGGATCGCACGCGATTCGTCCATATCCGACTTTCTCCTTCACTCCGTTTCCGCCGCCGGTATTCTCCGCGCCCTATGTCAAAGACGTTCAAGGTCGCCGCGCTGGCTGGCGATGGCATCGGTCCCGAGGTCATGCGCGAGGCAATCAAGGTTTTGCGCGCGGTGGAGCAAAAGTTTTCCCTGAGCTTTCAGATCACCGAGGCGCCCGTGGGCTGGGCGGGCATTGACGCCGCAGGCAAGGCGCTGCCCGACGCGACGCTCGGGTTGTGCAAGGGGAGCGACGCGATCCTCTTTGGCTCCGTGGGCTTGCCCGACCGCGACCCGACGATCCCGAAGGAGGAGCGGCCCGAGCGCGCGGCGCTGCTGCGCATCCGCAAGGAGTTTGGCCTCTTCGCGAACCTGCGCCCGGTGCGGCTCCCCAAGGCGCTGGCGCACGCGTGCCCATTGCGCCCGGAGCGGCAAGGGGACGGCATTGACATCCTCGTGGTGCGCGAGCTGACGGGCGGGATGTATTTCGGCCAGCCGAAGAAGACGGAGGATTACTTCGTCGAGGAGCCGCAGGCGGACGCGCAGGCGACGGTCATCATGCGTCGCGCGCAGCGGGCGATTGACACGATGGTTTACACCACGTCGGAGATCGAGCGCATCGCACACGTGGCCTTCAAGGCCGCGACGCTCCGGCGCAAGAAGGTCACGAGCATTGACAAGGCGAACGTGCTGGAGAATGGCGTCCTGTGGCGCGACGTGGTGACGAAGATTGCCCGCCAATATCCCGAGGTGGTGCTGGAGCACATGTTTGTGGACAACGCCGCAATGCAGCTGGTGCTCAGGCCGACGCAGTTCGATGTGATGCTGTGCGAGAACATGTTCGGCGACATCTTGAGCGACGAGGCGGCTGCGCTTGCCGGTTCGCTCGGCATGCTGCCCAGCGCGAGCCTGGGCGTGACGAACGGCGAGAAAACCTTCGGCTTCTTCGAGCCTGCCGGAGGCACCGCGCCGGACATCGCGGGCAAGAACCTCGCAAACCCCATAGCGCAAATCCTCTCCACCGCACTGATGCTCCGGCACAGCTTCGGATCGAACGACGCGGCCACCGCAATCGAGGCCGCCGTCGGAAAGGCCATTTCAGCCGGCCTCCGCACCGGGGACATCTACACGCCCGTCGAGACGACCGCGAAGAAAGTCGGCACCCGCGAGATGGGTGACGCGATTGCCGCCGCACTGTAGTCGCCGGGTCTGGATTCGGACGCTGTGCAGCCATGAGCGAACTCACCGCCAACACGATGCTCGCCGAACTGCTTGCCACCGCAGGCGATCGGCAAACCGCTGGCGACTCCGCTGCCGCGCTTGCAGCCTATGAGCAAGCGCTGCCGCTCCTCACCCGTGCCGGGCATCCACACGACCGCTCCCGCGTGCTCTTCCAAATGGCCCAGCTCGCACGATTCGAAGGACAGGTTGCACGGGCCTTCGCGCTCTACGACGAGTTGCTTCCGCTGGCTGAGGAACTCGCCGACCACCGCGCGCACGGACTCGCCTTTGCGATGCGTGGGCAACTGCTCTTCTTGCAGGGCGACAAGCCCGCCGGCATTCAGGCAATGATCCGTGGGTTGGAGGAGTTGCGCCGTTGCAAGGCCGCGGAAACCGAACATCTCACCTGCCACACGCGCTTCTTCAGCCGTCGCCTGCCGCGTGCGGAGTTCGCGCGCTGTGTTCATGACGCCACGGACGACGGAGGATTGCGGGAGTTGCTGCTCAAGGCGGAAGGGTGCTGACGGCTTCCTGACGATGCGAAAGCTTGACTCCTCGGCGGGCATCACGCGAGTCTCACCGTTGTGAAATCGCTGCCGAATGCAGTCCGATGCGCCGCCCGTTGGCTGGTGGCGTTCGCGCTGGTGTTTCACGTCGCATGGCTGCCGGTCCATCTTCTCACCACGGCGCATTGCGACACCGGCCCCGGCCACAGTCACGCCCAAGCCCACGCGGAGCATCACGGCCACAGTCATGACGCGTCCGACGCACATGGTCACGAGGGCGATGCCGACCATCACCACTTCGCGGGCGACCACGGGTCCAAGTTCCTCTCCAAGCGGCAGGCAGTGCTCTTCGCCCCGCTGTTGGTGGTCTGGCAGGCCGCGCTGGTGACCCCGCCCTCCGCCGTGCTGCGCGAGCTGCCGGCCCAAGCCGATCCCTCTCCGCCTCCCGCAAATTTCTCCCCTCCCTCCGGTCCACGCGCTCCGCCGCTGGCCTGATTCCCTCCCTCGTTTCACGCCAACGCTGGCGTGTCGGCAAGCCGTGGTGTGCCCGGGCACGGTCCTTGCCGGAAGTTTTCTCCCTGGGCGATTGCAGTTTCTGCCAGCTATGAACCCAACTCTGTTTCGGCCCGCCGCCGCCGTCTTTGCCATTTCCATTACTCTCCTCGCCGGGTGCAAACCTCTTGCTGACCACGGCCACCCGCACGACGCCAACGGCGGCCACGAGCACGAGCACGAGGAGAAGACCGCCCAAATCACCGTCTTCTCCGCGCGCCATGAAGTCTTCGCCGAGCACAAGGCCGCCGTCGTGGGCCAGCCGACGACCTTCATTACGCACGTCACGGACTTGAAGACGCTGGAGCCGCGCCGCGAAGGGCCGGTGAAGTTCGTCCTGCGCCAGGGCGAGACCACCTTCGAGCATCCGCAGGCCAAGCCTGCCAAGCCCGGCATTTACCTGCCGGGCATCGTCTTCCCCAAGCCCGGTCAGTGGCACATCGCGTTGCTCATTCCGCTGGACGGCACCAACGATTCCGTCGCGCTCGGTGAGGTGAAGGTTTTTGCGGACGCGCACGCGGCGCAGCACGCGGAGATTTCCGACGCGCCCGAGGGCGTGAGCTTCCTCAAGGAGCAGCAGTGGAAAATCCTGTCCAAGGTCGAGCCGGTCGGGAAGCGCCGGCTCGTCGAGCGCGTGCGCGTGTCGGCGGCGGTGGCCGCACGGCCCGGCGCGCTCGCGCACGTCTCCACGCCGCAAGCCGGTAGATTGTTCGCGCCGCCGGGCAAGGCTTTGCCCGCACTCGGTGAACGCGTCGCGGCAGGCCAGACGCTTGCGCTCGTGCAACCCGTCTTCGCCACGTCCACAGCGGCCGAGATTTCTTCGCGCCTCGCAGACTCAGCGGCACGGGCCGTCGAGTTCACCACCCGCGCGGCCGAGGCGGAGACCGATGCCGCCCGCGCCAAGCTCGCCATCGAGCAGGCCGAGGTGACGCTCAAGCGCATCCAGCCGCTCGTCACCGCGAAGGCCCGGCCCGAGCGCGACTTGCAGGAGGCCGAGTTTGCTTTGAAGGACGCGAAGGCCCGGCTCGCCGCCGCAGTCGCGCTGCAAGCCGCCTACCGCGAAGCCGTCGCCACGCTCCGCGCCAGCCGCGACCTCGGCCCCGGCGCGCTCCCGCCGCTCGAACTCAAGTCGCCCATCGCGGGCGTTGTCGTCGCGCCGTTCCCCGGCGCACCCGGCGCGCAACTCGCGGCGGACGTCGCGGTCTTCACCGTGCTGGATGCGGACACCATTCACCTCGAAGCCAAAGTGCCCGAGTCCGCCACGCGCCGGCTCGCCGCCGCGAAGCACACCACGCTCGAACTGCCCGGCGAGCGCGGGCGCTTCGTGCCCGTCACCGGCGAGGGCGGCGGACGCCTCGTCTTCACCGGCCTCCAGGTGGACCTCGTCACGCGCACCGTGCCGCTCGTGTATGAGTTGAAGAACCCCGCCGCCGGGCTCCGCATCGGCGAGGCCGTCACGCTGCACATCGAGACGGACCGCGCCGAGGACGCCGTGGCCGTGCCCGACTCCGCGCTCGTCGAGGAAGCCGGGTGGTTCATCGTCTTCGTGCAGCTCGGCGGCGAGACCTTTGACAAGCGCGATGTGACGCTCGGCCTGCGCGATGGCAATTGGGTGCAGGTGCTCGCCGGCTTGAAAGAGGGCGAGCGCATCGTGACCAAGGGCGCTTACGCCATCCGCCTCGCCTCCGTCTCCGGCGTCATCCCCGCCCACGGCCACGCTCACTAAGGACCCGCCATGATGGACAAACTCATTCGCTGGTCGTTGGAGAACCGCGCGTTGGTGCTGGTCGCGGCGCTCCTGCTCACCGCCTTCGGCATCCAGACCGCCACGCGCATGCCCGTGGACGTCTTCCCCGACCTCACCGCGCCGACGGTCACGGTCATCACGGAGGCGCACGGCATGGCCCCTGCCGAGGTCGAGCAGCAGGTCACGTTTCCGGTCGAGACGGCCGTCAACGGCGCGTCCGGCGTGCGCCGCGTGCGCTCCGCCACGGCAGTCGGCATCTCGGTGGTGTGGGTGGAATTCGACTGGGGCACGGACATCCGCCACGCGCGGCAAATCGTCAGCGAGAAGATGGTGATGGTCGCGGGCGAACTGCCCGCCGAGGTCGAAAAACCCATCCTCGCACCCGTGTCCTCCGTCATGGGCGAAATCCTTTTCCTCGCCCTGACTTCGGAGAAGCACACGCCAACTGAACTGCGGACGTTCTCCGAGACAGTCATCCGGCGACGCTTGCTGGCAGTGCCGGGCGTCGCGCAAGTCACACCCATCGGCGGCGGAGAGAAGCAGTTTCAAGTCGTGCTCGCCTCGGGCGCGCTCCAGACGCACGGCGTCACCGTCGCGCAAGTGGTCAAAGCGCTGGAGGAGAGCAACGAGAACGTCTCCGCCGGTATCCTCAACGAACGCGGTAGCGAATGGCTCGTCACCGGCGTGGGCCGCCTCCGCACGCTCGAGGACATCGGCGAGACCGTCATCACCGCTCGCAACGGCGTGCCCGTGCGCGTCGCCGACGTGGGCGAGGTGAAACTCGGCGTCGCACCCAAGCGCGGCGAAGCCTCCGCGATGGGACGCCCCGCCGTGGTCATGGGCATCCAGAAGCAGCCGGGCGCGAACACGCTCGAACTCACGCGCCACCTCGAGACCGTGCTGGCCGACATCCAGACCAAGCTCCCCGCTGGCATGAAGCTCCAGACCGACATCTTCCGGCAGGCAAACTTCATCGAGGTCGCGGTCAACAACGTCTTCAAGGCGCTGGTCGAAGGCGTGCTGCTGGTCATCGAAGTCGTGCTCGTGTTCCTCGCCAACGGCCGCGCGACGCTCATCACCATCACCGCCATCCCGCTCTCGCTCGTCACCGCCGTGCTCACGCTCAAGGCCTTCGGCGCGACCATCAACACCATGACGCTGGGCGGCATGGCCATCGCCATCGGCGCGCTCGTGGACGACGCGGTGATTGACGTGGAAAACGTCGTGCGCCGGTTGCGTGAGCGCGCAAGTAGGAGCCGACGTGAGGAGGCTCAAACCGATTCTGAACCATCCACAAGTTCGAGCACATCTCTGCCATCCACCGCCTCCGTTCCCCTCTCCCCCATCGGGGGAGAGGGACGGGGTGAGGGGGCGGGCGTAGTGCCAAACAACGCGTCCGGTTCATCCGCCGCGGGGGGGGGGGG
>JBEBFV010000197.1:0-10253 GCA_040081795.1 Limisphaerales bacterium | reverse complement strand
CGCAGGTGGAGCCGGGCTTGGTCACGCCGGGCCAGCGCACGATGAACGGCTCGCGCGTGCCGCCTTCGTAGAGGCTGCCCTTGCCGCTGCGCAGCGGGGCGTTGTCGGTGATACCGCCTCCGTCCGTGTCCGCGCCCTTGGCTTTCTTGCCCTTGGCCTCCACGCCCGGCTCGCGGAGGAGGCCAAGGGGACCGCCGTAGCCGCCGACTCCGCCGTTGTCGCTCGTGAAGATGAGCACGGTCTTGTCGGCCAGCTTGAGGTCGTCGAGCGTCTTCATCACGCGGCCCACGCTTTCGTCCACGCTGGCAATCATGGCGGCATAGACCGGACTGTTGTGGCCGCCGACGCCGGGCTTGGGCTTGAACTTCGCGATGAGGTCGGCCTTCGCCTGATGCGGCGAGTGGACGCCGAAGTGCGGGAGGTAGAGGAAGAAGGGCTGGTCCTTGTGGCGGGTGATGAAGTCCACGGCCTTGTCGGTGAGGAAGTCGGCGAGGTATTGGCCCTTGGGATAGTCGGTCTTCGGGTTGGTGTTGAAGTCGAAGTGAACACCCGCGCTACAGATGGCCTCGTCGAAGCCGCGCTTGCCGGGATGGAAGTCGCCGCCCTCGCCGATGTGCCACTTGCCGAACATGCCGGTCGCGTAGCCGGCGGCCTTGAGCTGTTTGGGGATGATGTCGCGGTCGAGCGGGAGGTTCGTGACGTTGTCCACCGGGCGCAGCGGGCGCTTGCTCCAGTCGAAGCGGTCAATGCCGCCGACGGTGTAAACGCCGGTGCGCGCGCCGTATTGGCCGCTCATGAGCGCTGCGCGCGTGGGCGTGCAGTTCTGGCAATGGTGATGGCTGAGGAGCTTCATGCCCTGCGTCGCGAGCCGGTCAATGTTCGGCGTCTCGTAATACTTGCTGCCGAAGCACGCGACATCCGTGTAGCCGAGGTCGTCGGCCATGATGAAGATGATGTTCGGCGTGCGCGACGCGGCAAAGGCGAGCTGCGCGGTGAGGGCGAGCAGGAGGAGGAAGAGTTTCATGCGATGATTCTCAAGACGCGGCGCGGCAGAGGCAAGGTTTCACGGACTCCAAGCAAAACGGCCAGGGCGATGTTCGCCCCGGCCGTTCGCTGAAGACTTGTGCGCGTCACTATTTCATCAGCGCCAGCGCCGACGCGACGAGCTTGTCGGCGCTGAGGCCGTGCAGCTTGTAGAGTTCCTCTGCGAGGTAGGCGCTCTGCCCGAACTCGCCCGGGATGCCCAGCGAGGTCATGCGGTGCGCGATGCCCGCGCGGCTCAACGCGTGGCTCACTTGCGCGCCCATGCCGCCGACGACTTGGTGGTCCTCAATGGTCACGACGCGGCCACCGGCGGCCTTCACGGCGGCACCGATGGTCTCGATGTCCACGTGGTTGATGAACGGGTTGTTGATGACGGTCGCCTTCACGCCTTGCTCAGCGAGTTTCTTGCCGGCGGCAATGGCTTTGTCCAACAGCACGCCGCAGCCGATGAGGACGACGTCGGTGCCTTCGGAAAGAACCTGCGCCTTGCCCCACGGATAGGTCGCGCCGGGAATCCAGCTCATCGGATAGTTCTCGCGGCCCACGAAGAAGAGGTAGCTCTCGCCGTCCTTGCCCGCCGCGCGGTCGGCGGCGTAGCGCGTGATGGCTTGATACATGAGCGACTCCGCCTCGTCCGGGCAGCTCGGCATGATGACGCAGGTGTGCGGGATGGAACTGACGGCGGCGAGGTAGGTCGTGGCCTGGTGGCTCGCGCCGTCGGCGGCGTCTTGGAAGCCGATATGGCTGAACATCGCGATGACCGGGGCTTGCGAGAGCGCAGCCATGGTGAGCGGCAGGTTGCCCTTTGTGACGCCGAACTGGCCGAAGGTGTCCACGATGGGGATGTAGCCGGACTTCGCGTAACCGGCGGCGACGCTAATCATGTTCGCCTCGGCGATGCCGACTTCGACAAAGCGGTCGGGCAACGCCTTTTGGAACGCGCTGATGCCGGTGGAGCCTTGCACGTCGCTCGACACGGAGAAGACCGGCAAGCCCTCGGTCGCGGCGCGGACGGCGCCTTTCGCGAGGCCGGCCTGAACTTTGTCCTTTTTCACGGCCGGCGCGGCGGGCGCACCAGACGCGGCAGCGGCAGCGGCCTTCGCCTTCTTCGCGGCTTCGCTCTTTTCCCAATCGGCCCGGAGCGCCGCGCCCCACGCGACGAACTCAGCGGGCGCGGTGTCACCGGCGTAAAGCTCCGTGACCCACTCGCCGATTTTCTCGCCGTTCGCGAGCGGGAAGCCGTGGCCACCGGCGGAGTTTTCCACGGTGGCCTTAATGCCGACACCCTTGACGGTCTTGACCCAGAGGCAAACGGGCTGCTTCGGGTTTGCCTTCGCGGCGGCGACGCCTTGCTCGACCGCGAGATAAACGGCCTGCAAGTCGTGGCCGTTGGGAACGGAAATCACATTCCAGCCCAGCGTTGCCATCGCGTTGAAGCTCGGCTGCATGGAGAAGGAATCCTTCGTGATGCGGCCGGAAAGCTTCGTGTCGTTGTCGGAGAGGATGAGCACGAAGGGATTCACGCGGTCCTTCGCGGCGAGGCCGGGGATGGCGGCGAAGGCTTCCTTGGCTTCGCCTTCCATCGCTGCGCCGTCGGACACGGTGCAGATGGTGACGCGGTCGCGCCCGGCGGTGCGGTCGCCCATCGCGAGGCCCTGCGCCTGCGGGAGGCTGGAGCCGAGCGGGCCGTTGCTGACGAGCACGCCCTCGGGGTTGAGGTGCGACTCGCCGTGGCCGGTGAACTTGCTGGCGATGCTGCGGAAGCCTTTGAGCGTGTCGAAGGTCATGCCATCGAAGCCGTAGAGCGCGCGCAGGGCGTAAATGCCGTTCTCCGTGTGGCCGGCGTCGTTGACGAAGTTGAACGCCTCGTGCCACTGGCGGCCCTGCGTGGCGAACATCTGCGCGTGGACGGCTGCCATGATTTCCGCGAAGGCCGCAGGACCGCCCCAGTGGCAGGCCGCACCACCGACGACGGCGTGGACGTTCATGAGCGCCACGAGCGTGCGGGTGGCGCGCGGGTCGGCCACGGTGACGGACTGGCCAGCGGCGTTCTCGACCGAGACGGCGTATTTGAGTGCGGCGGAAGGGGTGGGCGCGAGGCGGGACTTGAGCGCGAGCGGCTTCAAGGCGGGAGCTTCGAGTTTTGCGACGACGGAATTATCAGCGGCCATAGGTTCGGTCGGGTTGGGTTACTACAGGTTTTGGGTTCCAACAGAGCGGGTGACGTTAGGAACGGGACGCGAAAATGGGAAGAAGGAATTTGGCCGCTGTGGCTACTCCGCTGGTTCCTGCCACCTCGGCACGAGCTGCTGTGGCACGCCCAAGTGGTCGAGCACGCGCGCAACGACCGTGTCCACGACTTGTTCCACGGTTTGCGGCCGCGTGTAGTAGGAGGGATTCGCCGGCAGGATGGTCGCGCCCGCGAGGAGGAGCAGTTCCAGGTTCTTCAGGTGAACCAGACTCAGCGGCGTCTCGCGCGGGACGAGGATGAGCTTCTTGCGCTCCTTGAGCATCACGTCCGCCGCGCGCAGCAGCACGTCGTCACTGGTGCCGTGCGCGATGCGGCCCAGCGTGCCCATGCTGCACGGGATGACCACCATGGCGTCGAACGGGTTCGAGCCGCTGGCGAAGGGGACGTTCATGCTCTTCAGCCCGTGTTGCACCACGCCCGCCGGGAGGCGCAGGCCGTCGGGCAATTCCTCCGAGATGACCGCGTGCGCGTAGTTGCTCAAGACGACGTGAACCTCGTGCGCGCGGGCGTCGAGGTTGTCCAGCAGCCGCTGCGCGTAGAGCGACCCGCTCGCGCCCGTGATGGCGATGACGATTCTCAAGGCCGGGGAATATGTCGGCACGAGCGACGAGCGGCAAGGCGCGCGATTATCCCGTTGCCTTCAACTTGGCCGCTTCGCAAACTCCGCCCATGCAATTTGTGGTGAGCGTCATTCCGCTTCCGGGTTCAACGGCCGTCTAACTCGCTTTGTGAACCTGCTCACTGCCGTCCGCCTCGCTCGCCGACTCCTCGCGTTGGCACCCGTGCTGCTGGCGGTCGCGCTCTGTGGCTGCGGCGGGCCGGAGAAGAGACAGCCTTCCGGCGTCCGCATCACTCCTGGCACCACCGGCACCAAGCGACCTCCACCGCCGCCCTACCAAGCGCCGCGCGTCGTCACGCCGCAGCCAGCGCCGACCTTTGTCCAGCCCCGGCCACAGCCGCTGCCCCAGGTCCCGACGCCCGTGCCGACGGTCGTTCCCAAGCCCCAGCCACTGACTGTTCCCGTCCAGCCCGCCGCGCGGCCGCAGTGGATTCCGTTGCAGTCCTGGGCCGCGCAGATGGGTTTCTCCGCTCCTACGCGCGTCAGCCAGACGGGTTACCAAGTCAGGTCCGCCGCAGGCTCGTTCCAGCTCGAAGTCGGCAAGCGCGCCGCGACTTGGAACGGCTACAAGTTCCACCTCGGCTTCGCGCCCGCAGCGACGAACGGCATCCCGTTCATCCACAGTCTCGACGCCGAGAAGAACCTCGCGCCTCTCCTGCAAGTCAACCGCCCCATCCAGCGCGGGCGCGGCGTCATCGTGCTGGATCCCGGCCACGGCGGCGCGGACAACGGCACCAAGAGCACGGTGGCCAACCGCTTCGAGAAGGATTACACGCTCGACTGGGCGCGACGCCTCAAGCCCCTGCTCGAAGCGCGTGGCTGGAAGGTCGTGCTCACCCGCACCACGGATCGCGCGGTCGAACTCTCGGAGCGTGTGTTCATCGCGGAGCAGCAGCAGGCCGACATGTTCATCAGCCTTCACTTGAACTCCGCCGCTGCCGGCGCATCTGGCCTCGAGACGTATTGCCTCACGCCCGCCGGCATGGCCTCCACGCTCACGCGCAATTTCCCCGACCCTGCGAACATCGTGCTTCCCGGCAATTCGCAGGATCAACAGAACATGCACCTCGCCATGCGCGTTCATCGCTCGTTGCTCCAGGGCGTGGGCATGCCTGACCGCGGTGTGCAGCGCGCGCGCTTCATGGCTGTGCTCAAGACACAGCAACGTCCCGCCGTGCTCATCGAGGGCGGCTACCTCTCCGACCGCAACGAGTCCCGCCAACTGGACAACCCGGAATACCGGCAGAAGCTCGCGCTCGCCGTCGCCAAGGCGCTGGAGTGACTCGCATGGAATGGCAACGCGACGCCTACACACTGACCGACGAGACCGCTCGCCTCGATCTCGCGGGCGTCGTCGCACTGCTGCGCAACACTTACTGGGCCGCCGAGCGCCCGGTTGAAATCACCGAGCGCAGCCTCCGCCACTCGCTTGCATTCGGCCTCTTCCACGCCGCGGAGCAAGTCGGTTTCGCCCGCGTCGTGACTGACCGCGCGACGGTGGGCTACCTCTGCGATGTGGTGATCGCCGACGCACATCGTGGCAAGGGCATCGGCAAGTGGGTGCTTGCCTGCATCCTTGAGCATCCGGAATTGCGCGGCTGCCGCATTGACCTTTTCACCAAGGATGCGCAGGAGTTTTACCGCGCCTTCGGCTTCGGCCCGCACAAATACACCAACATGGTGCGGTATCCGAAGTGAAGGCAGTGTTCAGTAACCAGTATTCAGTTTTCAGTCCGAAGGTGCCGTGCGGGTTGCCCCACTGAACACTGATTACTGAACACTGAACACTTCCTCCACCGCCTCGTATAGCGCTCCGACCATCCGCCGCACCTGCGCCGCCGTCGTGCAGTAAGGCGGCATCAGCACCACGACGTTCCCAATGGGCCGCGTCAGCACGCCACGCCTCGCCATCGCCTCGCACACGCGGATGCCCGCTCGCTCGCCGAGCGCGAACGGCTCCCGCGTCCGCCAGTCGCGCACCAGCTCGACGCCCGCGACCAAGCCGACTCGCCGCACATCGCCGACGTTGGGCAGCGACCAGAGCGACTTCAGTTCGCGGTGCAAATCTGCTTCCAGCCGCGCGCGCGCTGCCATCGACGCCTTGCCTCGCAGCAACTCCAAGCTCGCCAGCCCCGCCGCTGCGCCGAGCTGGTTGCCCGTGTAGCTGTGCCCGTGGAAGAAGGTCTTGAACTCCTCGTATTCGCCGAGAAACGTGTCGAAAACTGTCTGCGTCGTGAGCGTCGCCGCCATCGGCAGGTAGCCGCCGGTGAGGCCCTTCGCCAGCGCGAGGAAGTCCGGCGTGACGCCCTCATGGGCCGAGCCGGTGAGAAAGTGAGCCGGTGGAAAAGTGGGCCGGTGAGCAGGCGCGCCCATCTCACTTTCTCGCTCTCTCACTTTCTCACCTGCTCCGCTGCCGGTTCGACCAAAGCCCGTCATGACCTCGTCCGCCACCAGCAGCGCGCCGTGACTGCGCGCGATGTCCGTCACACGCTTCAGCCAGCCAGCCGGTTGCGGGATCATGCCCGCCGCCCCTTGCATCAATGGCTCGAACACGAACGCCGCGTAGTCGTTCCCGTGCTTCCGCGCCGCCGCGCACTTCGCCTCCACCTTGCCCACGCACTCCCAGTTGCACTTCCGCGACTCGCGCGCATCCATCCGCTCCGGCTTCGCCTTGTTGAACGGACACCGATAGCAATACGGCGACATCACCTGATCCGTCTTGAACAACAGCCCGCCATAGGCTTTGTGAAACAGGTCAATGTGCCCCAGACTCACTGCCCCAACCGTGTCGCCATGATACGCGCCCGTCAGCGAGAGGAAGCGCGGCTTCGTCTTCGGGCCACGCGTGCGCCGCGTGAACTCGTAGGCGAGCTTCAGCGCGACCTCCATCGCGGTGGAGCCGTCGTCGGAGAAAAAGACTTTCTGTAGCCGCCGAGGTGAGGAGGCGGAGCCTTTTGGTGCGAGGGATGAATCCGCCTCCTGACCTCGGCGGCTACTCAATTCGCCACTCGCCATTCTAACGAGTTTCTCCGCCAGCAAACTCGCCGGCTCATTCGCGAAGCCCAGCGCCGAGCTGTGCGCGATCTTCCCGAGCTGCCGCTTCAGTGCCGCGTTTAGCTTCGGATGATTGTGCCCGTGGAGGTTCGTCCAGATGGAGGAGTTGGCGTCCAGATACTCTCGTCCGCGCACATCCCGCAGCACCGCGCTCCGGCCAGACGCGATGACGATCGGCTCGCGCCGCAGCCAGTCGCGCATCTGCGTGAAAGGATGCCAAACGTGCGCGTGGTCGAGGTGGGCGAGCTTATGCATTGCCGATTGCCGATTGCCGATTGCCGATTGAAGTGAGCGCTCCGGCCAGTTCGGCCATGTCCTCCGCCGTGTGGTCCGCCGAAACCGTGAACCGCAGCCGGGCCGCGCCGCGTGCCACGGTCGGGAAACGAATCGCCGGCACGAACACCCCCGCCTCCCGCAGCGCGGCGGACAGCGACATCGCCCGTGCCTCCGTGCCCACCACCACCGGCACGATCGGCGCGCGCACCGCCGGCGGCGGGAAGCCCGCGCTGATGAGCACGCGCTTCAGTTCCTCCACCAGCAACCACAGCCGTTGCCGCCGCGTCTCGCCTTCCTGCGACTGGATGATGACCAAGCCCGCCCGCGCCGCCGCCGCCGCCGCCGGAACCGGAGCGGTGGAGAAGACGAAACTCCGCGCGCGGTTCACGAGCAGGTCCGCGAGTTTTCGGCTGCCGCAAATCGCACCGCCCGCCGCGCCCACGGCCTTGCCCAGCGTCGCCATCTGGATTTCCACGCGCCCCGTCAGCCCGAGCTCCTCCACCAGCCCGCTCCGTCGCTCACCAAACAACCCAGTCGCATGCGCCTCGTCCACCATCAGCCACGCGCCGAGCCGTTCCTTCAGCTCGACGATGTTGCGCAACGGCGCGAGGTCGCCGTCCATGCTGAACACGCTCTCGGTGACGACGAGGACGCGGGGGGTGATGCGTGATGCGTGATGCGTGATGCGTGATTGCTTCGCAGCCCACTTCAGCTTCGCCTCCAAGTCGTTCAGGTCGTTGTGACGGAAGACGCGCAGCTTCGCACCGCACAACTTCGCCGCGTCCACGATGCTGGCGTGAACCAGTTTGTCCACGATGAGCACATCGCCCTTGCCCAGCAGCGCGACGATGGCTCCCTGCGCCGCTGCGTAGCCGGTGGTGAAGGCAAGCGCCGCCTCCGTGCCCTTGAAGGCCGCGAGCGACTCCTCCAACTCGTGATGCAACGCCAGCGACCCGCACACGAGCCTCGACGCGCCCGAGCCAGCGCCGAATTTCTCTACCGCTTTCACCGCCGCTTCCTTGAGCGCCGGATGCTGCGCGAGGCCGAGGTAGTCGTTGGAAGAGAAGTTCAACAGCTCGCGTCCACCGATGAGCATTCGCGTGCCGGCAACCGACTCGACCGGCCGCAGCTCGCGCAGCAAGTCCGCCTCGCGCAAGGCGGACAGCTCGGCGGCGAGTTGCTTGTCGAAGTCGGTCACGCGTGCAGCGTAACAGCGTGGCGAACGGGGGCAAAGCTCGCCGTAGGAGACGACGTGAGGAGTCTTTGACTGAATTGGCTGGGGTTGAGGGCCTGGGGAAGTTTGAGACTCCTCACGTCGTCTCCTACGGGGCCAACTCCCGCTTGCACCGCACTTGGCCTTCTCCTACAACCACGCGCATGCCGACCACCGCCACGCGCGCCGGAGCGCGTCACCAAAACACTTTTGACCTGAACGCCTGGCTCGACGCCCGCAGCACTGCCGTCGATGACGCGCTCGACGCCCTGCTCCCGTCCGAGAAGACCAGGCCCGCCACGATCCACAAGGCGATGCGTTACTCGCTCTTCGCCGGTGGCAAGCGCATGAGGCCCGCGCTCACGCTCGCGGCGGCGGAGGCTTGCGGCGGGCGCGAGGTGGACGCCCTCCCGCTCGCGTGCGCCGTCGAGTGCATCCACACCTACTCGCTCATCCACGACGACTTGCCCGCGATGGACAACGACGACTTCCGGCGCGGCAAGCCGACGAACCACAAAGTCTTCGGCGAAGGCATCGCCGTGCTCGCCGGGGACGCGTTGCTCACGCAGGCCTTTGAAATCACCGCGCTGGCCAAGGGCTGGCCGCGCTACTCGCATCGCGATCTTGTGCTGGAGGTGGCGAAGGCCAGCGGCTCGCTGCAACTCATCGCCGGGCAAGTCGCGGATCTCGAAGGCGAAGGCAAGAAGCTCGGTGTCGCTGAACTCCGCTACATTCACGAGCGCAAGACCAGCGCACTGCTCTGCTGCGCCGCGCGCCTCGGCGGCATGAGCGCGAACTGCACCTCCGCCCAGCTTCAGGCCCTGACGGACTTCGGCTACAACGTCGGCCTCGCGTTCCAGGTGATTGACGACATCCTCGACGTGACGCAGACCAGCGAGCAGCTCGGCAAGACGGCGGGCAAGGACATCGCCGCGCAAAAGGCGACTTACCCAAGCATCGTGGGTTTGGAGAAGAGCCGGAAGATCGCGCAGCAGCTCACCGCCAAAGCCTTCGCCGCGTTGAAGCCGTTCAAAGGCCGCGCCGCCGCCCTCGAAGCCCTCGCGCACTACCTGCTGATGCGGGACAAGTGACGCGATAGCGCAAGTCCGCTTCCGGAACTTCAGACCGACACTTCCCTTGACAGTTGAGTGGCGAATGGGAAGCTCCCACCATGATTGCAACCCTCTCTGACGACCGACGCCGGGTGGTGATGCCGCCCGAACTTCCCGCCAAATCCCCCGTCACAATCCAGCAGTTGGACGAGGACACCTTCCTTGTGAAACGGCAGCGGCCTTCGAAGAAGTATGTCATGATCGCCGTGCCCGTGATCAAGGAACTGAAGTCTGACCCGGTGTGGGAAGCCGTCGAGACCCGCATGGCGGCCCACCACAAGCGCACCATCGCCCCCTTCGAGGAATGAAGCCCTTCGACGTGTTCAACTGGCAGCCGACCGGCTGGCCCGAGCCGCATCCGTGCGTAATTGTCTCGCATCTCTCGCGAGTGGCGAACAAGCCCGAGGTCAACGTGCTGATGTGCTCGACCAAGCGTGCGGCGCGCAAACCGGAAGCGCACGAGGTTGTGCTCGACGCTGCCGACGGAATGGACTGGCCGACGTTGTGCAAATGCGACCTCCTCCACGCAGTGAGCAAGTCGGACCTGAAGTCCCGACGGGGAGCCGTCTCCGAGGAGCGCCGCAAGCAGTTGGTGCGCGCCACAATCGCGGCGTTGGGTTGGGGCGAAGTGCTCGCCGCTTGAGAGCGATTTTCCGCCGCGCTGCGCCTTGACCCGGCTCCGCC
>JBEBFV010000196.1:0-10262 GCA_040081795.1 Limisphaerales bacterium | reverse complement strand
GCAGCCGCGCATGTTCCGCGCCGTGGCCGCCGAGGCGCTCGTCAACCGGATGGGCTTCACCAACGGCGGCGCGCGTGCGCTGGTCGAGCGGCTCACCGCCTGGCGCGAGCAAGGCCGCTGGCCGAACCACCCTGTCGGCATCAACCTCGGCAAATCCAAAGTCACGCCGCTGAACGAAGCTGCCGACGACTACGCCAATTCCCTCCGCGTCCTCTGGCCGCACGCCGACTTCTTCGTGGTCAACGTCAGCTCGCCCAACACGCCGAACCTGCGCCAGCTGCAGGACAAGTCCGCGCTCGACGAAATCCTCGCCGCGCTCCAAGAGGTGAACACAAAGCTGATGAAGTCAGCGAAGGCCTCGCGTCCCAAGCCCATCCTCGTGAAGGTCGCTCCCGACCTCACTTTCGAGGCGCTTGACGAAATCCTCGAACTCGTTGGCCCGCGCCAGCTCGTCGGGATCGTCGCCACGAACACGACGATCGCTCGGCCTGAGACCAGCGACGCACGGCTGCGGCAGATTTACGCCGAGACCGGCGGCCTGAGCGGACGCCCGCTCCGCGCCCGCAGCACGGAGGTCATTCGCCATCTCTTCCGCCAGACCAAGGGCGCAGTGCCGATCATCGGCGTCGGCGGCATCGCGAGCGCGGCGGACGCGTGGGAGAAAATCACAGCCGGCGCATCACTCGTGCAGGTATATTCCGGCCTCGTATATGAAGGCCCCGGCCTCGTCCGCGACATTGTAAATGGCCTGCGCTGGCGGCTGGAGGCGGAGGGCTTACAGGAACTCAAACAGGCGGTTGGGGTCGCAGGCGCCTTGCGCTGAACGTCTGTAGCGCAGCCGTGACAAGCCATGTAGGGAATCGGTCGTTGGCTAGAAGCAGCGGGCAGCGCCGGAGGCGCAGGTGATGGTAGCCGGTGGGAAGACGCGACCAGCGGGAGCAGCGCACCCACCGGAATTGGTGCGAAACGCGGTCCGCCCTGGAGGGGCGGATGGGAGGAGGTCCGACGTGACGGCGGTCATCATGCGCCCCGCTGGGGCGCAGGGTTCTTACTGGTGAGAACCGGTGGGTGCGCCTGCTGCCGTCGGCGCGAGGGCCAGCGAGCAGAGCGTCAGGCCATCACGGCGCGGGCTTGGCCGGCGGCGAATTCGTTGCGCTGTAGCCCTCCCACCATGCCAGTTGTTTCATGTCCTCATGGATGGAAGCCGAAAGCATCGGGTCGGTGAGCAGTCGGTCAATCAATGGCCGCCCCCATTCCACCTTGGAATTCACCAGCACCGCTGCAACAGCCTGGCGGATATCCACGTCGGGATGACCGGCAAGTGCTGTGATGCGCGCCCGCATCGCCTCGTGGACCGGGCTGGCCTCGGCAGCAGTGACGTGACGAAACATGAGCGCCCGGCTCTGCGGTTGATAATTCCTGAGCGCACGGACGGCGACGAGCAGGTGAGTCCGGTTCGTGGCATGCAACTGGTCGAGCAGCACCGCAGCTCCCTCCGGTCCGCACAGCAGGAGGCAACTCATGGCTTGATGATTCCCCTGCTCGATGACCATTCGCCGCAATTGGGGCAACGCATTCGTGCGTTCCGGGCCAAGCATCGCGAAGGCCATCTGCGCGTCGGAGTGGCGGCTGATTGCGCGGGCAGTGAGGCCGTAGGGCAGAGAGGCGTGCCAGCCGCGCGGTAGCTTTCGGACCAAGTTGACCGACCAGTCGTCGTCGGGCTGAACAAACGGCACGCGCAACTCGGAGAAGATTTTAGGAAACGTGTTGGTTCCCATATGCCGCATGGCGACCGCGACCGGCTTGTTTGTGTCGGCGTTAGAAGGGCGGATCTCCGGCCACCACTCGTGGATGTTCTTGCCTCCATAAGCGGGCGGCGTGGGCGTCAGCAGCGCCCGAAAGACGCCCACGCCAACAAAGATAACGATGACGACGACAAACAGGCGCGTCCCTCCGCGAACAGGCTTCGGTTCAGGTTTGGCGGTGGTCACGGATGGAAGATTAAACCACTAACCGGCACTGACTGGCACTAATCCGAAGAGAAGGGTTTCGCGTTGGGAACACATTCCGATTAGTGCGGGTCAGTGCAGGTTAGTGGTTCAGCGTCGCCGCGCGGCTGCTCATTTCGTGCGGCTATCTGATGACCACGCTTCCCGCCTTTGGCTCGGCGATGAAGTATTGCAGCGAATTGGTCCGCTCGTCCGTGACGCGGAAGATGTGGCCGGCGAACGAGGTCATGCGCGTGTGCTCGGCGGCGCGCAGCTTGGCGCGGTAGTGAGCCGCACCCTCGTTGTCCACCCAGAACACCAGCACCGGCTCCTTGCGCGCGTTCTGGAAGAAGAGTTCCGCGCGGGCACCGCCCGTGGTGGAACGCCAGTCGCCTTTCGCGTCGGGCGCGTGCGGGGCGAGCGCGAGGGCGTCCGCCGGAGCCATCGTCAGTTCGCCGCGCCGGAACTTCTCCTGCCACTCGGTCAACTCCTTCGGCCACGTAAACTTCCCTGCCTTGGCCGCATCGTAGCCCGCCAGGTGCGGCGAGGCCGGCTGGCGCGCGGCGGGTCGGGCGTAGCGCCACTCGCGGTCGCCGAAAACTTCCCCGCAGAGCTTCGCGAGCGCGGGGTCGTGTTCCTTCAACTGCGCGCGCGTGTGAACATGGTTGTGGTCGTGGTCATTCTCGCGGTTCGTGTCGAACCACGACTGCGCACCCTCGGCGAAATACTCGGACGGGTTCGTGCCCGCATACTTGTTCTTCCACAGCCCTGCCTTCGCAGCCGCGTCGAACGCCGCCTGCACGCGTGTTTGGAAGGTCTTGTCCAGCGAGTTGATCCCCATCTGATGCACCGCGTGCGCGAACTCGTGGACGAGGATGTTCTCCGCCGCATACGGGTCGCCGGGCAGGCAGATCAGGTTCTCCTCGCCGCAGCTCACCGCCGGTCGCACGCGCGTCGCGCCGAGGCCGCGCGCGCGCTTGTCCCAGTAGAGCTTGGGTGAAAGGTCGCTGTGCTCCGGGATGTCCGTGGTGAACTCGCCCGCCGCCATGATGGCGAAACGCACCTTGTTCTTCGCCATCTCCGCGAGCACCTCGGGACGGTGGCCGACCATTTGCAGGATCAGGAACCGCGCCTCCAGCAGCGCAATGTCATTCACCTTCGCCGAGCCGACGACCGGCAGGCTGCCCGCGCTGATGAACTTCCCGTAGTGCGCTGCCAGCTTGAACTCCGCGCGCACCGCCTCCGGCACAGGCGTCACCCGCGTAGTCTCCTCGGCGGCCATCGGCAGCGCGCAAGGGGCGGCGAGGAAACCCAGCAGAAGCAGTCGGAGCAGGGAGTGAAGTCGTGTGGCGCTCATGAGATTTCCGCAGCGATAGCACGGCCCGCCCGGCCTGAAAACCCTGAAGTCCCGGCCCGCGTCCGCTCACTTGCCGAAGGACGCGGCCTTGGCCGCCAGGTCCTTCTGCAGGCGCGAGCAGACAAGGTCGCACAGCTCGAACAGCGACTTGTCGGCGATGAAGTAATAGACATTCAAGCCCTCCTTGCGCCGGCCCAGCATCCCCGCCTCGGTCAGCGTCTGGAGATGGCGGGACACATTCGCCTGCGTCAGCTCCGTGGCTTCCACCAGCTCGGTGACATTCTTCTCACCCTTCTCCAGCGCGGCGATGAGCCGCAGCCGGCTCGGCTCGCCCAGCACGCGGAAGCGGGCAGCGATGAGTTCCAAGGCACCGGGGGGAAGCTTGTTCGCCTTCATTTCAACGGGCGGCTTGACAGCCTGTATATGAGCATATACTCATTTAGTAGTTCCTGCGCAAGGTGCGCGGGCACCACCCGAAAGGCAACATGAAAATGGAAAACGCCATCCGCATCCTCGCCGGCACCATGGTTCTACTCAGCCTGGCACTCGCGCACTTCGTGGACCGCCACTGGCTGTGGCTCGCCGCCTTTGTGGGCGTGAACCTCATCCAGTCGGCCTTCACCGGCTTCTGCCCGGCCTGCAACATTCTGCGCCGGCTCGGCGTGGGGCGCGGCCAGCCAGGCGGCGACTGCTGCGGGCCAAAGTGCGGTGAATGACCGCCAAGCCTGAGTCTGGCCGGGATCATCCACCGCATTGACGATGCGCCGGCAGACAAACGACCCGTCCCACCCCATGATCGCTACTCGCACCATCACGAACAGCTACCAGGACTTTCAGTTGCTGGAGTTGAGTCGGCTGCTGCACACGGAAGGCAGGGGGCCGTTCATGGTCGTGCAGGAGGGCTGTGCGCCGGACGACTCCAGTTCGCGGCATTGCAGCTTCGTCCTGACCCGGCGGGGGACCTGGCTGCACTACTACTTGTTCCTCGCGTTGCCCGACGAGGTGCGCCGGCGGATCGCGATGTTCGACACCGTGGCCGATGTCTTCGCCCGCGCGGAGACGATGCCCGCCCGCGTCAGGGTCGAGGATGCCATGTCGTTGCAGGAACTGCTGCACGACTCCGGCTTCGAGCCGGACGCGGCGGATGAACAGGGGCGCGTGCTCTTCGAGGATTTGCGTCGCCGTCATCCGGGCGAGTTGCTGCCCAAACTGGAATCCAAGCCATGAAACTCCTGCTTCCCCTTCTCATCGTCGCCCTGCTGGCGGCGTGCAAAAAGCACGAGATATCCGTGCTGCCTTCCGCGCCATCTCTCCCGACGGCGACAGTGGGCGTGCTCAAAGTTGAGTCGCAGCGGCGCTTGGCCGTGGAGGAAATCGTCGGCACCGTGCGGCCCAAGCTCTCCGCCGCCGTGTCGGCCAAGGTCAGCGGCGGCATTGAGAGGATGCTCGTCGCCCCGGGGCAGGCCGTGAAGGCGGGCGAGCTCCTAGTGCAGCTCGACGCCCGTGAGATTCAGGCGCGGCTCGACCAGGCGACGGCCCTGCGGGAGCAGACGGCGAAGGACTTGCAGCGCTTCCAAAAACTCATTGCGGACAAGGCAGTGACGCAGCAGGAGTTCGACGCCGTGCAGGCGCGCCAGCGCGTGGCCGCCGCCGCCGTGACCGAGGCGGAGACGCACCTTGGCTACACGAAGATTGTCGCGCCTTTCGACGGAGTCATCACGCACAAGCGCGCCGACGTCGGCGACCTCGCCACACCGGGGCGCGCGTTGCTGGAGTTGGAAAATCCCGCCGCTCTCCGCCTCGAAGCGGACGTGCCCGAGGCGCTGCTCGCCAACCTCAAACTAGGCGACCGTCTGCCGGTCCACATCGCCGCGCTAAAGGCGGAACTGTCCGGCGGCATCAGCGAAATCGCCCCCGCCGCTGACGCGGGTAGCCGCACGTTCCTCGTGAAACTCGACCTGCCCGCGACGCCCGGCCTGCGCAGCGGACAGTTTGGTCGCGTCGCCATTCCCGTCGCCGAGGTCACCGCGCTCCGCGTGCCCGCCAGCGCCGTCGTCGTGCGCGGGCAGATGGAACTGGTCTTCGTCGTCGCCGGCCAGCAGGCGCAGATGCGCCTCGTCAAGACGGGCAAGCGGCTCGGACCCGAGATTGAAATTGTGTCCGGAGTGAACTCCGGCGAGGTGCTCGTGGTGGAAGGTGCGGCCGCGCTGGTGGACGGACAGAAGCTGGAGGTGAAGCCATGAGTGCGCGCCTTCAACCGACCAAAGTCAGTTGGCATCCGAAGCTTGTTTCCCTCTCCCCCATCGGGGGAGAGGGTCAGGGTGAGGGGGTGGTCCACTTGCGCCGACGCGCATTCTTTCACGCCGCACGCCCCGCCTCCTCATCCCGGCCTTCTCCCCCGATGGGGGAGAAGGAGAAGAAGCGGCTCGCCGCCCGCACCCCATGACTTCTCCCGCGCCAACTTCGCCGCCTGCCCTCGGCATCGCTGGTCGCATCGCGCGGGCGTTCATTGATTCCAAGCTCACGCCGCTCATCGTCATCACCTCGATGCTGCTCGGCCTCGCCGCCATCGTGCTGCTGCCGCGCGAGGAGGAGCCGCAGATCAAGGTGCCGATGATTGACGTGCTGGTGGCCTTGCCCGGCTTCAGCGCGAAGGAGGTCGAGGAACGGGCCACGCGGCCGATGGAGAAGCTGCTCTGGGAAATCCCCGGCGTGGAATACCTCTACTCGACCTCGCGCCCCGGCGAGTCGCTCGTCATCGTGCGCTTCAAGGTCGGCTCCGACCCGGACACCGCCCTCTCGCGGCTCACCGAGAAGCTGCGCGCGAACTTCGACCGCATCCCGCACGGCGTCACCTGGCCGCTCATCAAGCCCAAGTCCATTGACGACGTGCCCATCCTCGCGCTGACCTTTCACAGCGCGCGCTACGACCACCTGACCTTGCGCCGGCTCGTGGCGCAGGTGGACGACGCGGTGAAGCAGGTGCCGCTCGTGGCGGAAACCACGCTCATCGGCGGCGCGCGCCGCGAAGTCCGCGTGCTGCTCGACCCCGCGAAACTCGCCGCGCGCAACCTTTCGCCTGCCGGCCTCGTGCCGATGCTGCGGCAGGCGAATCGCCAGTATCGCTCCGGCGAACTCACGGCCGGCAACCAGGCCGTGGTCATCGAGACGGGCGCGTTCCTGCAAAGCGCGGAGGACGTGGGCAACGTGGTGGTGGGAGTGTTCGGCGGAAAACCCGTTTACCTGCGCGAAGTGGCCGACGTGCTGGATGGCGCGGAGGAGCCGGCGAACTACGTGTTCTTCGGGAGCGGCCCGGCCGGTGCCGGCGATTTGCAATCGCCGTCTGTGGTGAATGATGTGTCCGGGGCGGCGGCTGCAAGCCGCCGGCACGGGGTTGCCGACCAACCCGCCGTAACGCTGGCTATCGCCAAACGCCCGGGAGCCAACGCCATCACCGTCGCCGAGGACGTGCTGCGCAAGGTCGAGCTGCTCAAGGGCACGGTCATCCCGCGCGACGTGGACGTTTCCATCACCCGCCATTACGGCCGGACCGCCGCCGAGAAGTCCAACGAACTGCTGCTGCATATGTTCATCGCGGTGGCGGGGGTGTCACTGCTCATCTGGCTCACGCTGGGCTGGCGCGAGTCCGGCATTGTGGCCGTGGCCATTCCGGCGACGCTCGCGCTTACGCTGCTGGTCTTTTACCTCTACGGCTTCACGCTGAACCGCATTACGCTGTTCGCGCTCATCTTCAGCATCGGCATCCTGGTGGACGACGCCATTGTCGTGGTCGAGAACATCGTTCGGCACTTCCACCTGCCGCAGAACAAGGGCCGCAACTGGAGCGACATCGCCGTCGAAGCCGTCAACGAAGTCGGCAACCCAACCATCCTCGCGACGTTCGCGGTCATCGGTGCAGTGCTGCCGATGGCGTTCGTCGGCGGGCTGATGGGGCCATACATGAGGCCCATTCCGATTGGCGCGAGCGCGGCGATGGGCTGGTCGCTGGCGATTGCGTTCATCGTCACGCCGTGGGCGGCCGTGCGGATGCTGAGGTGGCGCGGCGGACAGGAACGGCTGGCTGTGCATGGAGGTGGGGTTGAAGCGAGCGGGAAGGTTGAAGAGTTGAAGGGTTCAAGCGTTGAAGGGGACTCGCGTGCGGACGCTTCTTCAACCCTTCAACCCTTCAACCCTTCAACTCCGCCTGCCCATTCCGCCCATGACGACGACGCCTTCACCCGCCTCTACCGTCGCATCATGGGTCCGCTGCTCGCCCATCCCCGCTGGCGGTGGGGCTTCCTCGCGGTCATCAGCGGCTTGCTCCTCGCGGCGATGGCGACGGTTGGCGCGGGCTGGGTGAAGGTGAAGATGCTGCCGTTCGACAACAAGTCGGAGTTCCAAATCATCCTCAACATGCCCGAGGGCAGCGCGCTGGAACGCACCGCGCAGGCCGCGCGCGAAATCGCCGCCGCCGTGCGCGCGGAGCCCGAGGTCACGGACTACCAGATTTACGTGGGCACCGCCGCGCCGTTCAACTTCAACGGCCTCGTGCGCCATTACTTCATGCGGCGCGGTGCGAACGTCGCGGACATCCAGGTCAACCTCGCGCCCAAGCACGAGCGCAAGGCGCAGAGCCACGACATCGCCAAGCGCGTCCGCCCGCGGGTCGCGGCCATTGCGGAGAAGTTCGGCGCGCGCGTGGCCGTGGCCGAGGTGCCGCCCGGCCCGCCCGTGCTGCAAACGCTCGTCGCCGAAATCTACGGCCCCGACGAGGCGACGCGCCACGCAACCGCCCGTCAGGTGCGCGACAGCTTCAAGAGCACGCCCGGCGTGGTGGACGTGGACTGGTATCTGGAGGCGGACCAGCCGAAGGCGCGCTTCGTCATCGACAAGGAAAAGGCCGCGCTCCACGGCATCAGCGCCGAGACCATTTCGCAGACCTTGCGCATTGCGGTGGGCGGCGAGTCCGTGGACCTCATGCACCTGCCGCGCGAGAAGGAGGACGTGAACCTCATGCTGCAACTGCCGCGCTCCGCCCGCACTTCACCCGAGGAACTGCTCGCCTTGCGCGTGCGCTCTGGCGATGCCAACGCGCTGCCTGAACCCGGCACCGGCGGTGCGGCTCCGCTGGTGCCGTTGCGCGAGCTGGTGAAGGTGGAGCACACCCTTGAAGACAAAAGCATCTACCACAAGAACCTGCTGCCCGTGACCTACGTCATCGGCGATGTGGCGGGCGTGGTCGAAAGTCCGGTGTATGCGATCTTCGAGATGAACAAGAAGATGAAGGCGCTGGGTATTGACCTCTACAACGCCACCATGCCCTTCTCCGACGCCCGGCCCGCGATGAAATGGGACGGCGAGTGGCACATCACGCTCGAAGTCTTTCGCGACCTCGGCCTCGCCTTCGCCGCGGTGTGCGTGCTGATCTACGTGCTGATGGTCGGCTGGTTCCGGTCGTTCCTCACGCCGCTGATTGTGATGGCGGCGATACCCTTCTCGCTGGTGGGCATCCTGCCGGCGCACGGCGGGATGGGCGCGTTCTTCACGGCCACCTCGATGATCGGCTTCATGGCCGGCGCGGGCATCGTGGTGCGCAACTCCATCATCCTCGTGGACTTCATCGAGCAGCGCCTGCGCGAGGGGATGCCCCTGGCCGAGGCTGTCGTGGACGCGGGCGCGGTGCGCTTCCGCCCGATGCTGCTGACCGCAATGGCCGTGGTGGTGGGTGCGGCGGTGATTCTGGCGGATCCGATCTTCCAAGGCCTCGCCATCTCGCTGATGGCCGGGGAAATCGCCTCGCTCCTCATCAGCCGCATGGCTGTGCCGGTGCTCTACTTCATGGCGAACCAGCCACGGGTGAGATCGTCCTCCGTCGCGGAGTGACGGGTGGCGCGGAGGGGAACGACTACTTCGCTGGGGTCGGAGCAGAGCTTGGGGCTGAGACGTCGTTCGGGTAAATCGTAAGGTCCACGATCTCGCCCGCGTAGAGCGCGAGGTCGGCGGGGAGCTTCTCGATGATGATGGGCAGGCCCAGTTCGACGCGCGTCTGGCCCGGGGGCAGGAGCGCGCCACGGATGGGCGCGAGCTGCGGGCTGACCTTGTCAATCGTCGCCTCGAAAGTCTTGCGGCTGCGCGCGCGCGGGCGGATGACCACCTTCATGCCGGGCTTGGGATCGAAGGTCAGCGGCTGGCGCAGGAACGCGATGAGCCGGTCTGGCCTCGGCGCGGTGATGGTCATGATGGGCTCGCCGGCGGCGACGACGGCGTTGGTGTCGCCGGGGTAGCGGTGGATTCTGGTGATCGTGCCCTCGATGGGTGCCGCGAGCGCCACCGGGTTCTTCGGGTCGGCCCCGACGAGGCGCATGACGATCTGCCCGCTGGCGACCTTGGAGAAGATGCGGATGTCCTTGCTGGCCTCGGCGAGCACGCCGGGCTGCGGGCTGGACACAATGGCGTCAATGGTCTCCGCCTCGGCGAGCAGGGTGGTGGGGCCGAGCCGCTTGGTCCACAGCACCAGCGCGACAATGGCGACGATGACGAACGCGACGACGGGGGTGTAGGCGTAGTTCAACTCGCGCAGCAGCACGGGCGATGGCGTCGGAATTTTCGGTTGCTCGTCCATAAAGTTTTTTTCCGTCGCAGTTCAAACCGCCGGCGGCCTGCTTGGGACGGGCGGAGTGTAAGGTTACATTCAGGTGAATCAAGCCTCGTGGCTGAACCGCGCTTCCCTTTCCCATGAACCTCCCATGGAGAGAGAGGGAGGTTATCGCGCCTTGGCCCCGGTGCCGCCGCTTATCCGATCCGGCTTCGCGGTCGCGCGGCGCTCCACCTCGGCGAAGACGCGGAGGAAGTTTTCGCCGAGGATTTTCCTCACGTCGGTTTCGGAGTGGCCGCGCTTGAGGAGTTCGTAGGTGACG